>NC_007760.1:2313000-2629000 GCF_000013385.1 Anaeromyxobacter dehalogenans 2CP-C
TACGAGCGCGCGCGCACCAGCCCGGCGGCCGCCGACCGCGAGAAGGTGTTCCACGCCTACTTCGGCGCGCTGAAGCAGTACGAGCGGACCATCGGGACGGCGCTGTACGCGCAGGTGAAGGCGCACCTGTTCGAGCGGGACGTGCGCCGGTTCGACTCCTCGCTCGCGGCCGCGCTGTTCCGCGACAACGTCCCCACCGCCGTGTACGAGCGCCTGGTCGCCGACGTGAACGCGAACCTGCCCACCCTGCACCGCTACCTGAAGCTCAGGCAGCGCATGCTGGGCCTGCCGGCGCTCCGCTACGAGGACCTGTACGTGCCGCTCGTGAAGGCGGTGGACCGCCGCTACGACGTGGACCAGGCGGTGGCGCTCACGCTCGACGCGGTGAAGCCGCTCGGCGACGCGTACGTGTCGAAGCTGCGGGCCGGGCTCCAGGGCGGCTGGACCGACTTCCTGCCGGTGACCGGCAAGCGGGCCGGCGCGTACTCCACCGGCGTGTACGGCGTGCACCCGTACCAGCTCCTCAACTTCAACGGGCAGTGGACCGACGTCTCCACGCTGGCGCACGAGGCCGGCCACTCGATGCACACGGTGCTGGCGTTCGAGAAGCAGCCCTACGCCACGTCGAACTACGCCACGTTCGTGGCCGAGGTCGCCTCCACGCTGAACGAGAACCTGCTGTTCCGCCGCGCCATCGGGCAGGCGAAGGACGACGGGGAGCGGCTGGCGCTGCTCGGCAACCGGCTCGAGTCGCTGCGCACCACGCTCTTCCGCCAGACCATGTTCGCGGAGTTCGAGCTCGCCATCCACCAGCTCGCCGAGAAGGGCGAGGCGCTCACCGGCGAGAGGATGAGCGCGCTGTACCTGGGGCTGGTGCGCAAGTACTACGGGCACGACGCCGGCGTCTGCCAGGTGGCCGACCTCTACGGCGCCGAGTGGACGTACATCCAGCACTTCTTCCACTACGACTTCTACGTGTACCAGTACGCCACCAGCCTGGTCGCCTCCACCGCCATCGCCCGGGCCATCCGCGAGGACGAGGCGCAGGGGCGCACCGGCGCGCGCGACCGCTACCTGGCCATGCTCGCCGCGGGGGGCTCGCGCTACCCGGTGGACCTGCTGCGCGAGGCGGGGGTGGACATGACCACGCCCGCGCCGTTCGCGGCCGCCATGGAGGAGATGAACGCCACCATGGACGAGATGGAGCGGATCCTGAAGCGGAGCCCGGGGGCGGCCGGCGTGCGGGCGGCGCCCGCGAAGCCGGCCAAGGGCCGCTAGCGGCCGGGCACCACCGGCGACACCGCCGGGGGCGGCGCCTCCGGCGCGTGGGGCGCGAACGGCCACACCTGGGCGCGGCGGGCGAGCCCGAGGCCCGCGAGCACGGCCGCGAGGACGAGCCAGGCGAGCCGGCGGCGCGCCCGCGCCCGGCGGTCCTCGTACGGATCGTCGAGCGTGCGGCGCGCGCCCGGCGGCAGCGCCGCCGCCTGCGTCAGGGCCGCGCCCAGCGGCACGTTCACCTTCACCCGGCCGTTCACGGCCCAGCCGTTCGCGTCCAGCACCGGGCCGATGTTCCGCTGGCGGAGCTTCAGCCAGGCGATGAGCATGGACGGGCCGGAGATGACGAGCAGCACCCCGAGCACCGCGACCAGCTTCGCCCACCACGGCTCCAGGCCGACGAAGCCCGACACCAGCCCGCCGAGGAGCGTGCCGATGGCGCCGGCGCCCACGCCCAGGGCGGCGATGATGCCGACCATCTTGCCCACGTCCACGGCCGCCGGGACGGGCGGCTTCCCGCCGGTCGCCGCGCCCACCCCGGCCTCGGCGCCGGAGGCGAGGCGCGCCTCCGAGGCCTTCTCCTTGGCGGCGGCGAAGCGCGCCACCTGGTCCTCGATCATCCGCAGGAACTTCTTGTACGGCGAGAAGAACGCCTGGCGGATGGAGATGGGGTTGTCCACGATCTTCACGATGGTGGCGTCCCAGTCCCGCCCCTGCCGGTCGTAGAACAGGCCGTTCCGCCCCACCATCAGGTAGTCCGAGTCACCCTGCGTGAAGCAGGCCGCGATCTTCATGGCCTCGCCGCCCGGGCGGCGGCACTCGCAGTAGGCGAGGTACATGCGCGAGTGGGCCGCCAGCACGGCGTGCGCGCCCGGGTCGTCCACCCGCACGCACAGGTCGCAGCTCCGGCCGTCGAGGTACAGCGTGCCGGCCTGGAACACCGCCGGCCGGCGCGGGTCGTAGAAGTCGGCGAAGGAGACGAAGTTGCGGAGCAGCAGCGCCAGGTCGCGGTGGTAGTGGACCATGCGCACCACGTCGCCGATGGCGGCCTCCTCCGCCTCGAGCGCGAGGTCGCGCGCCACCAGCGCCTCGATCGGCGCCTTGCCCATGGCGAGCAGCGCCCGCACCCGCGGCACCCCGAGCCGCTCCACCGCCTGCGCGGGCTTGGCCCCGAGCCACGCCTGGTACGGCAGGAACCGCGCCGAGAGCAGCTCCCACTCCTCGGCGGCGAGCGAGCCCCGGTCCGCCCCGAGCACCGGCGCGACCACCTTCTCGCGGAGCGCGGCGAGCGCCGCGGCCCAGGCCGGGTTCACCGGCCCGCCCAGCGCGAGCGGGCGGCCCGGCTCCACGCGCGCCAGCGGGAACGCGGCCACCTCCTCGCGCGACCGGGCCAGGTCGCGGGCGGCGAGCGCCACCAGCTCCGGCTCGGACCGGTTCATGGCCACCGCGGCGCGCGGGTCGAGCGCGGCCAGCCGGCAGCGGACGAAGTGGTCGTCCACCTTGTCCTTCACCGCGTGGAACGCCTCCCACGCCGCCGCGGTCGCCTCGCCCAGGAACGCGACGTCCGCCGCCTCGCCGGCCCTCGCCCAGGCGTCGAGCTTCGCCAGGTCCTCGAAGAACGCGTCGAGCCGCTTGCGGTCGATCCCGGGCTTGCCGCTGCGGTCGCGCTCGCCGCCGGCGCAGGCGATCGCGTCGGCGATGGCCTGGCGCACCTCCGGATCGTCGGCGGTCTCGGGCGGCACCACCCCGTCGCCGTTGAAGCGGGTGCTCTCGTACAGCTTGGTGAGGTCGGCCACGTCGGCCGGCAGCACCGCGGAGGCCTCGGGCTTCCCGAGGTGGAACAGCACCTGGCGCGCGGCGCCGAGCAGCACGTGCCCGGCCGGCTTCGCGGCGTCGATGTCGGCCAGCGGCAGCGCGTCTCCGCCGCGCAGCAGCGACTCGAGGTCCACCAGCCGCTCCTCGCACCAGCGCAGCGCGGCCAGCACCTCGGGCGCGCGGACGCGGCCGTCGTGGTCGAGGTCGAGCAGCTCCAGCGTGCGGGCGTCGAGCTCCAGGCCCCGCGTCGGGCAGGAGAGCGCCACCCAGAGCTTCTGGTCGAGCTCGGCGAGCCGCGCGAGGTCCTCGCCGGTCTCCAGGTACGGCTGCTCCAGGCCGCCCACCCGGTAGAAGCGCCACCGGTGCGGGCCGGCGCGCTGCTGCGGCGCGCGGGTCGGGGTCGGCGTGGGCTGCGGGGCGGGAACCGCGGCGGGCTCGGACATGGACTCCCCCGGTGCAGGCGGCCGCCAGGCAGGCGCGCGGCGGCCGGACACGCTCCGTTGTACCCCATGCCGTGGGGGGTGGGTACCGCGCCGCTCGCCGCAGGCGCGGCGGCCCGGCAGGCGCCGGCACGCCCGCCCGCTCCCTGTGTAGAATCGCGAGGATGTGGACCCCCGACCTCGCGCTCCTCGACGCGCTGCCCTCGCCGGGCGTGCTCGGGGTCCTCGAGGCGGCCTGGGTGCTCGCGGCGAGCTGCTGGATCCTGCTGGAGCGGCGCTCCCCCACCGCGACGCTGGCCTGGATCCTGGCGCTCGCCGCCATGCCGGTGGTGGGCGTGGCGGTGTACCTCGTGGTCGGGCCCCGGCGGCTCGACCGCAAGAAGCTGCGCCTGAACGTGCTGAAGCGCGCCCGCGGCGCGTACCTGGAGGCGTGGGACCGGGCCACCGCGCGCGACCTCTCCAGCATGGGGCAGCTCGCCCGGCTCGCGATCCGGCTCCAGGCGCCGCCGCCCGAGACGGCGCGATCGGTCGCCCTCTTCGCCGAGGGCGACGACTACTTCGCGGCGGTGGAGCGCGACCTCGCGGCGGCCCGGCACCACGTCCACGTGGAGATGTACATCTTCGAGCGCGACCGGACCGGCGCCCGCGTGCTGGCCGCCCTCGCCGCCGCGGCCGCGCGCGGCGTGCAGGTGCGGCTGCTGGTGGACGACGCGGGCTCGCCGCGGCTCGGCGCGGCGCTGCTCGCGCCGCTGCGCCAGGCCGGCGGCGAGGTGGAGCGCTTCAACCCCATGCTCGCCTCGCGGCTGCGCGGCGGCTCGGCCAACTTCCGCACCCACCGCAAGATCGTGGTGTGCGACGGGCGGGTCGGCTTCACCGGCGGGATGAACGTGTCGGACGACCAGAGCGCCGCCGTGGCGGGCCCGGCCGCCTGGCGGGACACCACCGTCCGCATCGAGGGGGCCGCGGTCCACGGACTGCAGCTCACCTTCCTCGAGAACTGGGCCTTCGCCACCGGCAAGACCGGCTCGCCGCTGCCGCCCGGTGGGCTGCGGCCGTACTTCCCGGACGAGGCGCCCGGGTCGCACGAGGTCCAGGTCGTGCCGTCCGGACCGGACCAGGAGACGTCCGCCGTCGGCCACCTCCACGTCGCCGCGATCGGCGGCGCGCGCGAGCGCGTCTGGATCACCACCCCGTACTTCGTGCCCGACGAGGCGATGCTCGCGGCGCTGACCAGCGCCGCGCTGCGCGGCGTGGACGTGCGGCTGCTGCTGCCGCGCCGGACCGACTCGCGGGTGGTGGACGCCGCGTCGCGCACGTACCACGACGCGCTGCTCGCCGCCGGCGCGAGGATCTGGCTCTACGGGCCGCGCATGCTCCACGCCAAGACCTGCCTGGTGGATCAGGACGTCGGGATGGTCGGCACCGCCAACCTCGACAACCGGAGCCTGCGGCTCAACTTCGAGGTCACCGCCGTGCTCTACGGCGCCCCCGCGGCGCAGGCGCTCGCCACGATGTTCGAGCGCGACCTCGAGGTGGCGCGGCCCAAGACCACGCGGGAGGCGGACGCGCCGTTCCTGTCGCGGCTCGGCGCCAGCGCCGCGCGCCTGCTGGCACCGCAACTATGACGGTTCCACCCCTCCCCAGCCATGCGGCTGGGGCCTCTCCCCGGAAGCCGCGTCAGGCGCCCGCGCCGCCGCCCCGGTGCCTCGGGTTCCGCCGCGCCCCGCGCGCGCACTCGAGCTGCTGCGCCACCATCTTCCGGAACGCCTCGCGCATCGGCTCGAAGCGGGCCGGGTCCTGCTCCAGCGCGCCGAGCGCGAGCGCCACCGCCTCGAGCGTGGAGAGGTACTCCGGCTCGGGCTCGCGCCGCAGCCCGGCGTAGCCGCCCGGCCGGTCGGGCACGACCGAGATGCGGGGCAGCGCCGCGAGCGACGGGCTCGCCTCCACCATCTTCCGCGCCTGGTGCCAGGTCCCGTCCACCGCCACCAGCAGCCGCGGCGGGTCGCCGGCGCGCGCCGCGGCGGGGACCGCGCCCTCCCCGGGGAACAGGAGCGCCGCGCCCGGCGCCGCGACCACCTCGCGCACGCGCGGGTGATCCTCGAAGCGGACGCCCCGGTGCAGCTCGCAGTCCTCCAGCGCCAGGCGCGTCAGCCAGGCGGTGCAGATGGCGAGCCTGGCCTCGCGGGGATGCTGGAGGATCACCACGCGCGTCCGCGCGCGCACCACCGGCAGGGACGCGCACAGGCAGAGAGCGGCGGGGCGCAGGCAGCGACGGCAGAGCTCTCGCACGGGACGCGGAGCCTAGTCGAAGCGCCGCGGATCCGGAACCGGGCGCGCGGCGGCCGCCGACGTATACTCAGCGGCAGCGCGCGGCCGGAGGCGGGGCGGCGGGCGGAGGGTCGGTGCATGGGGGAGCCACGCGGCGAGGGGACGGCGTCGGAGCGGCGCATGCGCGCCATCCGCAACCTCGGGATCATGGCGCACATCGACGCCGGCAAGACGACGCTCACCGAGCGCCTCCTGTTCGTCGCCGGCCGCACCCACAAGATGGGCGAGGTGCACGAGGGCGCCGCGGTGATGGACTGGATGGACCTCGAGCGCGAGCGCGGGATCACCATCACGTCCGCGGTCACCCGGCTCGAGTGGCGCGCCCACGAGCTGCACCTCATCGACACGCCCGGCCACGTGGACTTCACCATCGAGGTCGAGCGCTCGCTGCGCGTGCTCGACGGGGCGGTGGCGGTGTTCGACGCCGCGCACGGCGTCGAGCCGCAGAGCGAGACCGTCTGGCGCCAGGCCGACCGCTACCGCGTGCCGCGCATCGCGTTCGCGAACAAGATGGACCGCGTCGGCGCCGACCTCGGGCACACGCTCGCCTCCATGCGCAAGCACTTCCCCGACCACGTGGTCGCGGCGGTGCAGCGGCCGCTCGGCGCGGAGGCGGCCTTCTCCGGCTTCGAGGACCTGGTCGCGCGGCGCACCGTCCGGTTCGGCGACCCGGAGGACCCGCGCGCGTTCACCGCCGAGCCGGGCATCTCGGCGGAGGGCGAGGCCGAGCGCGCCGCGCTGGTGGCCGCGCTCGCCGACCTCGACGACGGGGCGGCCGAGGCGGTGCTGTCCGACCGCGACCTCGACGAGGGCGGCCTGCGCGCCGCCATCCGCCGGGCCACGCTCTCCGGGCGGTTCGTGCCGCTGCTGTGCGGCTCGGCGCTGCGGAACAAGGGCATCCCGCAGGTGCTCGACGCGGTCTGCGACTGGCTCCCCTCCCCGCTCGACGTGCCGCCTCCGGCCGGCGTCCACCCCGACACCGGCGAGGAGGAGCGGCGCCCGCCGGCCGACGGCGCCCCGCTGCTGGCGCTCGCGTTCAAGGTGTCGCTGCTCGACGAGCGGCGCCGGTACGTGTTCCTGCGCGTGTACTCCGGGCGCGTCGCCGAGGGCGACGCGGTCTGGAACGCGAGCCAGCGCAAGTTCGAGAAGGTGGGTCGCGTGCTGCTCATGCACGCGTCGCAGAAGGAGCGCGTCCCCTCCCTCGGCGCCGGCCAGCTCTTCGCGGTCGCCGGCCTGAAGGAGACCCGCACGGGCGACACGCTCACCGACAAGGCCCACCCGCTGCTGCTCGAGCGGCTCTCGTCCTACGAGCCGGTCATCTCCGAGGCCATCGAGGCCGCCTCGCAGAAGGACCGCGACCTCCTGCTGGAGGCGCTCGGGCGGATCGCCGACGAGGACCCGACCTTCCGGTGGGGCGAGGACCCCGACACCGGCCAGCTGCTCGTGTCCGGCATGGGGGAGCTGCACCTGGACATCGTGGCCGAGCGGCTCCGGCGGGAGTTCGGGCTCGGCGTCCGCACCGGCCAGCCGCAGGTGCTCCTGCGCGAGACGCTCTCGGCGGAGGCCGCCGCGGAGGCCACGTTCGAGCGCAAGCTCGAGGACGAGGAGATCTACGGCCAGGTGTCGGTCGCGGTCGGGCCGCTGGCGCGCGGCGGCGGCTTCCGCTTCGAGCTCTCGCCCGAGGCGGCCGCGCTCCCCTTCCTCCGCCCGGAGGTCCGCCGGATGGCGGAGGACGGCGCGCGCGAGGCGGCCGAGGCGGGGGCGCTGGAGGGGCACCCGCTGCAGGACGTGCGGGTGACGCTCACCGGCGCGACCTGGCGCGAGGGCGCCTCGAAGCCGTTCGCGTACAAGGTCGCGGCCGCCGACGCGGTGCGGATCGCAGCCGCGAAGGCCCGCCCGGTGCTCCTCGAGCCGCTCATGCGCGTCGAGATCGTGCTCCCGTCGGAGCACCTCGGCGAGGTCATCGGGAGCCTCGACCGGCGCAAGGGCACCGTGCTCGACGTGGCCGACCGGGGCGAGGCGGTCAAGGTGATCACCGCCGAGGCCCCGCTCCGGCGCATGTTCGGCTACGCCACCGAGCTGCGATCGGCGACGCAGGGCCGCGCGCTGTTCACCATGCGCTTCGACCGCTTCGACGTGGCCGGCTGAGGCCGCCGCCTCGCCGCGCCGGCGCGGCCGGAGGCGCTGCGTCACTCGGGCGGGCCAACCCCCTGGCCGGCGCCAGGCAGGGCGTCTCGCCGGGCGGCGTTGTTCCGCCGCGCGCCAGCGCGCAGGTTGATCGGAGATGGTCCGATCCCTGCTCGCGCTCGCCCTGCTCGCCACCTCGCTGCCAGCCCGTGCGGGCGACGACGGCCGCCGCCCCGTGATGCCCAGGCTCGGGCTGGCCTCCTCCCGCAGCGCGCTGGTCGCGCAGGCGCCCGCCCCCGCCGCGTCGCGCCAGCCCTCCCTGGAGGAGCCGGAGGGCGAGCTGCGCCGCCAGGCGCCCGTCTGCCCGCCCGAGGTGTGCCAGCTCCAGGCCTCGTCGCTGCCGGAGCAGTCCGGTCCGCTGTACAGGGCCAGCCGCACCGACCTCGTGCTCGGCATCCTCTCCCGCGCGCCCATCCCCGCGATCTCCACCGTGGCCGGGTACATCGCCAACGCCAACCTGCGGGTGGACTTCCGCCCCGGCGAGCCCGGCGGCACGCCCGGGGCCCACGGGTGGGGCAAGGTGATGGTCACGCTGCGCTGGAAGCTCGACGCCGAGAACAAGCCGCACGACTAGGCCGCGCGCTGGACCGCCCCGCGGCGCTCACTCCCCGCGCATCGGGCAGCCGTGCTCGACCACCTCGACGGCCGCGCCCGGGTGGCGCTCCCGGAGCATCGCCGCGTACTCCTCGGCCCGCTGCCGGTTGCGCGCGCCGCACACGGGCGGCTCGAGCCGCTCCTCCTCCGCGATCACCGGCGAGGTGCAGGCCGGGACGCCGTTCACCTGGACGTGCCAGACGCTCATGGGGGCGCGGAGGATACCACCGCGCCGGCCTACGCCGGTCCGCCGCGGAACGACTCCAGCTCCTGCCAGCGCGCGTACAGCCGCTCCACGTCGGCCGCGAGCCGCTCCAGCTCCTCGCGCATCCCGGCCACCGCGCCGCCCTCCCGGCGGTACGTCTCGGGGTCGGCGAGCGTCGCCTCGAGCGCGGCCTTGCGCTCCTCGGCCGCCAGGATCGCCGCCTCCATCCCCTCCAGCTCGCGCTGCTCCTTGAACGAGAGCTTGCCGGGCTTGCGCGCCCTCGGCTCCGGCGCGGCGGCGCTCGCCCCGGAGGGCGCCTCGCGCGCGCGATCGCTCACCGGGGCCGGCGACGGCGCGTTCGCGGCCGCCGCCTGCTCCTTCAGCGTCCGGTACGTCTCGTAGTTCCCGGGGTACCGCACCGCGCGGCCGTCGCCCTCCAGCGCCAGGATCGAGGTCGCCACCTTGTCGAGGAAGTAGCGGTCGTGCGTGACGAGCAGCACCGTCCCGTCGAACCCGAGCAGCAGGCTCTCGAGCACGTTCAGCGTGACGAGGTCGAGGTCGTTGGTGGGCTCGTCGAGCACCAGCACGTTCGCGCCCTCGAGGAACAGCCGCGCCAGCAGGAGCCGGTTGCGCTCGCCGCCGGAGAGCGCCTTCACCTGCATGCGCTGCATGGTGGGCGGGAACAGCAGGTCGTCGAGGTAGTCGCGGAGCGCGACGCGCTTGCCGGAGAGCTCGACGAAGTCCTCGCCGGTGCGCCCCGGCGGCGAGCCCCCCGCGGCCTCGTACACGGTCTGCTCCGGGTCGAGCCGGGCGCGCTGCTGGTCGTAGTAGGCGACGCGGGTCCGCTTCCCCACCACCACCTCGCCGGCGTCGGGCGCGAGCTCGCCGAGGAGCACGCGCAGGAACGTGGTCTTGCCGGCGCCGTTCGGGCCGACGATGCCGAGCCGTTCGCCCCGCTGCAGCACCACCTCGACCTCGCGCAGGACGGTCCGCTCGCCGAAGCGCTTCTCCACCCCGTGCGCCTCCAGCACCACCTGCGACAGCCGCGGCGCCTCCGCCAGCCTCAGGTCGGCCGCGCGCGGCCGCTGGTACCCGCGCTCGGCCATCAGCCGCCGCGCGCGCTCGATGCGCGCCTTGCTCTTGGTGCGCCGCGCCTCCACGCCGCGGCGGAGCCAGGCCACCTCCTGCGCGATCCACCGCTCCTGCTTGTGCTGCGCGGTCGCGGCAAGGGCCTCCAGCTCCAGCTTCTGCTCGAGGTACGCCTCGTAGTTGCCGGGGAAGCTGGTGACGCCGGCGCCGGGGGTGATCTCGACGATCCGGTCCACCAGGTCGTCGAGGAAGTAGCGGTCGTGGGTGACGAGCAGGAGCGCGCCGTCGAGCCGGTCCAGCTCCTCCTCCAGCCAGTCCACCGTGTCCGCGTCGAGGTGGTTGGTGGGCTCGTCGAGGAGCAGCAGGTCCGGCCGCGTGAGCAGCGCCCGGGCGATGGCCACGCGCTTGCGGGCGCCGCCGGACAGCTCCGCCACCGGGCGATCCCAGTCCGGCACGCCGAGCCGGTCGAGCAGCCGGCGCGCCTCGTGCGCGGTGTCCCAGCCGCCCAGGTGCTCGATGCGATCCGACAGCGCCGCCATCTCGGCGAGGAGCCGCTCGTGCGCCGCCCCGTCGCGCTCCGTCTCCAGCCGCGCCGCGAGCGCGGCGTGCGCCTCCAGCGCGGCGCGGAGCGGGGCGCGCGCGACCTCGAGCTCGGACGCGACGGTGGCGCCCTCCGGGAACGAAGGCTCCTGCGGCAGGTACGTCACCAGCGCGCCGCGGCGGAGCTGCACCTCGCCGCGATCCGGCTCGGCGGCGCGCGCCAGGATGCGCATGAGCGACGACTTGCCCGCGCCGTTCACGCCCACCAGGCCGACCCGCTCGCCCTCCTCGATGGTGAAGGTGAGGCCGTCGAACAGGGTGCGGCTGCCGAAGGAGAGGCCGAGGCCGGCCGCGTGGAGGAGCGTCACGGCGCCTTCATAGCACCGGCGCGGCCCCGGCGGGCCGGGGTCGAGGTCACAAGGCGGCCGGCGCCCCCTCCCATCCCGAGCGGCCCCCGCCGCCCGAGATCGCCCGATGTTCCCGCCCGCACCCGCCCTCGCCCTCGCCCTCCTGCACCTCGCCGCCGCCACCCCGCTGCCCGGGAAGGTCGGGCCGGATCCCCAGCTCTCCGCGCGCGTCGAGCAGGACCTGCTCGAGGGGCGCTGGGACGCGGCGCGCGCCGCGGTGGAGCGCGAGCTCGCCTGCGGCGAGGCCCCGGCGGCGGTGCGCGCGGAGCTGGCGGTGCTGCTGGCGCGCATCGCGGTGGACCGGAGCCAGTTCCACCGCCACGCGCCGCGGGAGGCCGCCGCGGCCGCCGACCGGGCGCTCGCCGCCGCGCGGGAGGCCGGCGACCCGCGCGTGCTCGCCACCGCCCTGCTCGTCCAGGCGCGCCGCGTCTTCTTCGAGGCGCTCGACGACCCCTCGCGGATGCGCGCGGCCGCCGCCGCGGTCCGCGAGGCCCGCGCCGCCGCGGGGCGCGCCGGCGACGCGCGCCTCGAGGCCGAGGCGATCTTCCACCAGGCCCTCACCGAGGATCGGCAGG
The DNA here is from genome assembly GCF_000013385.1 of Anaeromyxobacter dehalogenans 2CP-C. Taxonomy (GTDB): domain Bacteria; phylum Myxococcota; class Myxococcia; order Myxococcales; family Anaeromyxobacteraceae; genus Anaeromyxobacter; species Anaeromyxobacter dehalogenans_B. Next base: position 2,324,456 of record NC_007760.1, read on the forward strand.
GGCGGCCGGAGGCGGCCCGCGCGCTCCTCGAGGACGGCGCCGCCCGCGCCCGGCGGCTCGGCGACGACTTCATGCTGTCCAACATGGAGCGCCACCTGGCCGGGCTGGACCAGGACCGCGGGGACCTCGCGCGCGCCGAGCTCGGGTTCCGCCAGTCGCTCGCGCTGCGCGAGCAGGCCGGCGCGGCCGCGTACGTGCCCTGGGCCCAGATCGCGCTCGCCGACGTGCTCGCGGAGCGCGGCACCGCCGAGGAGGAGCAGCGCGTGCTGCTCCGGAAGGCGGCGCAGCTCGGCGAGCGGAGCGGCAGCCTGCGCGCGGCGAGCGCGGCCTCGGCGACGCTGGCGCGGCGGCTGCTCGCGGCCGGGCACCGCGGCGCCGCCCGCACCGCGGCCCAGCGCGCCGTGGCGCTGGCGCGGCGGTTCGGCGCGCCGGAGGACGTCCGCGCCGCCGAGGAGGTCGCCTCCCGCGCCTCGACCCCGGGCCAGCCGTGAGGCGATCCCCGGCGCAGGCCCGGGTGGTTCCTCACGAACTCCGCGCCCCACCGGACGGGCTGGAAACGCTGCGCCTCAGCGTGTAACGTCTGGGCTTCGAAGGGGGCGGCATGCGGGCAGCGGAGGGAATGGAGCCGGTGCGCACCTCCGCCCGCGGCGAGGTGGAGTTCCCCCGCCTCGTGTTCCTGGTCAACCCCGAGGCGCAGGACGGCCACGCCGCCGCGCGCCTGCGCGGGCTCCTCTCGCGCGCGCCCGCCTGGACCCGCCGCTCGCGCCTGTCGGTCGTGACCACGCTGTCCGGCGCCGAGCGCGCCATGCGCGGCCTCGCGCCCGACGAGATCCCGGTGGCGGCCGGCGGCGACGCGACGGTGAACTTCGTGGCGCGCGCGGTGCGGGCCGCGGGGCGCGCCGACCGGCCCATGGCCATCCTCCCGCTCGGCGTCGGCAACGCCATCGCCCACGCGCTCGGGGTGGCGGACCTGCGCCGCGCGCTCGCCGCCATCGCCGACGGCCGCTCGGTCCTGATCGACGCGCTCGTGACCACGCACCCCGAGGCCCCGCTGGCGCTCGCCTCGGTGAGCTGCGGGTTCGAGGGGCAGATCATCTCCGGCGCGTCGCGCGGGCGCGGCCTGGCGCGCGTGGGCGGCTTGCTCGCGGCGCTCCCGGGGGCGCTCCGCAAGCACACCGGGGTCCGCCTGGAGGCGGACGGCGTGGTGCTCGCCGATCCCTCCGAGCCGGTGTTCAACGTGGGCGTGTACAACCTCCCCTGCGTCGCCTGGGGCACCGTGGTCCACCCGGACGCCGACCCCGCCGACGGCCTCGCCGACGCGGTGGTGCACCGGCGCCGCCGCACCTTCACCTCCGCGCTCCGGCACGGCGTCGCGACGGCCGCCCCGCCCAGCGGCAGCGTGCGCACCGCGCGCGCGGCGCGGATCCGCCTCGACTCGCGCTGGCCCATCCAGATCGACCTGGAGGGCTCGGTCTCCCCGGGCGAGCTCGAGATCCGGGTCGAGCCGGCCGCGCTCCGCATCATCGCCGGGCGCCGCAAGCGCGCCGCCGCGAACGGCGACTGAGCCGCTGCCGCGCCGCCCGCGCCTTCCCCCGCAAGCGTCACGCTCCGCGCGCGCCGCCGCGCACGCACGGATGGGCTCTTGCGCCGGTGCCCCGCGAGGGGGGATACGCGAGGACGACGGCACTCGACCGCGCGAGAGGGGGCTCGCCATGGCTCGACCGCTCCGTTCCGCTGCAGCGTTCCTCGTGGCCGCGCTGCCCGCGCTGGGCTGGGCGCAGGCGCCGGCGCCGCCCGGGAGGACCGACGGCCCGGAGGGCTCCGAGGTGGGCCAGGGCGGCTACCGCCGCGCGCCCGGCCCGGGCGCCTTCCAGCTCAGCTTCGACGCGGGCGGCGCCATCACCAGCGAGGGCCCGGGCTACCCGCTCCACGACCGGCCCTACTTCCTCGGCGCCGACCTCGCCTGGTCGCCCGACGACTGGCTGCTGCTCGAGCTGACCGGCGCGTACGACTTCGACCTCGAGCGGACGCTGGTGCTGGTGGGGCCGCGCCTGCGCACCCCGGCGTCGCCGTTCTCGCTGAGCGCCGGGGTGAAGGGCGGCGTGATGCACTGGAACGGCCGGAGCCGCTTCGGCCTGAGCCCGCAGGTCGGCGCCGAGCTGGAGGCGAGCGACCGCTTCGTGCTCGGCCTCCACTACGCGCTCGACGTCCCGGTGGAGCAGGACACCACCGTCACCCACCGCATCTTCCTCGGCCTCGGCGTGCGCCTGTAGCGCCGCCAGGAGGGACGCCATGCCCCGCATGCTCCCGCTGATCGCCGCCGCCGCGCTCGCCGCCGCCTGCGGCCCGCGGGCCTTCACCCGCGGCGCGTACCAGGATCCGAACACCATCGAGCTGCTGTCCGACCAGTTCAACGAGAACGACCTGCAGCTCATCGCGAAGAAGATGACCGGCTCGCTGCTCGGCGCGCCCGCGGTGCAGGCCCTGCCGGGCCGGCCGGTGCTGGTGGTGGGCCGCGTCCGGAACAAGACCTCCGAGCACATCGACACCGAGTCGCTCGCCGACAAGGTCCGCGTCGAGCTGCAGCGGTCCGGCCGCTTCGCGTTCGCCGACGCGGCGGCGCGCGAGCAGATCGCCGCGGAGTACGACTACCAGCAGTCCGGCATGGTCGCGAAGGACACCGCCAAGGGCCCCGGCGCCCAGGTCGGCGCCGACTACGTCCTCACCGGGCAGATCGCGTCGATCGTGCAGGAGGTCGGCGCGGACAAGGTCGTCTACTACAAGATGACCATGCAGCTCACCGACCTCCGGACCGGGCTCATCACCTGGACCGACGAGAAGGAGCTGCGGAAGAAGTTCCGCAAGCAGTCGGTGGGCTGGTAGGAGGCCGCCGTGCGCCGCGCCCGCGCGGCCGCGATCGCGCTCGGGGCCGTGCTCGGCTCCGGCTGCGCCGGGGACTACGTCTCGCGCACGCGCGCGATGCGCGAGGCGTACCAGGCCGGCGACCACGAGCGCGCCGCGGCGCTCGCCGGGGAGGAGGTCCGCCGCGGGCCCGAGCGCGACCGCCTGCTCGCGCTGCTCGATCAGGGGATGATCCTGCACGCGGGGCGGCGCTGGGAGGAGAGCCTCCCGGTGCTCGCCCGCGCCGAGCGGCTCGCCGCCTCGCTGGAGGCGATCTCCGTGAGCGAGGAGGGGCGCGCGCTGCTCGAGAACGAGCAGGCCCGCGCCTACCGCGGCGAGGACTTCGAGAAGCTGATGATCAACGTCGTCCAGGCGCTCAACTACGCCGCCCTCGGCGAGGACGAGGACGCGCTGGTGGAGGTGCGCCGGGTGGACGAGCGGCTCCGCAAGATGGTGCAGGAGGAGAAGAAGCCCTACCAGCAGCTCGCCGTGGCGCGCTACCTGGGCGGCGTGCTGTGGGAGGACTCGGGCAACCCCGACTCGGCGTACATCGACTACGCCGACGCCCTGCGCCTCGCGCCGGAGCTCGGCCCGCTCGCCGAGCCCGCGCTGCGGCTGGCGCGCGCCACCGGCCGCGCCGACGAGGCCGACGCGCTCGCCGCGGCGCGCCCCGCCCTCGGCGCGGATCCGCTCGGCGCCGAGGAGGGCCAGGTCGTGCTCGTGCTCGAGGCCGGCCTCTCCCCGGAGAAGCGCTCCAGCCGGCAGGGCGCCGGGCCGGAGCTCCTGGTGGTCCCGGTGTACGTGACGCGCCCGTGGGTGCGAGACGCCGCCACCCTGGAGGCCGGCGCCCGCCGCGCCGACGCGGTCACCGTCACGTCCATCGAGGAGGTGGCGCAGGTGCACCTGTCGGAGCGCATCGGCCGCATCGCCGCCAAGGCGGTGGCGAGCACGGTGCTGAAGGGGGGCGTCGCCGCGGCGGTCGGCGAGGCCACCGACAGCGAGGTGCTCGGCTGGCTCACGTTCCTCGCCCTGACCTCGACCAGCGAGGCCGACCGGCGGAGCTGGCTGTCGCTGCCGGCCGAGCTGCAGGTGGCCCGCCTGCGCCTTCCGGCGGGCACGCACGAGGTGGAGATCCGCAGCGGGGGCAAGGTGCTCCGCCGGACCGTGGCGGTCCGGCCCGGCCGCGTGACCCTGCTGGTGGAGCGGCGGTACTGAGCGCACGCGCTCCGGGCGCACGCGAGGCCGCCCCCTCCCCTGCGTCACGTCGCCCGGGCTCCCACCCGGACCCTCCGCGCCGGCGCCGTTTCGCCGCAGGATCCGGCCAGGAGCCAACGATGACCCGCGAGCCGATGAGCCGGGTGGACGCCGCCTGGCTGCACATGGACCGACCCGAGAACACCGCCGACATCGTCGCGCTGCTGCGCCTCGACGGCCCCCTCTCCCAGGCGCGGCTCCGCGCCCTGCTGCAGGACCGCCTCGTGACGCACGAGCGGTTCCGCGCGCGCGTGGTGGACACCGGCGCGCTGGGGCAGCCGGTGTGGGAGCGCGACCCGCACTTCTCGCTCGCGCGCCACCTGAGCGCGCGGACGCTGCGCGGCGACGGGCGCGAGGCGCTCGAGGAGGTGGTGTCCGAGGCCGCCACCCGGCCGCTCGCGCCGGGCCGGCCGCCCTGGCGCGCCTGCCTGATCGAGGGCGGCGAGGAGAGCGCGGTGCTGGTGAAGCTCCACCACTGCATGGCGGACGGGTTCGCGCTCCTCACCGTGCTGCTCGGCCTCTCCGACGAGCGCGCCGGGCGCGGCGCGCCGCCCGAGGCCACCCCGCCGCCGACCGCCGCCGCGGCGCTCGACCCGCTCCGGCGCGGCGCCCGGGCGCTGCTCGGGGACCCGCTGGCCGCGGTCGGCTCGCTCTGGAGGATGGCGACGCTGCCCGAGGCGCGCGGCCGGCTCGCCCCGCCGGCGCTCACCGGCCTGCGCCGGACGTCCTGGTCCCGCCCCTGGCCGCTCGCCGCCCTGCGCGACGCCGCCCACGCCGGCGGCGCCACCGTCAACGACGCCCTGCTCGCGGCGCTCTCCGGCGCGCTCTCCCGCGTGCTCCGCGACCCGGCCGCGCCCGGCGCGCCCGGGCCGCTGCCGGACGACGTCCGCGCGCTCGTGCCGGTGAACCTGCGCGCCGGGCCGCCGGCGGCCGGCGCGCCGCTCGGCAACCAGTTCGGGCTGGTGTTCCTCGATCTGCCCATCGAGCCGCTCGCGCTCGACGAGCGCCTCGAGCTGCTGCGTGGCCGCACCGCCGCGGTGAAGCGCAGCCCGGACGCGTGGGTGGCGCTCGGGATCCTCGGCGCGCTCGGCCTCGCCCCGGCCGCGCTGGAGCGGCTCGGCACCGCCTTCTTCTCGCGCAAGGCGTCGATGGTGGTGACGAACGTCCCCGGGCCCGCGCGGCGGCTTCACCTCGGCGGCCGGCGGGTGGACGAGCTGCTGTTCTGGGTCCCGCACCCCGCCGCGCTGGGCCTGGGCGTGAGCCTGCTCAGCTACGCCGGCCAGGTGACGGTGGGCGTGCGGGCCGACACGGCGTTCCCGCTGGAGCCGCGGGCGCTCGCGCAGGCCATCGACGAGGAGCTGGCGTCGCTCGCCCCGCGGCCGGCGCGGGCCGGGCGCGACCGGGCCGCCGCCGCGGCCCCGGAACACGCCGGCCGGCAGGCGGCCTTCGCGGGCGCGCCTGCCGGCCGGAGGGTGCGGGTGATCGAGGCGAGGCCGGCTACATCCCCAGCTTCTTGAAGAAGTCGTTCCCCTTGTCGTCCACCAGGATGAACGCGGGGAAGTCCTCGACCTCGATCCTCCAGACGGCCTCCATGCCGAGCTCGGCGAAGTCGATGCACTCCACCTTCTTGATGTTCTCCTCGGCCAGCACCGCGGCGGGACCGCCGATCGAGCCCAGGTAGAAGCCGCCGTGCTTCTTGCACGCGTCGGTCACCTGCTGGCTGCGGTTGCCCTTCGCGATCATCACCATCGACGCGCCGTGCGACTGCAGCAGGTCCACGTACGAGTCCATGCGGCCGGCGGTGGTCGGGCCGAACGAGCCGGACGGCTTGCCCGGCGGCGTCTTGGCGGGGCCGGCGTAGTACACCGGGTGGTTCTTCAGGTACTCGGGCACGCCCTTGCCCTGGTCGATCAGCTCCTTGAACTTGGCGTGCGCGATGTCGCGGGCCACCACCAGCGTGCCGGTGAGGAGCAGCGGGGTCGAGACCGGGTACTTCGTCAGCTCGGCCAGGATCTCCTTCATCGGCTTGTTGAGGTCCACCTTCACGCCGTGCTCGTGCTTGCCCTTCTTCAGCTCGAGCGGGATGAGGCGGGCGGGGGCGTGGTCGAGCTCCTCGATCCAGAGCCCTTCCTTGTTGATCTTGGCCTTCACGTTGCGGTCGGCCGAGCAGGACACCGCCATGCCCACCGGGCAGGACGCGCCGTGGCGCGGCAGCCGGACCACGCGGATGTCGTGCGCGAAGTACTTGCCGCCGAACTGCGCGCCGATGCCGAGCTTGTTGGCCGCCTCGAGCAGCCGCTGCTCCAGCTCCAGGTCGCGGAACGCCTGGCCGTGCGCGTTCCCCTCGGTGGGGAGCCCGTCGTAGTACTTGGTCGAGGCGAGCTTCACCGTCTTCAGGCAGGTCTCGGCGCTCGTGCCGCCCACCACCACCGCGATGTGGTACGGCGGGCAGGCGGCGGTGCCGAGGTACTTCATCTTGTCCACCAGGAACTTCTCCAGCTTCTCCGGCGTGAGGAGCGCCTTGGTCTCCTGGAACAGCATGGTCTTGTTGGCCGACCCGCCGCCCTTCGCGACGAACAGGAACTTGTACTCGGCGCCCTCGGTGGCGAGGACGTCGATCTGCGCCGGCAGGTTCGTGCCGGTGTTCACCTCGCGGTACATGTCGAGCGCGGAGGTCTGCGAGTAGCGGAGGTTCTCGCCGGTGTACGTGAGGTACACGCCCTCCGACAGGTACTGCTCGTCCTTCACGCCGGTCCAGACCTGCTGCCCCTTCTTCGCCACGATGGTGGCGGTGCCGGTGTCCTGGCAGATGGGCAGCTCGCCGCGGGCGGCGATCTCGGCGTTCTTGAGGAACGCGATCGCCACGCCCTTGTCGTTCTGCGAGGCCTCGGGGTCGGAGAGGATCTTCGCGACCTGCTCGTTGTGCTCGGGGCGGAGGAAGAACGACACCTCGCGCATCGCCTCGCGCGCGAGCCGGGTGAGCGCCGAGGGCTCGACCTTCAGGATCTCCTTGCCCTCGAACGTCCCGACCGACACGCCCTCCTTGGTGAGGAGCCGGTACTTGGTCGCGTCCTTCGAGACGGGGAACGGGTCCTGGTACTGGAACGCGGGAGTCGCCATGGGTGCCTCTCCTTCGCGGGCGAACGGGGTGGGAAGTCGAAACGCGGGCCGGTGCGCTCTCGGTGCCCGGGGCCCGCAGGAAAGCACAGGACGGCGGCCGGTGTCGATGCGCCGCTGAGCCCCGATCGCGCGCGGATTCTCGCCCGGACCGGTCCGCTTTCGCGCCCTGCGCGGGCGCGCCGGCGCGGCGCCTACGCCGCGGCGCGGCGCGGCGCGAGCCGGTCCTTGAGCGCGAGGAAGCGCTTCTCCACCAGGTGGAAGCTCCCCCAGGCGAGCAGCAGCGAGGCGGCCAGCGCGGCGGCCGCGTAGGCGGCGTAGCCGGTGCGGGAGGCGAGCAGCGCCGCGCCCCACGGCCGCGCCCGCAGCGCGCCGAGCGCGCCCACGTGCACGAGGTAGTGCACGACGTAGAGCCCGTAGCTGTACCGGCCGAGCGCCCGGAGCGGCCCGGCCGACAGCGCGCGGCGGAGCGGGTGATCGGCGCCCGCGGTCGCGACCGCGCCCGCCACCAGGCCGCCGAACGCGAGCGCCAGCCACAGGTGGCTCCAGATCTCGAGCGGCCGCGCGTGCATGTCGAACCCGTGCGGCAGCCCGAGCGCCGCGAACCCGGCCGCGCCGGCCGCCGCCGCGGGGAGCCACGCGCGCCGCAGCAGGCCGGCGCCGCCCGCGGCGCGCGCCAGCACCGCGACGAGCGCGCCCATGGCGAGCGCGTCCACCCGGCCCGGGGTGAGCCGGTAGGCGCTCCCCACCGGCAGCCCCGAGTCCACGATGAGCCACCGCAGCGCCGGCCCGGCGCAGACGAGCGCGGCCGACGCCGCCGCGAGCGCCCGCCCGCGCGCGAGCAGCACCACCAGCGGCCACGCCAGGTAGAACTGCTCCTCGACCGCGAGCGACCAGAAGTGCGAGAGCGCCGGGATGACCTGGCGCGCCGCGTAGGCCCAGTTGCCGAGGTAGCTCCAGTACCACCAGCCCCAGCGGCCGAACGTCCAGGGATCGACGAGGCCGAGCGCCGGCCCGGCCGCCGCGAACGCGGCCAGCGCGAGGTAGTAGAGCGGGAAGATGCGGAGCGCGCGCCGGACCAGGAAGCCGCGCCACCAGCCGCGCTGGCCGAGCGTGTCCACCAGGCCGCCGGTGATGAGGAAGCCGGAGAGGACGAAGAACAGGTCCACCCCGGTCCAGCCCAGGCCGAGCGCCGCCACCGCGCGCCGCTCCCAGGCGCCGTCGCCGGGCCAGGCGTTGAGCAGGTGGCAGGCGAGGACGCCGCCGATGGCCAGCCCGCGCAGCCCGTCGAGCGCGGGGAGCGGGCCGCGTGGGCCGGCGGGCATGGCGGCGTCCGGACGCGTGGTCAGGCGAGCCGCTTCAGGATCTCGTCGGCCATGGCGCGGGTGGAGAGCTTCCCGCCCAGGTCGGCGGTGCGGCAGCCGTCGGTGATGGTCTGGTCCACCGCGCGCTCGATGGCCGCCGCCTCCGGCTCGAGGCCGAGCGAGTGGCGGAGCAGCAGCGCGGCGGAGAGCACCGTGCCCACCGGGTTCGCGATGCCCTTGCCCGCGATGTCCGGGGCGGAGCCGTGGATGGGCTCGTAGAGGCCCGGGCCCTGCTCGCCGATGGAGGCGGACGGGAGCATGCCCATCGAGCCGGCCAGCACCGAGGCCTCGTCGGTGAGGATGTCGCCGAACATGTTCTCGGTGACGACCACGTCGAGGGTGGCCGGGCTGGTGACGAGCCGCATGGCGGCGGTGTCCACCAGCATGTGGTCGAGCGCGACGTCGGGGTTGGCCTGCCCGATGGCGGTCGCGAGCTCGCGCCAGAGCCGCGAGGACTCGAGCACGTTCGCCTTGTCCACGCTGGTGACCTTCTTCTTGCGCCCCTTGGCGATGCGGAACGCGAGCTCCACCACCCGGCGCACCTCGAAGTCCTGGTACTCGAGCGTGTCCACCGCGCGCGCGTGGCCGTCCTTCACGTCGCGCCCCTTGGGCTGGCCGAAGTAGAGGCCGCCCGTCAGCTCGCGGATCACCATGATGTCCACGCCGCGGAGCTTCTCCGGGCGGAGCGGCGACGAGTCGAGCAGGCTCGGGTGGACGCGCACCGGGCGCAGGTTCGCGAAGACGCCGAGGCCCTTGCGCAGGCCGAGCAGCCCCTGCTCCGGACGCACCTTGGCGCGCGGGTCGTCCCACTTCGGCCCGCCCACCGCGCCGAGCAGCACCGCGTCGGCCGCCTGGCAGTCGGCGAGCACCTCGGGGGTGAGCGCGGTCCCGTGCGCGTCGATGGAGCAGCCGCCCATCAGCCGCTCGGTGAACGAGAGCGCGTGCCCTCCCCGGCGCGCCACCGCCTCCAGCACCCGCACCGCCTCGGCCGTCACCTCCGGCCCGATCCCGTCGCCCGGCAGCACCACGATCTTCGCGTTCACGCTGCGTGTCTCCTTCGGTTCCTGCGTGTGAGGTTCAGGCGAGCGCGAGCCCGTACTCGACCGCGTCCACCAGCGCGATCCAGCTCGCCTCGATGATGTTCTGGCTCGCGCCCACCGTGCTCCAGCGGCGCGGCCCCTTCTGCATGTCGATGAGCACCCGCGTGATCGCCGCGGTGCCGTGCTGCCCGTCGAGGATGCGGACCTTGTAGTCCGAGAGGTGCAGCTCCTCGACCTGGGGGTAGTGCGCCACCAGCGCCTTCTGCAGCGCCGCGGTGAGCGCGTCCACCGGGCCGTTGCCCTCGGCGGCGGTGTGCAGCACCTCCTCGCCGACCCGCACCTTCACCATCGCCTCGGAGAAGATGCCGCGGCCGGTGCGGTGCTCCACGTTGACGAGGAAGTCCACCAGCTCGAACGGCGCGCGGTGGCCCGGCTGCTGGCGGCGCATCAGCATCGCCACCGACGCCTCGGCCGCCTCGAACGCGAAGCCCTTCGACTCGAGCGCCTTGATCTCGTTCAGCACCGCGCCGACGTCGGCGATCGAGTCCGGCGCGATGCCGTACTCCTCCGCCTTGGAGAGCAGGTTCCCGCGGCCGGACAGCTCGCTCACCACGACGCGCATGGCGTTGCCGACCTTCTCCGGGTCCACGTGCTGGTAGCTGGTCGCGCTCCGCCGCATGGCCGCGACGTGGATCCCGCCCTTGTGCGCGAACGCGGACCGGCCCACGTAGGCGAGGTGCTCGTCCGGCGCGAGGTTCGCGACCTCGGCCACGAAGTGCGAGACCTCGTACAGCTCGGAGAGCTTGCCGTCCGGCAGGCAGCGCGCGTCCGCCTTCAGCTCCAGCGCCGGGATGATCGAGCAGAGGTTCGCGTTGCCGCAGCGCTCGCCGTAGCCGTTGATCGTGCCCTGGACCTGCACCGCGCCGGCGTGCACCGCGGCGAGCGAGTTCGCCACCGCGCACTCGGAGTCGTTGTGGCAGTGGACGCCGAGCGGGTGGCCGAGCGCGGCCTTCACCTTCGCGACCGTCTCGCCGATCTGCCAGGGCAGCGAGCCGCCGTTGGTGTCGCAGAGCACCAGCGTCTCGGCCCCGCCGCGCACCGCCGCCCGGAGCGTCTCGAGCGCGTAGGCCGGATCCGCGCGCCAGCCGTCGAAGAAGTGCTCGGCGTCGTAGATCACCCGCCGCCCCTGGGCGCGCAGGTACGCCAGGCTCTTCTCGATGATGCGGAGGTTCTCGTCGAAGGTGGTGCGCAGCACCTCGGTGACGTGCAGCGTCCAGGTCTTGCCCACCACCGTGCAGGCGGGGGTGCCGGCGTCCAGGAGCGCGCGGATGTTCGCGTCGTCCTCGGGCCCGCCGCCCACGCGGCAGGTCGAGCCGAACGCGGCGATCCGGGCGTGCTTCCAGGGCAGGTCGCGGGCCCGCTCGAAGAACTCGGCGTCCTTGGGGTTCGACCCGGGCCACCCGCCCTCGATGAACGTCACCCCGAGCTCGTCGAGCCGGCGCGCGATCCGGAGCTTGTCCTCGCACGAGAGCGAGATGCCCTCGCGCTGGGTGCCGTCCCGCAGCGTGGTGTCGTAGATCTGGATCATCCGCGTTCCTTCCGCGCGCTGCGGACGACGCGTCCCCGACCGCCGGCGCCCGTCGCGCCGCGGCCGTCCCGCCGTCCGCTGTGGTCGAGCCCCCGACGGGGCTGGACCGTGCACGATACACGACCCGGATGGTTGCGTCGATCCGCCACGTTGCGTGCGGGCGGCGGGCCGCGCGTCACCGCCGGAACGCGAACAGGAGCGCCCCCACCACGCCGGCGAGGCCGGTGGCGAGGTACAGCACGCCCGCGGCGAGCGCCTTCCCGCCGGTGAGCAGCCCGCCGCTGGTGGGCATGCGGCGGCGCAAGAACCCGTCGCGCACGCCGATCCAGGCGCAGACCAGGCCGGAGACGAGCAGCACCGCGGCGACGATCCAGTGGAGCGGCTTCGAGGGGTCGAGGAAGGCTTCCAAGGGGCGGGGATTCTACGGTCCCAGCCCGCGGGCGTCACCCGCGGAAGCGCGCCCGGCCTTGACCCCGTCGGGGTCTAGATCGGATCCGGCCCCCGGGCGTTCCTACCGCCGAACCCGCACCGGAGGTCGCACCATGTTCCGCACCCTGGCCCTCGCAGCCGCCCTCGCCCTCGCGCCCGCCGCCCCGCGCGCCCAGCCCGTCCCGGCCGCGCCGCCGCCGGCATCCACCCCATCGCCGCGCGTCATCGCCGTCTCCGGCGAGGGGCACGTCTCGGTGCGCCCGGACGTCGCGGTGCTGTTCGCCGGCGTGACCGCCACCGGGAAGGACCTGAAGCGCGTCACCGCCGACACCGACGCCCAGCTCCGCCGCGTCCTCGACGCCCTGGCCCGCGCCGGCGTCGCCGGGAAGGACGTCCAGACCGTGCGCCACGACGTCTCGGTGGACCGCGACTGGAACGTGAAGGGCGGCGGCCCCGGGCCCATCACCGGCTACACCGTGACGGACGAGCTGCGCGTGAAGGTCCGCGACCTCGACAGCCTCGGCACGGTCATCGAGCGCGTGCTCGCGGCCGGCTCCAACACGCTGCGGTCGCTCGCGTTCGAGAAGGAGGACCCCACGCCGGAGCAGGGCCGCGCCCTCGCCGCCGCCTACGCGGTCGCGAGGTTCAAGGCGGAGGCGATCGCCCGCGCCGCCGGCGTGACGCTCGGCGAGGTGCTGACCGTCTCCGAGGGCGGCGAGGTCCGCCCGTTCCCGGTCATGCGCGACGCGCGCGTGATGGCGATGAAGGCCGAGGCCGCGCCGGTGGCCGCGGGCGAGGTCGAGGTGGCCGCCACGGTGAGCGTCACCTTCGCCATCCGCTGAGCCGCGCCGGCCGCCCGCCCGTCTCCGGGCCGCGCCGCGTGGCGCGCCGGGCGGCGCGCGGGTACCCTACGCGCCACACCCGTCGAGGAGCGCACGCGAATGGCCAAGCCGAAGATCGAGGAGCTGGTGAAGGGAAAGGGCCCGGAGGCGGTCCGGGGCAAGACGGTCGAGGTCCACTACACGGGCTGGCTCCTCGACGGGAAGCAGTTCGACTCGTCGGTGGGCGGCAGCCCGTTCTCCTTCCGGCTCGGCGCCGGCGAGGTGATCGAGGGCTGGGACCGCGGGGTCGCCGGCATGAAGGTCGGCGGCAAGCGCAAGCTGACGCTGCCGCCCGACCTGGCCTACGGCGCGCGCGGCGCGCCGCCGGAGATCCCGCCCAACGCGACGCTCGTGTTCGAGGTCGAGCTGCTCTCGGTTTACTGAGCGTCCGCGCCCGGCCGCCGCCCTCCCGCGCGGGCCCCCGAGAGGAGGCCCCGGCGGCCGTCGCAACCCGCCCCGCCCGCCGTTAGGTGCTCCCCGTCCGCGATCGACCGGAGGGCACCGTGACGACCCCGACCATCGACTTTGCCAGCCTGAGCCTGCAGGACGCGCTCGACCTCGCCATCGGCATCGAGCAGGAGGCGCAGGAGCGGTACGAGGAGTTCACGAAGCTGGTGGGCGGCCGCTACGCCGGCGACGCGTCCGACATGTTCCGCATGATGGCGAGCTACGAGGCCCGGCACCGCACCGAGCTGGCCGAGCGGCGCGCAAAGCTGTTCGGCGCCGCGCCGGCGCACGTCTCCCGGGACGCCACCGAGGACGTCGAGGCGCCGGACGTGACCGCGCCGCGCGTGTTCATGTCGGCGCGCCAGGCGATGGAGGTCGCGCTCGCCTCCGAGGAGAAGGCCTACGACTTCTTCACCGCCGCGCTCGCGCAGGTGCGCGATCCGGACGTGCGCAAGCTCTTCACCGAGCTGCAGGGCGAGGAGCTGAAGCACCAGCGGCTGGTGCGCGAGAAGATGGAGAAGCTGCCGCCCGGACCGGACCTCGAGGAGGAGGACGCGGACGAGCCCGGGTCCGACGCGGGGTAGGCCGGGCCCGCCTCACCCGAGCCAGCTCGGGTTGTGCGTGGTCGCGTCGTAGCCGTCGGTGGTCTTGTACCGCTCGTCCGCGCCGCTCGCGGCGGCGGGGGCGGTGCGGGCGAGCAGCGCGTTCACGTCGGCCTCGGCGAGCGGCCGGAACCCGCGCGCGATCCGCAGCGCCTGCTCCACCCGCTCCAGCGCGTCGCAGCCGGTGATCACGGTCGCGACCGGCAGGCTCAGGGCGTAGCGCAAGCACTCCTCCGCCGAGGCGATGTTCCGCTGCACGATGCGCGCGTCGGCCATGGGCTTCATGCCGAGCGGCGCGATGCCCCGCTCCAGCAGCGCCGGCAGCACGCGCTGCTCGAAGCTGCGGAAGTGGGCGTCGAGCACGTTGAGCGGCAGCTGCACGGTGTCGAAGCGGAACCCGTGGGCCTCGGCGGCCGCCAGCATGGCCAGGTGGACGTCCGGCGACTTGTGGCCGGTGAAGCCGAGGAAGCGCGCCTTGCCGGCCCGGCGCGCCTCCAGCAGCGCCTCGGCGGCGCCTCCCGGCGCGAAGGTCCGGCCCGGGTCGTCGTCGCGGATCACCTCGTGGAGCTGCAGCAGGTCCACATGGTCGGTCTCGAGGCGGCGCAGCGACTCGTCCAGCTGCCGGGCGGCGGCCTCCTTCGTGCGCCCGTCCACCTTCGTCATCAGGAACACGCGGTCGCGGTAGCCGTCGCGGAGCCCCTTGCCCATGCGCCGCTCGCTCTCGCCGTCGTGGTAGTCCCAGCAGTTGTCGAGGAACGTGATCCCGCCGTCCACCGCGGTGCGGAGGATGCGGAGGCTCTCCTGCTCCGACGGCGGCACCGCCAGGTGGAAGCCGCCCAGCCCGACGATCGAGACCGTCTCGCCGGTGCCGCCCAGCGCACGGCGCGGGACCTCGTCCGCGCCCCCTCCCCGTCCGTCGCCCATGCCGGCGCCTCCGCCGCAGCCGACCGCCGGGATCACGGTCGCGGCGAGCGCGGCGCGGAGGAAGTCCCGGCGGGTCAGGGGCGGCATCTCCGCCACAGGATGCGGCCGCCGCGGGCGCGGCGGGAGGGCCCGGCCGCGCGCCCGGGCCGGCTACGCGCGCGAGGAGCGGGGCGCCGGCGGCCCGCCGGCCAGGAACGCCTCCGCCCGCAGCGCCGCCACCACCTCGGCCTCGCCCGGGCCGGCCACGCCGCGCGCGGCGGCCTGCGCGAGCTGGTCCACCACCTCGTTCACGGCGTGCCCGTCGTGCCCGCGCACCCAGGTGTACGTGACGCTCAGGTCGCGGGCGCGCGCGTCGAGCGCCTCGATGAGATCGCGGTTCAGCACCGGCTCGCCGCTGGCGGTGCGCCAGCCCTTCCTGCGCCAGCCGTGGATCCACCGGGAGAGCGCGTCCACCACGTAGCGCGAGTCGGAGATGACCTGGACCGCCTCGCCGCCCGGGAGCCCCTCCAGCGCCTCCAGCACCGCCCGCAGCTCCATGCGGTTGTTGGTGACGGCGTTCGGGCCGTCCTCGACCCAGCGCGTGCCGCCGAACCGGTAGGCCGGGCGGGCGCGGTCGAGCACCACGTAGCCGGTGCCGCCCGGGCCGCCCGGGTTCACGAGCGCCGAGCCGTCGGAGAAGGCGATGAAGCGGGCCTGGGACATGGGGCGCGCACCCTACCCCGCCCCCCTGACGCGGGCCGAGCGCGCCGCCCCGCCCCGCCCGGCGTCGCCAGGCTGCCGCCCGGCCCGCTACCCTGTCCCCGGTGCCACGATGACGATGCGCCGCCTGCTCGCCACCGCCTTCACCTACGCGCTCGCCGCGGCGGTGGTGGCCGTGTCCTTCCCGCTCGCGCTCGTGCTGTTCGTGCTCACCGCGCCGTTCGACCGCCGGCGCATGGCGGTGAGCGAGCTGCTGCGCTGGCTCGGCGAGGTCCTGCTCCGGCACGCGCCGCTCTGGCCGGCGCGCATCGAGGGGTCGCTGCCGCCGCCGCCCGCCACGTTCGTGGTCGTGCCGAACCACCAGTCGCTGGTGGACGCGATCGCGGTCGCGTGCCTGCCCCGCAACATGAAGTGGCTGGGTAAGGTGGAGGCGTTCCGGCTGCCCTGGCTCGGCTGGGCTTTCCACCTCGCCGGCTACGTGCCGGTGAAGCGCGGCGACCGCGCCAGCGGGGCGGTGGCGCTCGCGGCGATGCGGCGCTGGCTGGAGGCGGGCGTGCCGGTGGGCCTGTTCGCGGAGGGGCATCGCACGCGCGACGGCCAGCTCCAGCCGTTCCACGCCGGGCCGTTCCGCCTGGCGGTGGACCTGGGCGTGCCCATCGTGCCGGTGGCGATCTCCGGCGCGTGGCGCGCCATGCCGCCCGACCGCGCCGCCATCCGGCCCGCCACCATCCAGGTGCGGATCCTCCCGCCGGTGCCGACCGCCGGCCGGACGCCCGCCGACGTGGACGCGCTGCGCGAGGAGGTGCGCGGCCGGATCGCGGCGGCGCTGGCGGAGCTGGAGGCCCCCGCCGCGCCGCCCGGTCCCGCGGCGGCTAGGCCTTCTCCAGGATCGCGGTGAGCAGGCGCCAGAACGCCGCCACCGACGCGATCGAGACGCGCTCGTCGGGCGTGTGCGCGTCCCACATGCTGGGGCCGATGGAGGCCATCTCCATGCCCGGGTACTTCTCGCCGATGAGGCCGCACTCCAGGCCGGCGTGGATGGCCTTCACCAGCATCGGCTTCCCGAACAGCTCCTCGTGGACGCCGTTCACCAGCTTCACCATCCCGGACCCCGGCTCCGGCTTCCAGCCCGGGTAGCCGCCGGAGTGCCGCGCCTCGAACCCGGCCAGCGCCGCGATGGCGGCGATGCGGGCCGCGAGCGCGCGCTTGGACGCGTCGATGGCGCTGCGGGTCAGGAAGCAGACCTCGGCGCGCGCCGTGGCCGCGTCCGCGTCCACGATCGCGAGGTTGGTGGAGGTCTGCACCAGCCCCGGGATGTCCGGGCTCATCGCCTCCACGCCGTGCGGCCCGGCCACCAGCAGCCCGATCACCGCGCGCGCGTCGGCGGCGGCGATCACCCGCGCCGCCGCGCCGGGCTCGAGCGCGATCGCGAGGCCGGGGTCGAACGCGCCCAGCGCCGCCTTCCAGTCGCGCTCCAGCGCCGCCGCGTCCGCGCGGAGCGCCGCCTCGCGGGCCGGCTCGACCAGCACCACCGCCGAGGCCTCGCGCGGGATGGCGTTCCGCTTGTTGCCGCCCTTCAGCGCCGCGACCCGCAGGTCGTGCCGCGCGGCGAGCGCCTCGAGCACCTGGCCCAGCAGCCGGACCGCGCTCCCGCGGCCGGCCGCGATGTCCACGCCGGAGTGGCCGCCCTTCAGGCCCATCACCCGCAGCCGCAGCGCGGTCCGGCCGGCCGGCGCCGGCTCGGTGGCGAGCGCGCGCGAGGCGACGGTGTCCACGCCGCCGGCGCAGCCGATGGTCAGCTCGCCCTCCTCCTCGCTGTCGAGGTTGAGCAAGCGCGGCGCGCGCAGCCAGCCGGGCTTCAGGTTGTTCGCGCCGGTGAGCCCGGTCTCCTCGTCCACCGTGAACAGCGCCTCGATGGCCGGGTGGGCGAGGTCGCGCGCGGCGAGCACCGCCAGCGCGGCCGCCACGCCCACGCCGTTGTCGGCGCCGAGCGTGGTGCCGCGCGCGCGCAGCACCTCGCCGTCGCGCCACACCTGGATCGGATCCTTCTCGAAGTCGTGCGGCGTGCCCTCGTTCTTCTCGCACACCATGTCGAGGTGGCCCTGCAGCGCCAGGGCGGGCCGGCCCTCGCGGCCGGGCGAGGCGGCCTTGCGCACCAGCACGTTGCCGATCGCGTCGCGCTCCACCTCGCAGCCGAGCCGCCTCGCCTCCCCCTCGACCCAGGCGGCGGCCGCCGCCTCGTTCTTCGAGCTGCGCGGGATGCGCGAGAGGTCGAGGAAGTAGCTCCAGAGGGCCCTGGGCTCGAGGGTTCCGAGATCGGCGGACATGCGTGCTCCCGTGGCGAAGGTTCGCGGATGCGGTCCCCGCACCGTGCGGGCGGGCTCCGTGCGCGCGCAGCCTAGCAGGAAGCCGGCGCGGCGGAACGCCCGCGCGCGGCCGCCGGGGCTCGCGTCACGGACGGCCGGCCCGCGTCTCCCTGCGGCGGGCGTCCGCCCGATGCGCTATACCGACGCCCCTCACCTCCCGGAGCGCTCCCCTCCATGCGGATCTGCATCTTCTGCGGCTCTTCCAGCGGCGTCCGGCCCGAGTACGCGGCGGCCGCCCGCGACACCGGCGCCCTGCTCGCCCGGCGCGGCATCGGCATGGTGTTCGGCGGCGGGCGGGTGGGCCTCATGGGCCTCGCCGCCGACGCCGCGCTCGCCGGCGGCGGCGAGGTGGTGGGCGTCATCCCGCGCACGCTGGTCGAGCGCGAGGTGGCCCACCAGCGCCTCACCGCGCAGCACGTGGTCGAGACCATGCACGAGCGCAAGGCGCTCATGGCGAAGCTGACCGACGCGTTCGTGGCGCTGCCGGGCGGGGCCGGCACGTACGAGGAGCTGTTCGAGATCTGGACCTGGGCGCAGCTCGGCATCCACCGCAAGCCGCTCGGCGTGCTGGACGTGGCCGGCTACTTCGCGCCGCTGCTCGCGATGGCCGACCACGCGGTGAAGGAGGGCTTCATGCGGCCCGAGTACCGCGCCATGCTGCAGGTCGCGGCGGAGCCCGCGGAGCTCCTCGACAAGCTCGCCGCGTACCGCCCGCCCGAGCACAAGTGGGCGCCGGCCCGCGACGTGAAGCCCTAGACACGCGCCCGGCGCCGCAGCCGCCACGCGGCCGGGGCGCCGCCGCGCGCCCACGCGGCGCGCGAGGCGGGCAGCATCTCGTCGCCGGCGGTCGCGCCCGCCGTGGCGCGCATCACCCAGCCCTCGCGCACGTCGGCGCGCAGCTGCGCGGCCATGGAGCGCGCGCTCGCCACGCGCCACCACCCCAGCCCGGCCGCGAGCACCCAGAGCGCCGCCGTGGCGGGCGCGGCCGCGTGCGCGCCCGCCCGGCCGGCGGCCGCCGCGAGCAGCCCGAGCGTCAGGATCGCGAGCGCCCAGGGGAAGCGCGCCACCCGCGCCGCGAACGCCGCGATCTCGTCCTTCTCCTCCGGGGTCAGGGCGCGCTTCACCCAGCCGCCGACCTGCAGCGCCTCCGGCACCTCCGAGACCGGCAGCGCCCAGGTGACCGGATCCGCCGGGACGGCCGCGGCCTCGCCCACCGCCACGCGCCGCGCCCGGCCCCGCGCGGCGGCGGGCAGCACCCGGCCGCTCCGCGGCAGCACCTCGAGCGCGCCGGCCCCGTCGCCGAAGCGCACCGCGACGCCCTCGTCGAGATCGCGGGCCAGCGTCCGCCAGGCGCGGAGGCCGTCGCGCACCAGCAGCACGGTGGCGGGCACGCCGAGCAGCAGCACCAGCCCCATCCACCCGGTGCCGGCGGCGTAGGCCATGCGCTCGCCGAGGCGCACCACGTGGCGCGCGAACCACGGCGCGAGCGGGACGGTCGCGAGCGCGAGCGGCCCCGCCAGCGCGGCCAGCCCGGCGCGGACCGCCAGCCGGCGCCGCAGCGCGGCCGCCCAGGCCCGCTCGCCGGGCGTGAGCGGGCGCGCGCCCGACTCCGGCCGTCCCTCGCAGTAGCGCACGCGGGGACTGTACCAGCGGCGGCGCGCGGCGGGGGCGCCGTCACGAGCCGCCGGCGCCGCGCTCGTCGCGCCCGTAGGCCCGCGCGGGATCGACGTGGAGCCGCCGCAGCGTCTCTCGGTCCGGCGCGCCGGTGGCGGCGAGCCCCTGCGCCTCCTGGAAGCGGCGGAGCGCGGCGCTGGTGGCGCGGTCGAGCTCGCCGCGGCGGTGCGCGCCGAGGTAGCCGCGATCGCGCAGCGCGTCCTGGATCTCGCCCACCGCGCCCGGGGCGAGCAGCGCCTCGGGCGAGGCCGGCACGCGCGGGCGCTCGCCGCGCGGGGGGACGCCGCGCTCCTCCCGGCGGTCCGGCGCCTCGGGCGCGCCGGTGGGCGGCGGGCGCACCGGCTCCTGCTTGCCCCGGGCGGCGCAGCCGAGCGCCGCCGCCAGCGCGACCGCGCGCCATGGCCTCACCGCTTCTCTCCCTTCCGCGGCTGCGCCCGAGGCGGCCCGTGCCCCGGCGACAGCGCCCGCCGCGCCTGCTCCAGCGTGCCCTGCTTCTCCTTCGCCTTCGGCGGCGGCAGGCCCGAGAGGCCGCCGGCGAGCCCGCGGACGAACGCGTTCCGCAGCACGCCCAGGATCGTCGGCACCGCCTGCACCTGCGGGCCCTTCACGCTCCCCTCGATCGGGATGGTGGTCGCGACGACCTCCTTCCCGCCGCGCTCGTCCGAGAACAGGTGCAGCGACGCGTCGGCGAGCATCGCCTTGAGGCGCGTGCCCAGGCCGGACGCGCCCGCCTTCAGCGCCGCGTCCTTCACCAGGGGGCGCACGCCGCCGGAGAGCCGCCCGTCCTCGGCGCGGAACGACACGTACAGGTCGAGCGTCCCCTTCTCCGGCACGAGATCGGTCTTCGCGTCGAGCAGCTCGCCCAGCTCCGCGAGCCGCAGCCCGGTGACCGTGCCCTGCCCGGCGAAGGTGAGCTGCTTCGCGAGCGGGTCCGCGGTCGCGAACACCGACACCGTGCCGGAGCGCTGCAGCGTGGCGCGCGCGGCGAGCACGGTGGGCTCCCGGCGCGCCAGCGCGGCGCGGGTGGCGAAGTTCTCGAGCGTGGCCTCGATGCCGTGGAACCAGAGCCGCGGCTTCTCCGGCTCGCGGCCGTCCACCCAGAGCAGCTCGCCGTCCTTCACCTCGGCCCGGTCGATCCGGAACGGCGCCAGCGCCTCCAGGCCGCGCCCGGCCTCCGGCGCCTCCTTCGCCGCCTGCGTCCCCTCGCGCGCCTTCCCCACCAGCAGGTTCATCTTGGGCCGGCGCAGCTCGACGCCCGCCACCAGGTGCCCGTGCAGCAGCTCCTTCGCGTAGACGCCCAGCTCGGCGCGCTCGACCTCGAGGTACGGGAGCGCCTCGCCGCCCGCGCCCACCTTCTCGATGCGGAGGTGGTGGATGACGTAGGACAGCGAGAGCAGCCGGATCTCGACGTCGGAGAAGGTCCCGCGCATGCCCTCCAGGCCGGCCAGCACCTTGCGCGTGCGCCAGGTGGCGATCGGGTCGAGCGCCAGCCGGACCGCGATCCCGAGGACGAGCAGGATCCCGAGCGCGACGGCGAGGCGTCTGGCGTTGCGGCGCCGCATGGCCTCCCTCGAGCATGGCCCCGGGGACGCGTCCCGGCACGCGCGGCGGCCGCCCGGAGGGCGCCCTAGCCGGCGGCCACGGCGCGGAGCCCCTGCTCCAGGTCGGCGACGAGGTCGTCGGGGTCCTCCAGGCCCGCCGACACGCGCAGGAGCGCCGCGGGCGCCTCGGGGTCCACCTTGCGCCGCCACTCGACCAGCGACTCGACGCCGCCGAGCGAGGTCGCGTCGCGGAACAGCCTTAGCTTGCCGGGGAGCGCCCGCGCCTCGGCCTCGCTGCCGAGCTCGAACGCGAGCATGGGGCCGGGCCCGCGCATCTGGCGGGCGGCGAGCTCCCGGCCCGGGAAGTCGGGCCGCGAGGGGTGCCACACGCGCGCCACCCGCGGCGCCAAGAACTCGGCCAGGCGCGTGGCGGTCGCGGTCTGCGCGCGGACGCGGACGCCCAGCGTGCGCACGCCGCGCAGCACGAGCCACGTCTCGAGCGCGCCCAGGACCGCGCCGCCCACCGTGCGCGCGCGGCGGAGCGCGTCGCCCAGCGCCGGATCGCGCGCCACCAGGACGCCGCCGAGCGCGTCGGAGTGGCCGGAGAGGAACTTGGTGAGCGAGTGCATCACCAGGTCGGCGCCGAGCGCGAGCGGCTGCTGCAGCGCCGGCGTCGCGAACGTCCCGTCCACCACCAGCAGCGCGCCCGCCGCGTGGGCGCGCGCGGCGTGCGCGGCGACGTCCTGCACCTCGCAGGTGGGGTTGCGGGGGGTCTCCAGCCAGACGAGGTCGCCCTTGCCCACCGGCGCGTCGAGCGGGACCTTCTCCACCCCGAGCCGCGCCAGCGCGTCGATGGCGGCGTGCGTCCCGTGGTAGCCGCCGCGCGCGAGGGCCACCCGGCGCGGCTGCAGGTGCAGCAGGGCCGCCGTGACCGCGGCGAGGCCCGAGGCGTACACCACCGCGGCGCCGCCGCCCTCGAGCGCGCCCAGCACCGCCTCCAGGCGGCGGCGCGTCGGCTGGTCGTCGCGCGAGTAGACGAGGCGCTCCGGGTTGTCCGCGTCGAACGTGGTGGAGAGGTGGATGGGCGGGGCGACGTCGGCGGACGCCTCCAGGCCGGCGTCGGCGTGCAGGGCGAGGGTCTCGGGGCGGAGCGGATCGGCCATGCGGCGCATCCTCGTCCCGGGCGGCCCCGGCGGCAAGCTGCCGCACGCGGTCGCCCCCTTGCCCCCGCCCGGTCACCCCCGCGTCGCGCTCCGGTTTCGAGCGCCGGCGCGCGGGCGCGGCTAGGATGCTGGCCATGACCAAGAAGCGCGTCGGCATCCTCACCGGCGGCGGCGACGTCCCCGGCCTGAACAGCGTGATCAAGAGCGTCGTGTACCGCGGCGCCGAGCACGACATCGAGGTCGTGGGCATCCGGCGCGGGTGGGAGGGGCTCACCCACCTCGACCTCACCGACTCCGCCAGCAAGGCGCGCTACGTCTGGCCCCTCGACCGCGAGAACACCCGCACCATCGACCGGACCGGCGGCACCATCCTCCACTCCTCGCGGACGAACCCCGCGAAGATGAAGAAGCTGCCGCCGCACCTGCAGGGGACGTCGTTCCCGACCGCGACCAGCACCAAGGGCGGGACGGCCACCACCACCTACGACGTCTCGAAGCAGGTGCTCGCGAACCTCGAGGCGCTCGGGCTCGACTACCTGCTCGCCATCGGCGGCGACGACACGCTGTCCTACGCCGCCCGGCTCCACGACCTCGGGTTCAAGGTCATCGCGATCCCGAAGACCATGGACAACGACGTCCGGAACACCGAGTACTGCATCGGGTTCTCGACCGCGATCACCCGCGCCATGGACGCGATCGAGCGCCAGCGCACCACCGTCGGCTCGCACGAGCGCATCGGCGTGTTCCGGGTGTTCGGCCGCGACGCGGGCTTCACCTCGCTCTACACCGCCTACGTCACCTCCATCCGCTGCCTCATCCCCGAGCACAAGCCGAAGATCGAGCACGTGGTGGACCTGCTCGTCACCGACAAGCGCGAGAACCCCTCCGGCTACGCGCTCATCGTGCTCTCCGAGGGCGCGCAGTGGGAGGGCTACGCGGTGCAGGAGTACGGCGACGCGGACGCGTTCGGCCACCGCAAGAAGGCCAGCGTGGGCGAGTCGCTCTCCGACGAGATCAAGCGGCGGACGGGCGAGGAGACGATCGTCTCCGACCTGACCTACGACCTGCGCTCCGGCGATCCCGACTTCATCGACAAGCTCATCGCGTACACCTTCGGCACCATGGCGTTCGACGCGGTGCTGGAGGGGAAGAGCGGCCTCATGTCGGCGCTGGTGGACGGGCGCTACGACCTCGTGCCCATCCCCGACCCGAAGCTCGGGCCCCGCAAGGTGGACGTGGCGAGCATGTACAACACCGACCGCCTGCGGCCGATCTACGCGAACAAGCGCGGCCTGCCGGTGTTCCTCAACAAGATCTGACCGGCCGCGGCGCCCGCCCCTGCGCGCCCGGGGCGGGCCGGCGCTCCCGCTGGCCTACAGCTCGTAGAGCGACGTCCCGAGCCGCTTGTAGCCGCGCTCGCGGGCGAGCGCGTCGAGCTGGAGCGTGGTCCAGTCCGCGAGCAGCAGGTCCGGCCCGCCCTCGCGGGCCACGGTCTTGAGGTAGCCGTTGCAGCCCTGGCAGACGTCGAGGCGCAGCCCGTCCTCGCCCTCCACCTCGAAGACGTCGATCTTCTCGGGGGCGGCGTTGCCGCAGTACGGGCAGCCGATGCGGCGGAACTTCCAGCGCGTCCCGCAGCACCCGCAGGCGAGGCGGCGCTCGCGGCCCGCGGCCGCGGGGACGAGCTGCGCCACCACCGGGCGCGCGGCGCAGGTGGGGCAGTGCGCGTGCATCCACCCGTCCTCGTCGCGCCAGGCCTGGAACGCCGCGACCGTGGGCGCGAGCACCCGCCGCAGCGCGCTCCAGCCCAGGTAGCGCAGCAGGCCCGGCTGCGCCGGCGCCTGGGCGTGCTCGCCGTCGAGCACCCACGCGACCGCCCCGCGCAGGTCGGCAGGCCGCCCGGCGAGGCGGTCCTTCAGCTCGCGCACGCCGGCCGCGACCGCGTCGGGCAACGGCGCGGCGTCGAGCGCGGCGATGACCTGCTCGAGCGCGGCGGCGCCCTGCGCCGCGACGTCGGGGCGCCCTTGCTCGGCGCGCAGGAGCGCGATCCCGCGCCCGTACTCGGCGCGGTAGGCCTCCCACTGCTCCGGCGCGGGCGGGGGGGCGGCCTCGGCGCGCGCCGCGGCGTCCTCGACCCTCGCCTGGACGTCGGCGATCCGTGAGAGGTAGGGGTGGGTGCGCAGCCAGTCGTGGAGTTCCGTTTCCATGGACCTACCCTTGTAGCGAAAAGAGAAGCTCCCGGCACCGGGATCCGGTCGCCGGGAGCTTCGGGGTCGCGTACGCGCGGGCGCGTTACGCGCTGGCCTGCTCCGCCTTCGGCTCGTTCGCTGCCTCGGCGGGCTCCTCCTTGGGCAGCACCGGCATGTGCCGGACCGCGAGCCCGAAGAGGAAGATGGTCGCCGCGATGAGGCCGAGCGAGACGCCCCACTCGACCGAGCTCGGGAGGTACGCCTGCGCCGAGTCCTGCGGCATGGCGCCCTTGAGGTTCATCGCGAACACCACCACGCTCATGCGGTTCAGCACGATGCCGCCGGTGGCGAGCGCCGACGCCACGCCCAGGATCGCCGGACGCTCACGGAGCTTCGCCGCGCCGAGGAGCACGAGCGGCAGGAGGCCGCCCAGCACCACCTCGGCCAGGAACAGGCCGGCCTTCGGGCCGGTGAGCGCGTGCCCGAGCTGGCCGCGGACGGCCAGGTCGCCGAGGCGGAACGCCTCGTACACCGCGAGGGCCCAGAACGCCACCTTGCCGAGCGCGGCGAGCTGCGCCACGCGGACCTGCCGCTTGAACGCCTTCGCGATCCACAGCTCCACCAGCACCATCAGGCCCAGGCCGGCCGCGATGGACGAGAGGAAGAAGTAGACCGGCATCACCGGCGACCACCAGGCGTGGTCGAGCTTGTCGGGCATGAGCAGGAACAGCGAGCCCAGCGAGCTCTGGTGCATGGTGGACAGCGTCACCGCCGCGATGGCGAGCAGGATGGGCACCGGCTTCTCGCCCGGGCGCGTGCGGAACGCGTACGCCAGGACCGAGAACACCGCCGCCGCCGCCGCCGCGATCACGACGTTGCGGGACATCAGGTAGACGAACAGCGTCACCGCGCCCACCACGTACCAGGGCGACCAGCGCTTCCAGGCCTCCATCGCCTTCTTCATGCCCCAGCGCTCGAACGGCACCGGCATGAACTCGAACGCGAGGACCGTCACGTACAGGCCGACGCACCAGGAGACCTCGAACATGGCCGAGTGGTGCGGGGCCTCGGTGCCGAGACGCCAGAAGTGCCACGGCAGGCCGAGGTCGGCGAGCAGCGTCACCGTGACGAACGAGTAGGACAGGAGGCCCATCAGCACGGCGGACCGTCCGATGGAGTACAGGTCCTTGCGCTGGAGCACGTAGATGAGGCCCGCCGTGGCGAACGCGCCGGCCGCGACCGCGATCCAGACCAGGTCGAAGACGATCCAGAGGCCCCAGGCGTAGGTGTCGCTGAGGTTGGTGGAGCCGCCCAGGCCGAGGGCGAACCGGGCCACGAAGGAGATCGCGCCCCAGGCCATCACCGCCGCGAGCAGCTTGTTCGCGGTGGTCCAGAACGGCTGCTTCACCGGGGCGAACTCGGGGTGGTGCTCGTGCGCCTTCCTCTCCTTCGCCTTCACCTCCTGCCTGCGCTTCGACAGCGCGTACACGCCGCCGAGCGCCGCGCCCACCCCGATGACCGCGGGCGGGACCGCGCCGAGCGCCACCGCGCTGCGGCGCGGGAGCGGATCGGTGCCGAGGTCCGTCGGGAAGCCGAGCTTCTCGAACGGGACCGGCGACAGGTACAGCATGTTCGTCCCGCCCACCTCGTGCTCGCCGTAGACGTGGTCCACGTACTTGGCCGGGCTGGCCGCGATGCGCGCGTGCGCCTCCTTCAGCAGCTCGTCCCGGTCGCCGTACTTCAGCGCGCCGGCCGGGCACTGCTTGACGCACGCCGGGATGGCGTACGCCGCGGCGAGGTGGGCGCGCTCCTCCGCGGTGAGCGCGACGCCGTTGCGCTCGTCGGGCACGGCCGCCGTCTGGCGGCCCACGCACATGTCGCACTTCTGGATCTTCGGCGCGAGCGAGTCCCACTCCGCGGTGGGCACGCCGAACGGGCAGGCCCACATGCAGTAGCGGCAGCCGATGCACTTCGAGGCGTCGTAGGCGACGGCGCCCGACTCGGTCTTGTGCAGCGCCGTCACCGGGCAGGCCGCCGCGCAGGCCGGCTCCTCGCAGTGCATGCACTGGCGCTTGGTGGACACGTACCGGAGCCCGCCCGGCGCGTTCGCGTCCTCCACCTCGTCGAAGGTGACCACCGCGAACGTGCTGGAGGTCAGCGTGTTGGGGTTCTGGAGCCCCTTGTCACCGCCGAGCAGCACCGTCTGCTCGGCGGGGAGGTCGTTCCACTGCTTGCAGGTGCTCTGGCACGAGCGGCAACCGATGCAGTACGTCGTGTCGATCAACGTGGCCTTGCTCATCGTCGTCTCCTTTCAGCGCGCCGCCCCCTACCGCGAGGCGACGGCCTCCTCCACGCGAGCGACGTCGACGAGGCACGCCTTGGTCTCCTGGGTGCCGGCTCCCGGGTCCACCGCGTCGATGGTCAGGTAGTTGGTGCTCGGACCGGTGCTGAGGCCCTTGAACCCCCAGTTGTACGGCATCCACACCACCGGCACCTCCTGGCCGGCGATCTTCATGACCTGCATGCGCTTGGTGACGACGGCCTTCACCGTCACGTCGCCGCGCGCCGAGGTCACCTTCACCTTGTCGCCCGACCGGATCGTGAGCTTCGCGGCGAGCTTCTCCGGCAGCTCGATCACCGGCTCCGGGAACAGCTCGTTCAGCCACGGCACGTTGCGGGTGGTGGACCCGGCGCACCAGTGCTCCGCGATGGACGAGGTCATGAGCACGTAGGGGAAGTCCTTCGACGTGCCGATGGGCTGCTTGGCCTTGACCCGCGGGTACTTGAGGCACGGGTTCGTCTGCACCTTCGGGTGCATGACGTTCGCGACGGGGCTCTCGACCGGCTCGTAGTGCTCGGGGAACGGACCGTCCTTCGGCACGTAGGAGCTGTCGATCGGCAGCTCGTCCTTCGCCTCCTTGAAGGACTTGTACGGCGCAGCCATGAGCCGCCCCAGCCCCTCGGCGTTCATGCGGAACGCGCGCTGGCCCTCCGGCGTGTCCGGGCCCTTGGTGGCGTCCGGCACGTCCGGCGTGTCCTTGCCCTTCCACTTCTTCTCGGTCTCGTCCCAGGCGATGATCGGGATGGTCCCGGGCCAGGGCTTGCCGTTCGCGTCGCAGGAGGCGCGGTTGTAGAGGATCTTCATGTTGCCCGGCCAGGACCAGGCGAAGTCCTTGTAGAAGCCGATGCCGGACTTGTCCGAGCTGTCGCGGCGCTTCGACAGGTTCTTGCCGCCGGCGAACACGCCCGCGTACAGCCAGACGCCGGACGAGGTCGAGCCGTCGGCCTGCAGCTGGCCGATGCCGCCCACCATGTCACCCGCCTTCAGCACCTTGCCGTCGGGGAGCGTCACGTCGCGGTGCACGCGGCCGTTGATCTCCTTCAGGACGTCCTCGGCGAGGCTCTCCGCGCGGTAGTCCCAGGCGGCCTTGGCGAGCGGCGCGTCCTTGGGATCCGCCGAGCCGGCGTACAGGCCGCGGACCTTGCGGTAGACCGCGTCGATGATCTCGATGTCGGTCTTGGCCTGCCCGGGCGGCTTCACCGCCGCGTGGCGCCACTGCACCATGCGGCCCGAGCCGGTGATGGTGCCCTCCTTCTCCATGAAGTAGGCGGCCGGGAGCAGCAGCACCTCGGTCTGGATCGCCTTCGGGTCGGTGCCCGGGCGCTGCCAGAACGCGGCGGTCTCGGTCTCCCACAGCTCCTGCACCACCAGCATGTCGAGCTTCGACAGCGCGTCGTGCACGTAGGAGAGGTTCGGGTTCGTGACCATCGGGTTCTGGCCGAGGGCCCACAGCACCTTCATCTGCCCGGCGTAGGCGGCGTCGAGGATGCCGTAGATCGAGTAGTCCTTCTTTGCGCTCTTCTTCGGCAGCCAGGCCCAGCCGAACTCGTTCTCGGGGGTGGCGTTCTCGCCGAACCACGCCTTCAGGCCGTTCGCGGTCATCTTCGCGCGGAAGCTGCCGTTGGCCTTCGTCCAGTCCTTGAACGTCGTGTGGGCGTGCTCGGGGTAGTTCAGGTAGCCGAACATGTAGCCGTGCAGCACGGACATGTCGCAGGCGCCCTGCACGTTCGGCTCGCCGCGCAGCGCGTTGACGCCGCCGCCGGCCACGCCGATGTTGCCGAGCAGCATCTGCAGGATGCCGTAGCAGCGGATGTTCTGGATGCCGACCGTGTGCTGGGTCATCCCGAGCGCGTACAGGATCGTGCCGGGCCGGTTGTTCGCGTACAGCTCCGCGATCTCGACCACCTGCTTCGCCGGCACGCCCGAGATCTGCTCCGCCACCTCCGGCGTGTAGCGCGCGAAGTGCTGCTTCAGCTTCGAGAACACGCAGCGCGGGTCGTCGAGGTCCTTCGCCTTGACCGGCTTGCGCGCGGCGTCGAGCTCGTAGCCCCACGAGGCGTTGTCGTACTTGTGCTTCTCGTGGTCGTACCCGGAGAACACGCCCTCGTCGAAGCCGAACTCGTCCTTCGACACGAGGAGCGCGTTCGTGTGCAGCTTCACGTACGCCTCGTCGTAGAGGCGCTTCTGCAGCACGTGGTTGATGACCGCCGAGAGGAACGCGATGTCCGAGCCCGGGCGGATGCGCGCGAACACGTCGGCGATCGAGGAGGTGCGGTTGAAGCGCGGATCGACGTGGATGACCTTGGCGCCCTTCTCCTGCGCCTTGCGGATCCACTTCATCGCCATCACGTGGTTCTCGGCGGCGTTGGACCCCTCGATCAGGAAGACCTTGGCGTTCTGCAGGTCAGCCCAACCATTCGTCATCGCGCCACGGCCGAACGATGCCCCCAGACTGGGGACGGTGGGGCTGTGTCAAAGCCGTGCCTGGTGCTCGACGTAGCTCGTCCCGAGCAGCCGGCCCATCTTGTTGAAGAGGTAGCACTCCTCGTTCGTGTTCTGGGCGCCGCCCATGAGCGCGATCGCGTCGGTGCGGTTCACCGGGTACTCGGCGTCGCCGTCCTTCTCGGTGACGGTCCAGCTCGCGTCGCGGACCTCCTTGAGCTTCCGGGCGAGCTTCTCGTACGCCTGGTCCCAGGAGATCTCCTCCCAGCGATCGGAGCCCGGCGCGCGGTACATCGGCGCCTTCACCCGCCGCGGGGAGTCGTGGGTGGCCTTCATGGCCGCGCCCTTGGTGCAGAGCGCGCCGAAGTTGATGGCGTGGTCCGGATCGCCCTCGAGGTTGACGAGCTGCCCGTCCCTGACGTGGGCGACCATGCCGCAGCCGCACGAGCAGAAGTTGCAGGCGGTGGTGAACTCCTTGGTGCCCTTCAGCTTCAGGGCGCCGGTGGCGGCCCGCGCCTCGCCCGGGCCGAAGCCCAGGTCGGCGAGCGCCAGCCCGGCCGTGCCCCCGGCTGCAATCTTCAACCAATTTCTTCTGCTCAGGGTCATTGTGGTGCTTCCCTTTCGTTGCCAATCCGGATGGCGGCTGCTCCCGCGGGTCGCGGCGTGTGCACCGCCCGGGCCACCCGAAGGATTGCCTCCTCGGGCGTACGCCGGGCGACGACGCGGGCGCACTGTACCGATCGGTCCACATTGATGCAAGTGCCCGTCACACCGAGCGAATTCTGGCTCAAGTCGAGTTCAAAGGTCCATGAAGTTCGGAATACCTGTTCCGGGGGAGCGGGGAAGCCCCTGGACTTCCGGGGTCCGGTACCGGCTTGACCCGGATCAATTGACCACGCGCATTTGGGCGCCGGCGCGGGAGGGGGACGAAAATTACGCGCCGGGAATCCCCTGCGGCGCACCCGGCGCAATCGCTGCGCGGCGGGCGGCCGCGCGCCGGGGCGCCCGCGCGATGCCTCCCCTGCCCGGCCCGCACAACGGGCATACTTTGACGAGGCGGGGCCGCGGGCCCGGCCCACAGGCCCATGCCCAACCGTCGCCGCCCGCCCGTCGCCGTCCTCCGCACGCACGCGGTGCCCGCGGCCGTGGCCGCCATCAGCCTCGCGGCCACGCTCGCGTCCTGGCAGTACGTGCGGGCCGCGGTCCAGGCGCAGGAGGTGGCGCGCTTCCGCGAGCGCGCCACCGCGGGCACCGACGCGCTCCGCGACCGGATGAACGCGTACGTGGCGATGCTGCGCGCCACGCGCGGCTTCGTCGAGGGGACCGGCGGCGAGCCGGACCGCGTCGGCTTCCGCACCTACGTCCAGAGCATCGAGCTCACCCGCTACTACCGGGGGATCCAGGGCCTCGGCTGGTGCCGGGCGCTCCGGCCCGGCGAGGTCACCGCCCACGTGGCGGCGGTGCGGGAGCAGTGGAACCCGGAGTACCGCGTCTGGCCCGAGGGCGAGCGCGCGCTCTACTCCAGCATCGTGTTCCTCGAGCCGCTGGACTGGCGAAACCGCCGGGCCATCGGCTTCGACATGTTCTCGGAGCCGGTCCGGCGCGCGGCGATGGAGCGGGCGCGCGACACCGGCGACGTGGCCGCGTCCGCCCCGGTGGAGCTGGTGCAGGAGGCCGGCACCGAGCGGCAGGCCGGGTTCCTCGTGTACCTGCCGGTGTACGCGCGCGCGCCGCGCTCGCCGGAGGAGCGGCGCGAGCTGCTGCGCGGCTGGGTGTACGCGCCGTTCCGCGCCACCGATCTGCTGCGCTCCACGCTCGGCGACGCGCCGGCGCGCACCATCGGGCTGGCGGTGTTCGACGGGGAGGTGGAGACGCCCGACGCCCTGCTCTACGACGACGGCACCGCCGCCCGCGGCGGCGCGCTCACCACCGCGCAGCGCCTGGAGGTGGCCGGCCGCACCTGGACCGTGCGCCACACCGCCAGCGCCGCGTTCGTCTCGCGCACCGACCGGGCGCTCCCGGGGCTGGTGCTGGGCGTGGGGGCGGCGCTCACCGTGCTGCTGTTCTGGATCACCCGCTCCGAGGTGCTGGCGCGCGGCCGCGCCGAGCAGGACGCGCGCCGCACCGCGTTCCTCGCCGCCGCCAGCCAGCGGCTGGCCTCGGACCTCGACTACCGGCGCACCCTCCCCGAGGTGGCCCGGCTCGCCGCCGAGCGGGTGGCGGACGTGTGCGTGGGCTGCGTGGTGGAGCCGGCCGGACCGCTCTGGTTCGCCGGCCACCGCGACCCGGCCCGCGCGGCGGCGTGGCAGGCCGCGGCCGCCGCCACCGGCCTGGACCCGCAGGCGCGCACCGGCATGGCGGCCGCGCTCTCCACCGGCCAGCCGCACGAGGTGGACCGCGCGCCGGACCGGGTGCCGTTCTTCGCGCGCTCCCCCGCGCTCGCCGACCGGATGCGCGAGGATCGCGTGGACGCGCTGCTGAGCGTGCCGCTCATGGTCCGCGGCGAGCCGCTCGGCGCCATCACCCTGCTCTCCGCGCACGGCCCCTTCGACGGGCACGATCGGGCCATCGCCGAGGACCTGGCCCGGCTGCTCGCGGCCTCGGTGGACACGGCGCGGCTCACCTGGCGCGCGCAGGACGCGGTGCGCGTCCGGGACGAGTTCCTCTCGATCGCCTCGCACGAGCTGAAGACGCCGCTCACCTCGCTCGCGCTCCAGTCCGACAGCCTGCGCGCCAGCGCCGGCCGCGGCGACGCGGAGGCGCTGGTGCGCAA
This sequence comes from Anaeromyxobacter dehalogenans 2CP-C, assembly GCF_000013385.1. GTDB lineage: Bacteria > Myxococcota > Myxococcia > Myxococcales > Anaeromyxobacteraceae > Anaeromyxobacter > Anaeromyxobacter dehalogenans_B. The sequence goes on from NC_007760.1 coordinate 2,356,188, forward strand.
GTCGGAGGTGATCCGGCGCAGCGTGGACCGGCTCACCCGCCTGGTGGCGAGCCTGCTCGACCTCTCGCGCATCAACGCCGGCCGGCTGGAGCTGGAGCTCGAGCCGGTGGACCTCGCCGAGGTGGCGCGGGACGTGGTGGCGCGGTTCGAGGAGGAGGCGGCGCGGGCGGCGTGCCCGCTCTCGCTGGAGGCGCCCGAGCCGGTGGTGGGGCGCTGGGATCGGGTGCGGCTCGACCAGGTGCTCACGAACCTGCTCGGGAACGCGGTGAAGTACGGGCCCGGGCGGCCGGTGGAGGTGCGGGTCCGCGCCGACGGCGACCGGGCGCTGCTCTCGGTGCGCGACCACGGCATCGGCATCTCCGCGAGCGACCAGCGGCGCATCTTCGAGCGCTTCGAGCGGGCGGTGTCGCGCCGCCACTACGGCGGCTTCGGCCTGGGCCTGTGGATCGTGCGCGAGATCGTCGAGGTGCTGGGCGGGACCGTCCGCGTCGAGAGCGCGCCCGGCGCCGGCTCGACGTTCACCGTGACGCTGTCGCGCGCGCCCGAGCCCGCCGCCGCGCGCCGGGCCGGGGCCGCCACCACCAGCCCCCCGCCCACGGCCTGAGCGCGGTCCGAGGGCTCAGCCCGGGCCCGGCTGGCAGCGCGGGCACCACCAGGTGGCCTGCGCGTGCGGGCCCTGCCGCGCGAACGCGATGGGCGCGCCGCACCGGCGGCACGGGCGCCCGCCGCGGCCGTACACCCAGGCCCGCTCGCGCGGGTTCATGCGGCGGGTGGTGCGGCGCCCGCCGCGCCAGGTCTCCACGCCGCCGGGCCCGGGCGGCGGGACGTTCTCGGCGATGAGCCGGCGCGCGGTCGCGATCACCGCGCGCAGCTCCGCGTCGGCGAGGTCCTCGACCCGGCGGAACGGGCTCACCCCGGCCACGAACAGGATCTCCGACTTGAGCTCGTTGCCGGCGCCGGCGAGCGCCCCCTGGTCCACCAGCGCGTCCGCGACGGCGAGCGCGCCGCGCGCCCGCAGCCGCCGCTCCGCCTCGGCCTGGTCGAACGCCGGCGAGAGCAGGTCGGGCCCGAGGCGCGCCAGCGCCGGGGCCCGCCCCAGGTCCGCGGCGCGGATCCACTCCGCCACCGGCAGCTCGAACGCCACCGCCACCGCGTCCGGCACCTCGACGAGCACGCGCATCGCCGAGGCGGGCCGCCGCCACGGGGCGCCGGGCCGGTACAGGTGCCAGCTCCCGTTCATGCGCAGGTGCGTGCGCAGCACGAGGCCGCCCGAGAAGTGGAGGAGCAGGTGCTTGCCGACGGACTCCACCCGCTCCACGGTGCGCCCGGCCACCGGCGCGCCGGCGTCCACGCGCGCCAGCCGGGGCAGCACCGTCTCGAAGCGGACCACCGGCTTGCCGGCGAGCGCGCGGTGCAGGGCGCGCGCGGCCCGGGCCAGCGTGTCGCCCTCGGGCATCAGGCCAGCCCGGCGCCGGAGGGGAGCGTCAGCGCGCCGGCGGCGCGGCGCGGGAGCTGCAGCGCGGTGCCGGCCGGCGAGAACCCGGCCTGCACCAGGAAGCCGGCCAGCGGGTGCGTCGCCGCAGCGACCCCGTTCACCTCCTCCAGCAGCGCGCCCTCCCCGCGCGCGAGCGCGTCGCGGGCCAGCGCCGCGAGCGCGCCCGCCACCGCCTCGCCCACCCGCGAGCGGTCCGGCTCGTCCTCCGGCAGCCACGCCAGCACCTGCCGCAGCCCGCGGGCCGCCCAGGCGCCGGGCGCCCCGTCCACCAGCACCACCTCGGCGCCCACCGCGCGCGCGGGCCGCTTGCCCTCCGGCGCCCCCGGCACCGGCGGCCACTCCACCAGCGCGCCCCACGCGTTGGCCGGGTCGGCCGCCGCCAGCGTCACCACCTCCGGCGCCTCGCCCGGCTCGCGCGAGGCGCGCAGCAGGTCGAGCGCGCCCGGCTGCGCGAACTGCATCGCGCCCACCCCGGCCACGAAGTAGCCGCGCCGGATCCGCCCCGACTCCTCGAGGTGGCGCAGCACGTCGTAGACCGCGCCGAAGCCGCCCGGCAGCGCCTCGGCGGCGGCCACGCCGCGGGTCACCACGCCGTAGCGCGCCAGCAGCTGCTGCGCGAGCGCCGCGCTCCACTGCGTCGGGGTGGGCCGGGGCCGGCCGCCGGCGTCGCGGCGCGCCTCCACCAGCGTCCAGCGCCCGCCCGCGCCGGGCGGCGCGGAGAGGCGCGAGCGGTACCCGGCCGCCGCGGCCCGCCGGGCGGTCCGGCGCGCCCGCTCGCGATCGCGCCGCGGCGCGGCCCGCGCGGCGCGGGCCCGCAGCACCTGGAACGTGTCGTTCGTCACCAGCCCCCGCCACACCAGCGCCCAGATCGCGTCCACCGTCTGCTGGGCGAAGCCGCCGCCCGCGGCCTCGTGCAGCTCCGGGAAGAAGCAGGCCCCGCGGTGCGCCAGGTGATCGAGGATGCGCCGCTCCCGCGGATCCTCCGGCGGCTCGGCGGCCGGCGCCGGGGGGAGCAGCGCGGGCAGCGCGTCGGCGAGGAAGATCGCGACCCGCCCGTCGCGCTCGCCCAGCGGCTCGAGGCCGACCCAGGTCACCTCCCCGCCCGCCGCGAGCGCGTCGAGGTCGCCGGGCAGGTAGCCCTCCACCCGCGCCGGCAGGATCTCGCTCTCGAGCAGCGACGCCGGCAGCGGCGCGCCCTGGAGCTTCTCGACCGCGTCCAGCACCGCGTCCAGGCCGGCGGCGCGGCGCGTGATCCCGTGCCAGCCGAGCAGCGTCCGCCCCAGCACCCGCGGCTCGACCGGCTCGATCTCCTCGCGGAGCTTCGCGAGCGAGCGGCGCCGGAGCGTCCGGAGCACGTCCGGGTCGCACCACTCGCGCTCCGCGCCGTGCGGCCGGAACGCGCCCTCCAGCAGCCGGCCCGCGCGCGCGAGCCGCTCCAGCACCCGCTCCGCCGCGGCCCGGCCCAGGCCGAGGCGCGCCGCCAGCTCCCCCGCGGTGAACGGCGCGTGCCGGCGGGCGTGGCGCGCCACCAGGCCGTCGAGCGCGTCCGGCACCGGCGCGAGCAGCGCCTCGGGCACGCCGGGCGGGAGCGGCACCCCGAGGCCGTCGCGGTAGCGGGCGGCGTCCTCCACCGCCACGAACCGCTCCTCCCCGCCGACGCGGAGCGGCACCGCCCGCCGCTCCGCCACCAGCCGGTCGAGGCTGGCGGCGACCTCCGGGCTCGCCGAGCGGCGCTCCACCTCGGCGCGGCTGAGATCCCCGAGCCGGAGCAGCATGTCGGCGAGGCCGTCGGCGCTGCGCACCCGCAGCTCGGGCCGCAGGAGCTGCAGCCGCGCCTCCAGGTCGGCGAGCGCGTCGGCGTCGAGCAGCTCGCGCAGCTCCGCCTCGCCCAGCAGCTCGCGGAGCTGCGCCTGGTCGATGGCGAGCGCCTGCGCGCGCCGCTCCGCCAGCGGCGCGTCGCCGTCGTAGATGAAGCTCGCCACGAAGCCGAACAGGAGCGAGCCGGCGAACGGCGACGGCACCCGCGTGTCGGCGACCGCCCGGCGCACCCGCCCCGCCTTCAGGTCGCGCATCAGCTCCACCAGCGCGGGCAGGTCGAACACGTCGCGCAGGCACTCGCGGTAGGCCTCGAGGAGCAGCGGGAACTGCGCGAAGCGGGAGGCCACCGCGAGCAGGTCGGCGGCGCGCTTGCGCTGCTGCCACAGCGGGGTCCGCTGGCCGGGGCGGCGGCGCGGCAGGAGCAGCGCGCGCGCGGACGCCTCGCGGAAGCGGGCGGCGAACAGCGCGGTGGCCCCGAGCTGCTCCACCACCAGCGCCTCGACCTCCTCCGGCTCCGGGAACAGGAAGTCCACCTCGGGCGGCTGGTCGGTCTCCGGGAGCCGGAGCGCGAAGCCGTCGTTGGTCCAGAGCGTCTCCGGGTCGGCGCCGAGCCGGTCGCGGGCGCGCCGGGCCGCCGCCATGCACCAGGGGACGAGCACCGCGCTGCCGAACGGCGCGAGCACGCACACGCGCCAGTCGCCCAGCTCGTCGCGGCAGCGCTCCACCAGCACGGTCCGGTCGTCCGGCACCGCCCCGGCCGCCTGCTGCTGGTCCTCGAGGTAGCGGACCAGGTTCTCCGCCGCGCGCGCGTCGAGGCCGTGGCGGGCCCGCAGGCGCTCCAGCGCGGCGGCGCGCGGCACCCCGCGCAGCTCCCGCACCAGCCGCCCGATGCGCCGCCCCAGCTCCACCGGCCGGGCGGCCGCGTCGCCGTGCCAGAACGGCATCTTCCCCGGCTCGCCCGGCGCCGGCGACACGAGCACGCGGTCGTGGGTGATCTCCTCGACGCGCCAGGTGGAGGCGCCCAGGGTGAACGTCTCGCCGACCGCCGTCTCGAAGACCATCTCCTCGTCCAGCTCGCCCACCCGCGCCTGGCCCTTGGCGCCGCCCAGCAGGTACACGCCGTAGAGGCCGCGGTCCGGGATGGTCCCGCCGCTCACCACCGCCACCCGCCGCGCGCCCTCGCGCGCGCGCAGCACCCCGCGCACCCGGTCCCAGGTGACGCGCGGGCGCAGCTCGGCCAGCTCCTCCGACGGATACCGGCCCGAGAGCAGGTCGAGCACGCCCTCCAGGATCCCGCGCGGCAGCTCGGCGAACGGCGCGGCGCCGCGCAGCGCCGCGTGGAGGTCGTCCACCCGCCAGTCGTCGAGCGAGACCATCGCCACGATCTGCTGCGCCAGCACGTCGAGCGGGTTGCGCAGGTAGCGCGTCGCCTCGACGTCGCCCTCCTGCATGGCCTCGGTGAGCGCGGCGCAGGCGACGAGGTCGCCGCGGTACTTCGGGAACAGCACGCCGGCGCTGGGCGCGCCCACCTGGTGGCCGGCGCGCCCGATGCGCTGCATGCCGCTCGCGACCGACGGCGGCGCCTCGATCTGGACCACCAGGTCCACCGAGCCCATGTCGATGCCGAGCTCCAGCGAGGAGGTCGCCACCAGGCCGCGGACCCGCCCGGCCTTGAGGTTGTCCTCGATGGCGATGCGCTGCGGCCGGGCGATGGAGCCGTGGTGCGCCTGCACCAGCGTCTCGCCCGCCAGCTCGTTCAGCGCGCCGGCGAGCCGCTCGGCCACCCGCCGGCTGTTCACGAACAGCAACGTGGTGCGGTGCGCCTTCACCAGCTCGAGCAGGCGCGGGTGGATGGCCGTCCAGATCGAGGCCCGCGGGGGCGCCTGCGAGGCGTCGCCGCCGGGCAGGTCGAGCGGCTCGCCCAGGCGAGCCATGTCCTCGACCGGCACCTCGACGGTGAGCTCGAGGGCCTTGCGCGACCCCGCGTCCACCACCGTCACCGGCCGCCAGGCCGGGCGGGCGGCCCGGTCGCGCAGCTCGCCCAGCGCGCCCTCGGCCTCGCCCGCCCCCGCCGGCGCGGCCGGGCGCGCGCCGCCCAGGAACCGCGCCACCTCGTCGAGCGGGCGCTGCGTGGCCGAGAGCCCGATCCGCTGCAGCGGCCGCCCGGCCAGCTGCTCCAGCCGCTCCAGCGACAGCGCCAGGTGCGCGCCGCGCTTGCTCGGGACGAGCGCGTGGATCTCGTCCACGATCACCGTCTCCACCGTGCGGAGCCCCTCGCGCGCCGCCTGCGTGAGCAGCAGGTAGAGCGACTCCGGGGTGGTGATGAGGACGTCGGCGGGGTCGCGCGCGAAGCGCGCCCGCTCCGCGGCGGGCGTGTCCCCGGTGCGCACGGCCACCGAGGGGATCCGGTGCGCGTCGCCGCGCTCCGCCGCCACCTGCGCGATGCCGGCGAGCGGCGCGCGCAGGTTGCGCTCCACGTCCACCGCCAGCGCCTTCAGCGGCGAGACGTACACCACCCGCAGCCGCTCCCGGCGCGGCGGCTCGGGCGAGAACATGAGCCGGTCGATGCAGGACAGGAACGCGGCCAGCGTCTTGCCGCTGCCGGTCGGCGCGAGCAGCAGCGTGCTCTCCCCCCGGTGGATCGGCGGCCAGCCGAGCGCCTGCGCGCGGGTGGGCGCCTGGAAGGCGCGCTCGAACCAGGCCCGCACCGCGGGGTGGAACGGCACCGCCGCCGCATCGGGGGACCTCGCCATCCCCCGAGTCTAACGGAGGGGCCGGACGGCCGCCCCCGGCGAGCCGGCCGCGAGCGCCAGCGCGCCGGCGCGCACGCGCACCGTCACCTCCACCGAGGCGACCCGCGCCCCGGCGCGCAGGCCGCCGGGCTCCGCCTCCACCCGCGCGCCCGGCTCGGCGCCGCGACCGCCCGCGCCGCCGACGCCGACGCCGAGGCCGAGGCCCACGACGCCGCGGATCACCCGCCCCGCGATCCAGGCCGGGCCGGCGGCGCCCGGCACGGGCTCGGCGGCGGGCACGAGCTCCGGCGCGGCCGCCGCCGTGGCCACCTCCACCAGCTCCACCGCCGCCGAGCCGCCGACCTGCTGCGCGCGGGCCACCTGGTCGCGCGCGGAGACCACGTGCAGCCGGCGGGGCGCGCGGCGGGGGGGCGCCTTGCGCGGCAGCAGGCCCTTCCCGGCGCGGGCCAGGTTCACCTCGCGCAGGGTGGGCGCCGCGGACGCCGGCGCCGCGGGCTGGGCTGCCGCCTGGGCCGCGGCGGAGCCGTCCGGCGCGGCCGCGGCCGCAGGGGACGGGGGCTCCGCGCCCGGCGGCGCGGCGGCCGCCAGCGAGAGGAGGAGCGCGACGAGCGACAGGGACATCGGACCTGCCCATCCACGGCGCGGGGGGGAGCGCCGTCGATCCACCGGCGCGAGGGGCGCCGTCCGCTCGACGTTGCGTCGCCGGCCGCCGGGGCGCCACGCCCCGCGCCCGGCCAGCGCCCACGCAGCCTGCGACGCGGCGCGGCGACCCCCTCCGGACGGGCGGCGCACCCGCGCACGGCGGGTTAGAAAGGGGGCGCCCCGCACCCGAGGACGCGCGCCATGAACCCAGCCTTCACCGATCACCTGCGCACCCAGCTCGACCGCCTCCAGGCGGAGGGGCTGTTCAAGCGCGAGCGCGTCATCACCAGCCGCCAGGGCCCCTGGGTCGAGGCCGACGGCCGCCGGGTGGTGAACCTGTGCGCGAACAACTACCTCGGCCTTGCCGGGCGGCAGGAGCTGGTGGACGCCGCGGTGGCGGCGCTGCCTCGCTGGGGCTTCGGCATGTCCTCGGTGCGGTTCATCTGCGGCACCCAGGACATCCACAAGGAGCTGGAGCAGCGGCTGGCGCGCTACCTCGGCTTCGAGGACGCCATCCTGTTCTCCTCCTGCTTCGACGCGAACGGCGGCGTGTTCGAGGCGCTGCTGGGCGAGGAGGACGCGGTCGTCTCCGACGCGCTCAACCACGCCTCCATCATCGACGGGATCCGGCTCTGCAAGGCGCGCCGCTACCGCTACGCGAACGGCGACATGGCCGACCTCGCCGCGCAGCTCGCCGCCGCCGACGCCGCCGGGGCGCGGTTCAAGCTGGTGGTGACCGACGGCGTCTTCTCGATGGACGGGTACCTCGCCAACCTGCCCGCCATCTGCGACCTGGCCGGGCGGCACGGCGCGATGGTGATGGTGGACGACAGCCACGCGGTGGGCTTCGTCGGCGAGCACGGCCGCGGCACGCACGAGCACCACGGGGTGATGGGCCGGGTGGACCTCGTCACCGGCACGCTCGGCAAGGCGCTGGGCGGCGCGTCCGGCGGCTACGTGGCCGGCTCGCGCGAGGTGGTCGAGTGGCTCCGCCAGAAGGCGCGGCCGTACCTGTTCTCGAACACGCTCGCGCCGGTCATCGCCGCCACCAGCATCGCGGTGCTCGACCTGCTGGAGTCCGGCGACGGCCTGCGGCGGCAGCTCCGCGAGAACGCCCGCCACTTCCGCGCCGAGCTGACCCGCCTCGGCTTCGAGCTGCTGCCGGGCGAGCACCCCATCATCCCGGTGATGCTCCACGAGGCGCCGCTGGCGCAGGAGCTGGCCCGCCGGCTGCTCGACGAGGGCGTCTACGTGACCGGCTTCTTCTTCCCGGTGGTGCCGAAGGGCCAGGCGCGCATCCGCACGCAGATGAGCGCGGCGCACTCGCGCGAGGACCTCGACCACGCCGTGGCGGCGTTCGAGAAGGTCGGCCGCGCGCTGGGCGTCATCTGAGCACGTTCACCCCGAGGGAACCGACGCGATGAAGGCACTCGTCAAGGCGAAGCGCGAGGAAGGCATCTGGATGCAGCACGACGTCCCGGTCCCCGAGGTGGGGGTCCACGACGTGATGATCCGGGTGACGAAGAGCGCGATCTGCGGCACCGACGTGCACATCTACAACTGGGACGAGTGGAGCCAGAAGACCGTCCCGGTGCCGATGGTGGTGGGCCACGAGTACGTGGGCCGGGTCGAGCGGGTCGGGGCCGAGGTGGAGGCGTTCCGGCCCGGCGAGCGGGTGAGCGGCGAGGGGCACGTCACCTGCGGCTTCTGCCGGAACTGCCGCGCCGGCCGCCGGCACCTGTGCCGGCACACGGTGGGCGTGGGCGTGAACCGGCCCGGCTCGTTCGCCGAGTACGTGGTGATCCCGGCCGACAACGTCTACCGCATCCCGGACGACATCCCCGACGACATCGCCGCCATCTTCGACCCGTTCGGCAACGCCACGCACACCGCGCTCTCCTTCGACCTGGTGGGCGAGGACGTGCTCGTCACCGGCGCCGGGCCCATCGGCGTGATGGCGGCGGCGATCGCGCGGCACGTGGGCGCGCGCCACGTGGTGGTGACCGACGTGAACGACTACCGCCTCGACCTGGCGCGCCGGATGGGCGCGTCGCGGGCGGTGAACGTGGCGCGGGAGGACCTGCGCGCGGTCATGTCCGAGCTGGGCATGCGCGAGGGCTTCGACGTGGGGCTGGAGATGAGCGGGAACGGCCGCGCCTTCCGCCAGCTCCTCGAGGTGATGAACCACGGCGGCAGGATCGCCCTGCTCGGCATCATGCCCGGCCCGGAGCCCATCGACTGGAGCCAGGTGGTGTTCAAGGGCCTCCAGCTCAAGGGCGTGTACGGCCGGGAGATGTACGAGACCTGGTACAAGATGGTCGCGATGCTCCAGAGCGGGCTCGACCTCTCGGCGGTCGTCACGCACCGCTTCTCGATCGACGACTTCCAGCAGGGCTTCGACGTGATGCGCAGCGGGCGCTCGGGCAAGGTCGTGCTGGACTGGGGCGTCGCGCGCTGAACGATTCACCCACCGTGAGCTGACACCGCGTGTGCGGCGCGCCCGCGCCGCGCGGCAACAAACCACGCGCCGGTCGCACCCGCACGCGGGGTGCGGGCGCGCGAGGCCTGCGCCGGGATCCCTACCGGACGCGTCCACTTTCGCCCCGCGCCGCCGGCGCGCCGGCCGCACGCGCAGGCGCTGCGGGCACCGCCGACCCGGGCCGATCGGGCGCGACCGGGGATGCGGACCGGCGGAATCCACATTCCTCCCCCGGCGTGCGCCGCGGAGATCCGCCCGGGCGCTCACGCCCGCCGCGGCCGCGCCGCGCAGGCTGCGCCCGTGCGCGCGCTGCGCCGCCTCGCGCGCGCGAACGAAGCGCCTGCCGGCGCGCAGCGGGTGCACGGCGCGGGGTGGCCGCCGACCCATTGCCCGCGTCGCGCCGCCGCTCGAAGGCTCCCCCCGCAACGCCGTGCCCAGACCGGTGCGCGGCTCTTCCGCCCCCCGGCGGACAGGAGAAGCCAGATGAGCGATCAGCAGCAGAAGACCGGAGTCGGACGTCGCGCGATCCTCAAGGCCACCGCGGTGGCGGCCGGCACGGGCCTCGCGCTCGACCTCTTCGGCGGCAAGGCCGACGCGGCCGAGCCGCGCGCGAAGCGGCCCCTGCCGAAGAGGTGGGACGAGACCTGGGACGTGGTGGTGGTGGGCTCCGGCTTCGCCGGCCTGGCGGCGGCGGCCGAGGCCGCCAAGGCGGGCGCGAAGGTGACGGTGCTCGAGAAGATGCCGGTGTACGGCGGCAACTCGATCATCAACGGCGGCGAGTACAACGCCTGGACCGACGAGCTGCACCTCCGCGAGAAGCTGAAGCTGCCCGAGGACTCGCAGGACCTGCACGGCAAGGACACGCTCAAGGGGGGCGACTACTACGGCGATCCCAAGCTGGTCGAGATCCTCTGCCGCGAGTCGCCGAAGGCGCTCGACTGGATGATCGACGAGGGCGGCCTGCAGCTCCGCGAGATCCTGAACCGCACCGGCGGGCACACCGCCTACCGCACCCACACGTGCAAGGAGGGCGTCGGGCGCGGCTACACCGAGGCCGAGCGCAAGATCGCGGAGAAGGCCGGCGCGAAGATCCGCCTCAACCACGAGATCACCTGGATCTGGCGCGCCGACGTGGACGGGCCGGTGCTGGGCGTCGAGGTGAAGGCCCGCGGGAAGAAGCTCCAGCTCAGGGTGACCCGGGGGCTGGTGCTCGCGTCGGGCGGCTTCAGCCGCGACGTGAAGATGCGCATGGCGTTCAACCCGAGCCTGGTGGCGAGCTACAACTGCACCAACCACCCGGGCGCCACCGGCGAGACGCTCCGCTTCGCGCAGGCCGTCGGCGCCGACACGCTGCACCTCGCCTTCATCCAGCTCTACCCGTACGCCGAGCCGGAGACCGGCATCCTCGACGCGCCGGCCGTCTACCCGTTCCGCGGCCCGGGCTACGGCATCCTGTACGTGGACAGGAAGGGCAAGCGCTTCGTGAACGAGCTGGAGCGCCGCGACGTGGTCTCGCGCGCCGAGATCAACACCGGGATGAAGCCGACCTACTCCGTCTTCAGCGCGAAGATGGCGCCGCTCATGGGCGGCACCAAGGAGGAGATCGACGCCGGCATCTCCAAGGGCCGCTTCGTGAAGGCCGACACCATCGAGGAGCTGGCCGGCAAGCTCGGGCTCCCGGCCGACGCGCTCCGCGAGACCGTCGCCACGCACAACCGGTACATCAAGGAGAAGAGGGACCCGGACTTCGGCAAGCCCATCACCGACCGCATGCTGCCGCTCGAGGAGGGGCCGTTCTACGGCATCGCCCAGTGGCCCGCGGTGCACCACACCATGGGCGGCCTGCGCATCGACGAGCAGGCGCGCGTGATCGACATCTGGGGCAACCCCATCCCGAGGTTCTTCGCCGCGGGCGAGATCACCGGCGGCATCCACGGCGCGAACCGCCTCGGCGGCAACGCCGGCCCGGACGCGGTCGTGTTCGGGCGGATCGCCGGCCGGAGCGCGGCGGGCGCCACCCCGGCCGCCTAGGCGGCCACGCGGATCCCCGGCGCCGGTCCTGCTCGCCGGCGCCGGGCGTCCGCCCTTCCCTCACCGGAGCCCTCCATGAACGCCCTCGTCGCGCTCGGCGCGCTGGCGCTCGTCGCCGCCGCGCCTCCCCGGCCGTCCGCCCCCGCGGGCAGCTGCAAGCAGTGTCACCCTTCGTGGACCGTCCTGCCCAAGGATCACCCGCCGGTGAAGGGCACCACCCTGGCCGCCTGCCTCGGCTGCCACAAGCCGGTCGCGGACGCGAAGCCGGACGCGTTCTCGGCGCGGCTTCACCGCGCCCACCGCGCGCCCGAGGCGGACTGCACCGTGTGCCACACGCTGGCGCGCGGGCGCTTCGGCCTCGCCGGCGGGAAGAAGCCGCTCGGCACGCTCGCCGAGGGCGACGCGCCGCTGCGCCGGGCCGCGGCCTCCTGGGCGGGCTCGACGCTGCTCGACGCGGCCCACGCGAAGGCCGACGTCGCCTGCGCCGGCTGCCACGCCGGCGCGCTCCCGGAGACGGGCGCGTTCGTCGAGAACGACCGCTGCCTCGCGTGCCACGGCCCGGCCGACGCCCTCGTGAAGGCGACCGAGCCCGCGGTGCACCCGGACCGCAACCCGCACCGCTCGCACCTCGGGGAGATCGACTGCACGGTCTGCCACCACGCCCACGCCGCCTCGGAGAACTACTGCCTCAACTGCCACCCGAAGTTCGAGATGAAGCCGCTGCCGGGCGCGGCGCCGTTGCGCCCGGTCCACGCAGCACCGGAGGAGACACCATGATCGACACCGTCGTACGGCTCGCGTGCGCCGCCGCGCTCGCGACCTCGGCGCAGGCCCTCGCGGCCGAGCCCGCTGCCGCACCGGAGAAGCCCTCGCTCGCGCTCCACGGGTTCGTGTCCGCCACCGTGTTCGTCCAGGACGCGACGACCGGCCCCTGGAACGGCCAGGGCTCGCTGTTCACCGTCGCCGAGCCGGGGACCGACGAGACGTTCCTCGGCGGCGACCTGCGCCAGACCCGGCTCCAGCTCGCGGCCACCGGCCCCGCCATCCTCTCCGGCCGCGCCACGCCGCGCGCGCTGGTCGAGGCCGACTTCTTCGGCGGCAACACCGGCGGCGCCTTCGGCGACGAGTCGGTGGGGCCGCGCCTGCGCCTCGCCTACGCCGAGCTGGTGCTGGGCCGCACCACCTTCCAGGTGGGCCAGAACCACGGGCTCATCTTCGCCATGGCGCCGGTCAGCCTCGCCCACGTCGCGTTCCCCGCCAGCTACGCGGCGGGCGGCATCGGCTGGCGCTTCCCGGGCGTGATGGTGTTCCACCGCATCCCGCTCGCCGGCACCCACGCCCTCGAGCTGGCGGTGAGCGCCACCCGCGGCTCCTGGAGCGACGCCGACGCGGGCCTGCCGCTGGGCGTCTCCTACGGCGAGGCGTCCTCGATCCCGCAGGTCGAGGCGCGTGCCATGCTGAGCGGCAAGCCCGCCGACCGCGTGGCCTACTCCGCGTTCCTGGTCGGCCACTACGACCGCAAGGACCTGAGCGGCGTGGGCGCGACGGCGCCGGAGGACGGCGTGGACGGCTGGGCCGCGGAGCTGGGCGGCAAGGTGACCGCGGGCCCGCTGCAGCTCGCGGCGAACGGCTGGACCGGGCGCGCGGTCGGGCAGCTGTTCGGCGCCATCGTGCAGTTCGGCGACATCCAGGGGTGGGGGGCGTGGGCGCAGGCGGGCTGGTCGTTCACCGACACCCTCTCGGCGCACCTGTTCGCCGGCGTGGACGATCCGGACGACGCCGACGTCCGCGAGGCGGGCGCGACGCGGCTCCGCAACGTGTCGATCGGCGCGCTCACCAAGTACTGCGAGGGTCCCTACACGCTGGGCCTGGAGTACTACCGGTACGAGACCCGGACCGTCACGGGGACCCGCACCGCGGACCAGGGGTCCCTGACCGCGATGTACGCCTTCTGACCACTGGTGAACCCCTCGCAGCCCCGGGCCCCCGGCCGCGCCCCGCTCGCGGCCGGGGGCCCACTCGTCCGGGCGCGTCCGCCCCGCGAAGCAGCCACGGATCGTGAAGGAAGGCCTCGACACGGGGGCACGCGGTGCACAGCGTCGGAGGTGTCCGCCCCCGCGGCGGGTCCCCGATGCTCCCGGCCATCCTCGCGCTCGCCCTCGCCGCCCAGCCCGTCCCGGCCGTCCAGACGGTGCCGGCGGCCCTGCCCTCCGCCCCCACCGTCGTGCCGCCGGCCGCGCCGGACCTGCCGCTCGACGCGCCCGAGGCGCGGCCGCCGGGCGACAGCGTCTACCGGCTGGTCCCCTGGCTCGACGTGCCGCTCACCGCGCTCGCGGCGGGCGTGGCCATCCTGCCAGGGCGCTACCCGTTCCACTTCATCTCCCCGCGCTGCCCCTGCGATCCGGCCGAGGTGAACGGCTTCGACCGCTTCGCCATCGACCTGCACAGCCGCGCCGCCGGCGTGATCAGCGACGTGACCGTGCTCGCCTCGGTGGGCGTGCCGGTGGTGGCGGACGCGCTGTGGGTGGGGAACACGCGGGCGCTGCGCGAGGACCTGATGATCCTCACCGAGACGCTGGCGCTCAACTCGGCCGCGGTGATGACGGTGAAGTTCGCGGTGCAGCGGCCGCTGCCGGTCACCTACGCCGGGCGCGACGGCCTGGTGAAGCAGGCGCAGGGCTACCGGTCGTTCTACTCCGGGCACACCTCCACCGCGGTCGCGGCGCTCACCGCCGCGTCCTGGACCTACACGCTGCGCCGGGGCCCGGCCGCGTGGCCGTGGCTGGTGACCGCGGCGGTGGGCGCGAGCGTCGGCGCCGAGCGCGTGCTGGCGGGGCGCCACTTCCCCACCGACGTCCTGGTGGGCGCGGCGGCGGGCTTCGGCTTCGGGACGCTGGTCCCGCTGCTCCACGCGCGCGGGGGGCGGCTGCCGGTGGCGCTCGCGCCCATGGGGCGCGGCGTCCAGCTCACCGGCACCTGGTAGCGCCCCCCGGCGCGCCGCGGGCTACTTGCGGACGTGCGCGGGCGCGGGGCGGAGCGCGGTGCGGGCGTCGAGCTCGCAGAGCGCGTTCCAGAGGCGGGCCAGCGTGCGGATGAGGCGGATCATGTTCGGGTTCCTCCCTCTCGTGGGACGGGATGGTGCGGCGGCTCAGCCGTGCAGCCCGAGGCCGGCCGCCATCGCCGGCGGCTCGGGATCGTTCGCCGGCTCCACCTCGTCCGGCACGGTGCCGGCGAGGACGGCGCGGGCGCGGGCCTGGTCCAGCTCGCCCTCCCAGCGCGAAACGGCCACCGAGGCGACGCCATTCCCGATGAGGTTGGTGATGGCGCGGGCCTCGGACATGAACCGGTCCACGCCAAGCAGCAGCGCCAGGCCGGCCACCGGGATGTTCCCCACCGCGGAGAGCGTCGCCGCCAGCGTGATGAAGCCGCCGCCGGTCACCGCCGCGGCGCCCTTCGAGGTCAGCAGCAGCACCGCCAGGATCTCCAGCTCCTGCACCAGCGTCACGTGGGTGTTGGTCGCCTGGGCGATGAACAGGGTGGCGAGCGTCAGGTAGATGGAGGTGCCGTCGAGGTTGAAGGAGTAGCCCATCGGCACCACCAGCCCGACCACCGGCTTCGAGCAGCCGAGCTTCTCCATCTTCCGCATCATGAGCGGCAGCGCCGACTCGGAGGAGGAGGTGCCGAGCACCACGAAGATCTCCTCCTTGATGTAGCGGAGGAACCGGAACAGGCTGAGCCCGCACCAGCGCAGCACCAGGCCCAGCATCAGCACCACGAACAGCGCGCTCGTCGCGTAGAAGCAGGCGATGAGCTTGCCGAGGCTGAGCAGCGTGGCGATGCCGTACTTCCCCACCGTGAACGCCATGGCGCCGAACGCGCCCACCGGGGCGAGGCGCATCACGAAGCCGACGATGCGGAACAGCACCAGCGAGAGGCCGTCCACGAACTCGAGCACCGGCCGGCCCTTGTCCTTCAGCGCCGCGAGCGCGGCGCCGAACAGCACCGAGAACAGCAGCACCTGCAGGATGTCGCCGCGCGCGAACGCGTCCGCGACGTCGCGCGGGATCACGTTCATGAGGAAGTCCACGGTGCCGTGGGCCTGCGCGCCGTTCGTGTAGGAGGCGATGGCCTTGGTGTCGAGCGTGGCCGGGTCCACGTTCATCCCCGCGCCGGGGCGCGCCAGGCGCGCCACCACCAGGCCGATGGCGAGCGCAACGGTGGTCAGCACCTCGAAGTAGAGCAGCCCCTTCAGCCCCACCCGCCCGACCTTCCGCAGGTCGCCCATCTTCGCGATGCCGGTGACGACCGTCGCGAACACGATGGGCGCGATCAGCATCTTCACCAGCTTGATGAACCCGTCGCCGAGCGGCTTCAGCGACGCGCCGGTGGCCGGGAACAGGTGCCCGACCAGCGCACCGAGGACGACCGCCAGGAGCACCTGCAGGTACAGGCTGCGCGCGAGACGCTTCACGTGTCTCTCCTGCCGGGAGCCGCCGCCGCCCGGCGCGGGGGTCGAGGCCCGCGGTCGCGCCGCGGGGCCGTGGGATGTGCGTGGAGCCCCGGCCCAGAGCACCTTCGGTGCCGGATCGCCCGCGCGCGGAATCCGGCGTGATCACCCGCCGCTCGCGCAGCGCGTCGAGATCCGAACCGGCATTCCGCGGGTTATCGCGACGGCGCGCCGCACCGCCCGCGCGGGCCCCGGAGCGCAGTGATCCCGGTCGCCTGCGCGCGGCCATGCCGGCGGGCATGGACATTCCGGCGGGAATGCCGGTTCGGCGCGCGGCGGGGGCGCTGCGCGATCGCCGGGCTCAGCGGCGATAGGACTTCAGGCGCTTCGACAGCGCCGGCTGCGAGATGCCGACCAGGCGGGCGGCCAGCGTCTGGTTCCCGCCGGAGCGCCGCATCGCCTCCTGCACCAGCAGCTCCAGCGCCTCGTCGAACGTGGGCAGCCGCTCCACCGCGCCGAACGGGTTCTGCCCTTCGTCGGCCGCGGGGTGGGCGCCGTTGCCGTGCCGGCCGATCGCCTCCAGGAACGCGTCCATGGAGAGCACGCGATCGCGGTGGCGGCTGACCGCGTCGAAGCACATGGCGCGCAGCTCGCGGACGTTGCCGGGGAAGTCGTGCGTCATGAGCAGCTGCGCGAGCTGCCTCGGCGGGGTGGGCTTCTTCTTCCCGAGCTGCCGCGCCGCCTCGCCGAGGAAGTGGTCGAGCAGGAGCGGCACGTCCTCGCGGCGCTCGCGGAGCGGCGGCACCCGCACCCGGTGCGTGCGCAGGCGGTAGTACAGGTCGCGCCGGAACATCCCGGCCCGCTCCTTGGCGGCGAGGTCCTGGTGCGTGGCGGCGACGACGCGCACCTTCACGCGCTTCGGCCGGTCGCTCCCGAGCGGGAAGTACTCGCCCTCCTGCAGGAAGCGCAGCAGCTTCACCTGCGACGGCACCGAGAGGTCCCCGATCTCGTCGAGGAACAGCGTGCCGTCGGCGGCCTCCTCCACCATGCCGCGCCGGGCCTGCTCGGCGCCGGTGAACGCGCCGCGCAGGTGGCCGAACAGCGTGTCGGCGAACACCGCGTCGTCGAGCCCGGCCACGTTCACGGCCACCAGCTTCCCGGGCAACCCGGAGAGCCGGTGCGCGGCCCCGGCCACCAGCTCCTTCCCCACCCCGCTCTCGCCGGTGACGAGCAGCGGCTGCGGGCTCCGCGCCACCGCCTCCACGTACGAGAACAGCGTCAGCATGGTGCGGTCCTGCGTGACGATGCCGGCGAACGCCTCGGGGTTGCGCAGCTCCCCGGACATGAAGCGCGCGGTCATCTCCCCGTTCTCGCGCTGCAGCTCCTGCATGCGCACGGCGCGCAGCACGCCGGCGACCAGCCGGTCCTCCTCCTCGGTCTTCACGTGGTAGTCGAACGCGCCGAGCTTCATGCAGCGCACCGCGGTCTCGACCTGGTTCATCCCGGAGACCACGATGACCTTCACGTCGGGGTGCTCCACCGAGATGCGGCCGAGCAGGTCCTCGCCGGACAGGTGCGGCATGGTCAGGTCGAGCAGCACCACCCCGACGTCGTTGCCGTCGAGCACCTCCATCACCCGCCGCGGATCCTGGCAGGTGAGCAGGTGGGTGATGCCGGCGGCGCGCTCGAGGGTGAGCGCCACCGAGCGCAGCCAGGCGGCCTCGTCGTCCACCGCCAGGACCGCGAACGCGGGGTAGAAGGACTCGCTCACGCCGCGGCCTCCTCGTGGAGCGCGGGCAGCACCAGCGCCGCGGTGGTGCCCACGCCCGGCTGCGAGCCGAACTCGAGCCGGCCGCCGTGCTCCTTCACGATCCCCGCCGACACCGACAGGCCGAGCCCGGTGCCGCCGCTCTCGCGCTTGGTGGTGAAGAACGGGTCGGTGAGCCGCGCCAGGTGCTCGGGGGGGATGCCGACGCCCTCGTCGCGCACCTCCAGCACCACCTCGCCGGCGGCCGCGTCGTGGCGGATCGAGAGGCGCAGCCCGTGATCGCGGTCGGGGAGCGCCTGGCACGCGTTCAGGAGCAGGTTCACGATCACCTGCTCGAGCCGGTGCGGGTTGCCGCGCACGCGCGGCAGCCCGGGCGCGACCGCCAGCTCGAACCGGGAGGTGGCGGCGCGGATGGGCGCCTCGAGCAGGCGCACCGCGGCGCGCGCGGAGGCGCCGAGGTCCATGGGCTCGAGCCGGGGCGCGTCGTCGCGCCGGGCGAAGTCCTTCAGGTCGTCCACGATGCGCTTGATGCGCCGCCCGCCCTCGGCGATCTCGTCCAGCATCTGCGGGATCTCGTCGCGCATGCGCGCGTACGGGATGCCGGCCAGCTTCAGCTCGCCCTCGCGCGCGCGCGCGTCGAGCGCCTCCTGCGCGTCGGCGAACGCGGCCTTGAGCGTGGGGACGTTGAGCAGGATGTAGCCGGCGGGGTTGTTGATCTCGTGGGCGACCCCGGACACGAGCACGCCCATCGCGGCCGCCTTCTGCGCCTGCACGAGCTGGTGCTGGTGCTCGCGCAGCGCGGCCACGGCCCGCTCGCGCTCGGCCACCTCGCGCTCCAGCGAGGCGGTGCGCTGGGCCACCAGCCGCCGCAGCGACCGGCTCCAGGCGATGCTGGCGCCGAGCAGCACGAGGATGGGCAGCGCGCCGAGCGCGGCGTAGCGCGCGACGGCCTTCCACCCGATGGGCCTGGGCTCGAGCGGCCCGAGCCAGCGCGCGTGGATGGCGTCGTAGCGCCCGGTCTGCTTCAGGATGGCGAGCCCCTCGTCGAAGCGCGCGAGCAGCTCGCGATCGCCCTTCCGCACGGCGTACCCGTAGCGCTCGGCGCGCACGGGCTCGCCCACGGGCTCGATGTTGGTGAGCCCGAGCTGGCGCTGCAGGTAGATCCCGGGCAGGAGCGCCAGCACGACGCAGTCGTGCTGGCCGGAGGCGAGCAGGCGCAGCGCGTCGGCGGGCGTCTGCGTCCGGATCACCTCGGCGGCCTTGCCGGCCCGGGTGATCTCCTCGTCCATGATGCCGCCGCCGAACACCACCACCTCGCGCCCGGCCAGCGCGTCGAGCGAGGCGGGCCGGGGGCCGTCCTTCCGGACGAAGATGGCGTGGTGGACGATGGCGTGCGGCGCCGCGAAGTCCAGGCGGCGGGCGCGCTCCTCCGACCACGAGATGCCCTGGAGCACGTCGATGCTGCCGTCGGCGAGCCCGGCCCGGATGCCCGCCCAGTCCCCGAAGCGGAACTCGACCGTGAACCCCATCACCTCGCCGATGGCGCGGGTGAGGTCCACGTTGAAACCGGCCGGCTGGCCGTTCTCGTCGAGGAACTCGTAGGGCGGGTAGTCGCGGTCGGCCCCGACCACCACCCGCTTCGGCTGCGGCGCGGGCGGGACGGCCCGTGCAACCGGGGCCGCCGCCAGCACCGCGGCGACGAGCAGGCAAGCGTGGATTCGGCGCATCGAGGCGCACGCTACGACGGGGCCGCCGCCGGGACAAGGCGGGGGGCAGGGACGGGTCCGCTCGCCCTGAGCTGTCGAAGGGCGGGCGTTCTCGAACCCGCTCACCCTGAGCCTGTCGAAGGGTGGGCGGGGGCTGCGGACTCTCGAAGCCGGGTGCCCGTGGATGCGGGTCCTGATGGGCGCTCCCGCCCTCGCCCGCTCGCGCGACGTGGAGAAGGAATGCTCGGCGCGGGGCTTCGGTCGTAGGACGCGCGCGGGTCGCGTCCGGCGCAGTTGGGCGCGCTCGCAAACTCGGCCGCGCGTATCGCTTCGCGACGCGCGGCCTCAGACATGCTCGCCGCGCACGCCGGCTGGATACGCGCGCGAGAGGTGATCGTCGCGGGCTGCGCCTGCGCTGACAGTCGCGGTCGCGGGCGAGGGCGTCCGCTTGGCGGACGGGGGGCCGTACTGGCGGCTTCGAGGTGTTCGGGGGCTCTGCGCGAGATGTTCCTTGCCCCACGCCTCCCGTCCACGTCAGGCCGCCACGGAGGCGATCCGGGCGTTCGCGCCGGAGCAGAGCGGAGCGAGCCCTCTGCGCGTCTCCAGGATCCTAGACCTGCACCGCCGGGGACAGCCGCTGCAGGAGGGACCGGCGCAGCCGGCGCCGGCGTCGCGCCGCGGCTGGCCCGCACGGTGCGTCGGCTTCCACGATCCCACCGCACCGGTTCCGGCCATCCATCCACGTCCCGGGCCTTGCGGAGCGAGCACCGCCGCGAATGCCCGGACCGCCGACCTAGCGGCCCGTTCCAGGACAGGGCCCGCTGGAGGCGGACACGCGCCCCAACGCGAAAGACGACGGCCCCACCCCCGGACCGGGAGCGGGGCCGCCTCGCTTTCGAAGCGCCGGAAGTACCTAGTGCCCCGGCTCCGGCGACGGCTCCTGCTGCTTGCCTGCCGCGTGCGCCGTCCTCCAGAACTGCGCCGGCAGCAGCGTGAACGCCATGATGGCGAGCTGCGAGGCGATGAAGCCGGTGAGCGCCCAGAACGCGCTGTCCATGAAGCCGTACGAGTGGAGCCCCACGCCCAGCATGTTCACGCCGAACCAGGACAGGCTGGTGATGACGTTGCCGAAGATCGCCATCGCCATGATGCCGCGCTCGCGGACGAACCCGCCCCAGCGCGCGTGCAGGATGATCGCGTTCCACAGCACGATGAGCAGCGCGCCGTTCTCCTTCGGATCCCAGCCCCAGAACCGGCCCCAGGACTGGTCGGCCCAGATGCCGCCCAGCACCGTGCCCAGGAAGCTGAAGAAGAGCGCGAAGCAGATGACGCCGTAGGTCATCCCCATGAGCGCCTTGGTGGTGCCCGGGTCCGGCTTGCGCACGAGGTGCTTGCGGAGCGTGTAGCCGATGGCCATCGCGCCCGCGAGGAACGTGCCGCTGTAGCCGATGGTGATGGTGACGACGTGGGTGGCGAGCCAGAAGTTCGAGTCCAGCACCGCCCGCATCATCTCCATCGTGTCGCCGTCGCCGGAGAGGTGGTGCGCCACGATGAGCGAGGCGAACCCCGAGGCCGCGGCCACCGCGGTCGCGAACCCCTTCCTGTAGATGCGCTCCAGGATGACGCCCAGCACCACCGCGCCCCACCCCACGAACACCGCGGAGGAGTAGAGGTTCGTGACCGGCGGGCGGCCCTGCAGGAGCACGCGCGAGACGAGGCCCAGCGTGTGGATCAGCGCGCCCGCCACCAGCAGGCCGTACGCGGCCGGCTGCAGGATCTTCGGCTTCCAGAGCCAGGAGGCGAACAGCGCCAGCATCGCGAGCACGTACACCACCATGCCCGCGTAGAACGGCTGCGCCCGGTTGAAGACGATCTCGTGGCCCGCGAGGTCGATCGAGTCCGGGCGCGCCGCGGCGTCGGCGGCGGTGACGTCGGCCACCGCGCGGCCGAAGCTCGACGGGTCCTGCGCCATGTACGCGACCGAGAGCCGCGCCCAGCCCGACAGCGCGTCCCCCACCTGGCCGGACGCGGCGCCGCGCAGCGCCTGGCCCATGTTGAGCCAGTCGTCGCCGGTGGTGCCCGCGGCCGGCGGGATCGGGCGGAAGTAGGCCAGCTCCTCGATGGCCTGGTGGCGCTGCTGCGCGCCCGGCGTGCCTGCCGAGGCCACCTCCGCCGCGAGGCCGGGCGAGCCGGCGAGCTGCACGGTGTTCTTGAGGCGGTAGTACAGGTACACGCGCTCGAACAGGTTCGCGATGGCCGACTGGAAGCGCGTGCGCTGCTTCGCGTCCACCTGGTGCGCCGCCATGGCCTGCTTCTGGATCTCCTCCAGGTGCGGGACGAGCGCGCTGAACGCGAAGTAGCGGTTCGAGCTCTGGCGCATGCCCATGAGCCCGAGGACCTCCGGGTCGTTGATCACGAACACCGGGTACTGGTCCGCGAGCTCCGGGCGGAACAGGACGTCCAGGATCCACTCGTCGGACGAGATGGTCCGGCCCTTCTGCGGGCCGTCGCCGTCCGGGTCGTACCTGAAGCTCTGCTGGCCGCGGATCATCAGCAGCGCGTTGCGCGACACCGAGTCCACCGGCTTCACGCGCCCGCCCTCCAGCACCGGCAGCCGGCCGAACGCGTCGGTGTCGAACCCGCGGACCGGGCTCGGCGGGATGACGGCGATCGCCGCGCCGACGACGGCGAGGCCGCCGGCGAGCCAGGGGATCAGCTTCTCGAGCTTCATGAGTGCGCCTCCGCCGCGGCCGCACGGCGCCGCATCGACCTTCTCATCGTGATGGCGAAGTGGACGAGCAGCCCCACCGTGACCAGCACGCAGGAGATGTAAGGCAGGAGCCAGCCCGGGTTCGACACCACCTGCAGGATCGAGAGGGTGTCGCCCTTCCCGAAGCTGGCCTGGTAGAACGCCTTCCCGTCGTAGCGCAGCGGCTGGTTCATGTAGATGAGCACGTCGCGCGACTCGCCCCTGGCCGGGTTGTTGAGGTGCACCAGGCTGGAGAAGTTCTTCGGGATCTCCGTGCCCGGGTACACGTCGTGGGTGAAGTCCTTCAGCGTGAGCGAGTACGGCAGGTAGACACGCCGCGAGCGCATCGCGAGCTGGTAGGTGCGCCCCTCGTAGACGAACTGCTGCGGGGCGGCGAGCAGCGCCGACACCAGCCAGGTGCCGTAGCTCCGGCCGCCCGCCACCGGCTCGACGAACGCCGCGGTCGCGTTGGGGCGGTCGTCGGTGGTGACCGGCGGCAGCTCGGCCACGCGGATGCTGGTGCCCACCCCGGCCGTGGCGATGGCCGGCGCGTCGTTCGGCGTGCGCATGGCCAGGTCGGCGTTCTTGAGGAAGCGCTTCACCTTGAGCGTGATGGGCGTCCCCGGCACCTGCACCTCGTCGGCGCGGGCGAGCAGCGTCTCGGGGATGCCGTACACCTCGTCCCAGGCCGGGTCGGTGACGTCGATGACCGCCAGCTCGTTCTCGCGGGGGTACTCCACGTAGTTCGCGGTGTGCCCCTCCTCGAACGCGAGCTGCATGTCCTGCTGGAACATGCCGGTCACGAACTCGCCGATGACGAGCAGGATGAGGCCGGCGTGGACGATCCAGAGCCCCGCCTTCTTCCAGGACAGCTCGAGGCGCTTCAGCTGCGCGGCGATGAGGTTCACCGCCAGCACCGCGCCGGCGAGCGCGCCGCCGGGGAACACCGGCACCGAGAGCACGGTGCCCGGCACGTCCCACCAGACGAGCCAGCTGCGCATGTAGACGTTGACCGCGCCCCAGGTGCCGAGGTGGACCTGCGCCAGCGTGCAGGCCACCACCAGCACCATCAGCGCCGCCATGCAGACGATGGTGAGCTTCAGCGAGGTGAGCACGCCGAGCAGCGCGCGCAGGGGCCGGTTCTCAATTCGCGTCAAGGCGGAGGCTCTCCAGCAGGGAAACGAACTCGGGCTTGCGCGCGCCGACCGCGGACGCGTCGCCGGACATCTTCAGGAACCAGGTGTTCCCCTCGGTGAACGTGAAGCCAGCCACCACGCGGGTCTTCTGCTGGCCCTCGCCGAGGAAGTCGTAGACCGACACGTCGCCGGCGCGGGTCTTCACGTGCTTGCGCGCGGACGCGAGCGCGGCGTCGTCGAGCGGCGGCAGGCCGATCTGCCCGCGCCACCGGTTCACGTTCGCGAGCTCGCCACCCGCCGGACCGGGGAGCACGATCACCGTGACCTCCACCTTGCCGCCCGAGGCCGGGGGCGTGATCGTCGCGTAGCGCATCGCGCCGCCGCCGCGGACCTCGTTCCAACCCTTCGGCAGCGTCCACGCCAGCGCGGACGAGCCGGTCGGCTGCGCCGGCGGCGGCACGTCGCCGGCCATGCCGGGCGCGCCCATCCCGCCGCCCATGCCCGCGGGCATCGCCGCCATGCCGGCCGGCTCCGGCGCCGGCGCAGACTTCGGCACGCGGAAGTGGCTCACCGACTCGCGCTGGCAGCCGCTCGCGGCCAGCACCAGCGCCCCCACGATCACCCATGCGGGTGCGACCGGCGACCACGGGCGTGCTCCGTTCCGCCTCGCGCCCGGATCAGGTGCTTCGACTCGCATCCATCCCTCGTGTGCGGGCGGCCAGCCGCCCGGGAAACCGCAGCGAAGTTGCGCATGCCGCAGCGCTGTGACCGTCTGGCGCGGGCTGCCATTCAACAGCGAGCCCCCGGAACCCTTCCGTACCAGACGGGGCAGGAACCTATCCCTTGAGATGATCGGGATCAAACGGTTCGTCACGCGCTTTCCGGGCCTCCCGTGCGGCTCTTTGTCGCAGGCAGCCGCTCGCCCGCGGGCGCCGCCGGACCGCCCGCCCCTTCCCGCTTGCCGCCGGCCCGGCCCGGGCGGACAACTGGCACCGTCCGTCATGACCGCCCCCGCCCCCGCCCGCGCCTCCCTGACCCGCTTCGCCTGGCTCTCCATCGCCGCGGCGGTGACCACCATCGGCCTGAAGACCGGCGCGTACCTCCTGACCGGCTCGGTGGGCCTGCTGTCCGACGCGCTCGAGTCGCTGGTGAACCTCGTCGCCGCCATGCTCACGCTGGCGATGCTGGGGGTCGCGGCCCGCCCTCCCGACGAGGAGCACGCGTACGGGTACGGCAAGGCGGAGTACTTCGCGAGCGGCGCGGAGGGGGCCCTCATCCTGCTCGCGGCCGCGGGGATCGCCTGGACGGCCACCGAGCGCCTGCTCGCGCCGCGCCCCATCGAGCAGGTGGGGCTGGGCCTCGTCGTCTCGGTGGCGGCCTCGCTCGTGAACCTCGGGGTCGCGCGGGTGCTGCTGCGGGCCGGCCGGCGCCACCACTCCATCGCGCTCGAGGCCGACGCGCACCACCTCATGACCGACGTCTGGACGTCGGCGGGCGTGCTGGTCGCGGTGGGGCTGGTGGCGGTCACCGGGTGGCAGCGGCTCGACCCGCTCATCGCGCTCGCGGTCGCCGCCAACATCGTCTGGACCGGCGTGAAGATCATCCGCCGCTCGGCGCTCGGGCTGCTGGACCGCGCGCTCGCGCCCGAGGAGCAGGCCGCGCTGCGCGCCGTGCTCGACCGCCACGCCTGCCCGGAGGTGCAGTTCCACGCGCTCCGGACGCGGCAGGCCGGTGCGCGCCGCTTCGTCACGGTGCACGTGCTCGTCCCCGGCGCCTGGACGGTGGCGCGCGGCCACGCGCTGGTGGACGCGATCGAGCAGGAGGTGCGGGCGGTGCTGCCCAACGCCACCATGGAGACGCACCTCGAGGCCCTCGAGGATCCGGCCGCCTGGCAGGACCAGGAGCTCGATCGGCCGCTGCCGCCGGCCGCGCCGCGCCAGGCACCTTGACGCGGCGCGAACGCCTCGCCATCAGTTGAGCCCGCCGGTTGGCCGGCGAGTGAGGCCGCCGGGTGGCCGGCGCGGAGGCGGTGCATGAGCCAGGAGACGCTGAACCCGCAGGCCCGCCAGATGGCGGACGAGTCCATGTTCCGCAACCTGGCCGCGCAGGCCTCGGCCATCTGGCCGCAGGAGGCGCCGCTGTTCCGGCGCTACGAGCTGCCGCCGGGCGCGCGCATCCTCGACGCGGGCTGCGGCACCGGCGAGATCACCGCCCGCCTCGCCGGCCTGTTCCCGCAGGCGACGCTGCTCGGCGTGGACGTGCTCGAGCCGCCGCTCCGGGTGGCCCGCGCCCGCCACGGCGCGCTCGCGCCGCGCGTCTCGTTCGCGCAGGGCAGCGTGTTCCACCTGGCGCTGCCGGATCGCGAGTTCGACCTCACCGTCTGCCGCCACGTCATCCAGGCCATCCCCCACCCCGAGCGCGCGCTCGCCGAGCTGGTCCGCGTGACGCGCCGCGGCGGGCGCATCCACCTGCTGGCCGAGGACTACGGGATGATCCACATCCCGGCGCGCACGCTCGACCCGGCCGACTTCTGGCCGGCCGCGCCGCGCGAGTTCGGGGCCCGCACCGGCTCCGACATGCTGGTGGGCCGGCGCGCGTTCGCGATGATGCGCGCGCTCGGGCTCGCCGACCTCACGCTCGACTACGTCGCGGTGGACACGCTGCGCGTGCCGCGCGAGACGTTCGCGGCCATCTGGGAGGCCTGGCGCGACGGCTACGTGGACGCCATCGGCCAGCACACGCGCTTCACGGCCGAGGAGGCGCGGCGCCACTTCGACGACCAGATCGCGACCATCCGCGATCCGGACCAGTACGCCGCCTGGATCATCCCGATCCTGTCCGCGCGCGTGCCGTAGCCGGCCGCGCGACCGGCGGGCCGGCGGTTTCCGGCCGGGAATCGCCCCTGCGCGGGGTGGAACGGACGCGCCGATCGGGTGTATTTTCGCTCCCCTTCCCCCGCGCCGGAGCGAGCCCGTGCAGAAGACCGAGGACCTGAACATCGCCGCGTTCGACCTCATGCCGTCGCCGGACGAGGTCAAGGCGCGCATCCCCATCACCGAGGAGGCCGTCCGCACCGTGGTGGAGGGCCGGCGCGCCATCGAGGCCATCCTCGACGGCCGCGACCCGCGCATGTTCGGCGTCATCGGCCCCTGCTCGATCCACGACGCCGCCGCCGGCCTCGACTACGCCCGCCGCCTGCGCCTCCTCGCCGAGGAGGTGAAGGACACGCTGGTCCTGGTGATGCGCGTGTACTTCGAGAAGCCGCGCACCTCGGTGGGCTGGAAGGGCTTCATCAACGATCCGTACATGGACGACTCGTTCCGGATCGACGAGGGCATGGAGCGGGCGCGCCGCTTCCTGCTCCAGGTGAACGAGCTGGGCCTGCCCGCCGGCACCGAGGCGCTCGACCCGCACGCGCCGCAGTACTACGGCGACCTCGTCTCCTGGACCGCCATCGGCGCCCGCACCTCCGAGTCGCAGACGCACCGCGAGATGTCGTCCGGCCTCTCCACCCCGGTCGGCTTCAAGAACGGCACCGACGGCGACGTGGACGCGGCGGTGAACGCCATCCTGTCGGCGGGGCGGCCGCACAGCTTCCTGGGCGTGAACGGCCAGGGGCAGTCGGCCATCATCCGCACCCGCGGCAACCGCTACGGCCACCTGGTGCTGCGCGGCGGCGGCGGCCGGCCCAACTTCGACACCGTCTCCATCTCGCTGGCCGAGCAGGCGCTCACCCGCGCCAAGCTCCCGCTCAACCTGGTGGTGGACTGCTCCCACGCGAACTCGTGGAAGAAGCCCGAGCTGCAGCCGCTCGTGCTCCGCGACGTGGTCCACCAGGTTCGGGAGGGCAACCGCTCGGTGGTGGGCTTCATGGTCGAGAGCTTCATCGAGGACGGGAGCCAGCCCATCCCCGACGACCTCTCGAAGCTCCGCTACGGCTGCTCGGTCACCGACGCCTGCGTGGGCTGGGACACCACCGTGGAGATGGTGCGCCAGGCCCGCGAGGTGCTGAAGGACGTGCTGCCGCGCCGCGACCGCGGGTAGCGCCTACAGCAGCGTCCGCGGATCCGTGTACGGGATCCCCAGGCTCTCCGCCGCCGGGGCGCAGGTGAGCTTGCCCCGGTACGTGTTGAGCCCGGCCAGGAAGCCGGGATCCGCGAGGAGCGCGTCCTTCACGCCGCGGCCGGCGAGCTGCATCGCGTACGGGAGCGTCGCGTTGGTGAGCGCGAGCGTGGAGGTCCGCGGCAGCGCGCCGGGCATGTTCGCGACGGCGTAGTGCAGCACGCCGTCCACGAAGTAGACCGGGTCGGCGTGGGTGGTCGGCCGGGTGGTCTCGACGCAGCCGCCCTGGTCCACCGCCACGTCCACGATCACGCAGCCCGGCTTCATGTCCTTCAGCATGCGCCGCTGCACCAGCCGTGGCGCGGCGGCGCCGGGGATGAGCACCGCGCCGATGACGAGGTCGGCCTGGACCAGCGCCTGCTCCACGTGGGCCTCGTTCGACCAGAGCGTCTCGATGCGGTTGCCGAAGATGTCGTCGAGGTAGCGGAGCGTGGGCAGGCTCTTGTCGAGCACCGTGACCCGCGCGCCCATGCCCGCCGCGACCTTGATCGCGTTCAGGCCCACCACCCCGCCGCCCAGCACCACCACGTGCGCGGGCGGCACGCCGGGCACGCCGCCGAGCAGCATCCCCCGCCCGCCGTTCGGCTGCTGCAGGTAGAACGCGCCCACGTGCGCGGCCATGCGGCCGGCCACCTCGGACATGGGCGTGAGCAGCGGCAGGCGGCCCGCGGGGTCGCGGATGGTCTCGTAGGCGATGGCGGTGACCTCGTGCTCGAGGAGCGCCTTCGTCTGGAGCGGGTCCGGCGCGAGGTGCAGGTAGGTGAACAGGATCTGCCCGGGCCGCAGCGCGGCCAGCTCGGGCGGCTGCGGCTCCTTCACCTTCACGATCAGCTCGGCCTGCTCGAACACCTGCCGCGCCACCGGCGCGATGCGCGCGCCGACCGCCTCGTACTCGGCGTCGGTGAACCCGC
The DNA here is from genome assembly GCF_000013385.1 of Anaeromyxobacter dehalogenans 2CP-C. Lineage (GTDB taxonomy): Bacteria > Myxococcota > Myxococcia > Myxococcales > Anaeromyxobacteraceae > Anaeromyxobacter > Anaeromyxobacter dehalogenans_B. The sequence continues at coordinate 2,384,245 of NC_007760.1, forward strand.
TCCGCTCGCCGGCGCCGGACTCGACCAGGACCTCGTGGCCGGCCGCGACCAGCGATCGCGCCCCGCCGGGCGTCAGGCCGACGCGGTTCTCATTGTTCTTGATCTCCTTCGGGCAGCCGACGCGCATGCGAAGCTCCGGGGTGGTGAGGGCCGAGCGGCCCCCACCGAGTAAGACGAACGAGGGCCGCCGTCGATCCCCGCACCGGGTGTTCGCGATGGCGCGTCCCACGGTTCTGGGCTAAGGAGCGGCCATGAACGCGAAGGAGCGCGCCGCCCACCGGCTCGCCCTGGAGCGGCTGCGCGCGCAGCTCGTCCAGGCGGGCCCCGCCCGCATCGAGCCGAACCGCCGGGACCCGGCCAGCACCGGCGTCTCCGACGAGGACGCGCAGGCGCTCTCCGAGATGCTCCAGGTGCTCGCCTCGCAGCGCAACAAGGGGCAGGCCGAGCTGGTCGGGCGCATCGACCGGGCGCTGGCGAAGCTGGCGAACCGCCCGGACGACTTCGGCCTGTGCGAGTCGTGCGAGGAGGAGATCGCGCCCCGCCGGCTCGCGCTCATGCCCTACGCGGCGCTCTGCCCGGAGTGCCAGGCGCGCTCCGAGCCGCGCCGCAACGCGACGCGCAAGAACCTCACCGACTTCAGCTGACCCGCACCCCGGAGATCCCCGTGCGCATCCTCCACACCATGCTCCGCGTCGGCGACCTGGAGCGGTCGCTCGCCTTCTACACCGGCGTCCTCGGCATGACGCTGCTCCGCCGCCAGGAGTACCCCGACGGCCGGTTCACGCTCGCGTTCGTGGGCTACGGGCCCGAGTCCGAGCAGACCGTCATCGAGCTGACGCACAACTGGGACACGCCGCGCTACGACCTCGGCACCGGGTTCGGCCACGTGGCGCTGGAGGTGCCGGACGCCTACGCCGCCTGCGCCGAGATCAAGGCGCGCGGCGGGCGGGTGGTGCGCGAGGCCGGCCCGATGAAGCACGGGACGACCGTGATCGCGTTCGTCGAGGATCCCGACGGCTACAAGATCGAGCTCATCCAGCGCGGGAGCTAGGCCGCGCGGACGACCACGCCGGTGGCGGTCTCGGCGAACCGGTACTCGGGGTGGAGCCGCTCCGCGGTGCGGAGCGCCCACTCACGGTCGAACAGCACCACCGGGCGCTCGCGCACGTCGAGCACCACCATGCCCTCGACCGCGTCGTGGAGCGCGTCGAGGTCGAGCGGCTTGCCGTCGGCGCGCGACACCCAGCGCGCGAGCTGGTACGGCACCGGCTCGACCCGCACCTGCACCGAGTACTCGGACTCGAGCCGGTAGCGCACCACCTCGAACTGGAGCTGGCCGAGCGCGCCGAGCACGAGGTCGCCGGCGCGGCCCGCCGGCGGGCGGTAGAGCTGCACCGTGCCCTCCTGCGCGAGCTGCTCGAGGCCGGTCGCGAACTGCTTGCGGCGCATGGGATCGACGAGCGCGAGCCGCCGGAAGTGCTCGGGCGCGAAGCTGGGGATGCCCTCGTACACGAAGCGCGAGCCGCCGGTGAGCGTGTCGCCGATCTCGAGGTTGCCGGGGTCGTGGATGCCCACCACGTCGCCGGCCCAGGACTCGTCCACCACGTTCCGGTCGCGAGCCAGGAACTGCGTCGGGTTGGCGAGCCGGACGTCCTTGCCGCTGCGGACGTGGTGCGCCTTCATCCCGCGGACCATCCGGCCCGAGCAGATGCGCACGAACGCGACGCGGTCGCGGTGCGCCTTGTCCATGTTCGCCTGGATCTTGAACACGAACCCGCTGAACTCGTCGCGGGTCGGCTCCACCGGGCCCTGGTCGGTGTCGCGGGGGCGCGGCGGCGGCATCAGCTCGCTGAACGTCTCGAGGAACGCCTCCAGGCCGAAGTTGTTCACCGCGCTGCCGAAGAACATGGGCGACAGCTCGCCCGCCTCGAAGCGCGCGCGGTCGAACCCGTCGCCGGCCGCGTCGAGCAGGTCGGCCTCGGCGCGGAGGCGATCGTAGCCGGCGTCGTCGAGCGCCTCGCGCAGCATCGGGTCGTCGATGCCGGTCACCTCCACCGGCGGCCGCTCGGCGCCGGTGGTGGAGCTGGAGTTGGCGTGGTCGGCGTCGAACAGGTACACGCGCCGCGCCATGCGGTGGTACACGCCGCGGAACACGCCGCTGCGGAACACCGGCCAGGTGATGGGGTAGACGCCGATGCCGAGGACGCTCTCCACCTCGCCGATGAGCTCGAACGCGTCGCGGCCCGGCCGGTCCATCTTGTTCACGAACGTGAAGATGGGGATGGAGCGCTGGCGGCAGACGCGGAACAGCTTGCGGGTCTGCGACTCGACGCCCTTGGCGCAGTCGAGCAGCATCACCGCCCCGTCCACCGCGTGCAGCGTGCGGTAGGTGTCCTCGCTGAAGTCGGCGTGGCCGGGGGTGTCGAGCAGGTTCATCTGCAGCCCGCGGTAGGGGAACTGCAGGACGCTGGTGGTGATGGAGATGCCGCGCTCGCGCTCCATCTCCATCCAGTCCGACACCGCGTTGGCGCGGCCGCGCTTCGCCTTCACCGCGCCGGCGAGCTGGATCACGCCGCCGTAGAGCAGCAGCTTCTCGGTGAGCGTGGTCTTGCCGGCGTCCGGGTGGGCGATGATGGCGAAGGTGCGCCGGCGCGAGATCTCGTGGTGGCTCATGGACTGCGGGGGTCCTTCCAGAATGCGAATCGCCCCGGGCCAAGGGACCCGGGGCGAGCGAGCGTCTGTGTCGTCGGGGGCGCACTCTAACCCAGCGGCGCGCGCGTTGCATCCCCCAGGCCTCGCCGCCCTCCGTCCGGCCGTCCCGGGGCAGCGCCGGCTAGCTCACCAGCAGGAGCTTGCGCATGTGGACGTGGGGGACGCCCTGGTCCTCGAACACCTCCCCCTCGCGCCGATAGCCGCGCGCGTGGAAGAACGGCTCCGAGCCGAGCTGAGAGGCCACCACCACCTCGTGGATGCCGCGCAGGCGCGCCATGCGCTCGAGCGACTCGAGCATGGCGGCGCCCACGCCGGTGCGGCGGGCCGCCTGCGCCACGGCCATGCGGCCGATGTGGCAGGTGCGGTGGTCGGTCCGGACCACCCGGCCCGTGCCCACGCAGCGGCCGCCGCGGTCGAACGCGACCACGTGGTCGGCGGAGAAGTCGAAGGCGTCGCGGTCGAGCGGCCGGGGGATGTGCTGCTCGAGCTCGAAGACGTCGCGGCGCAGCGCGTAGGCGGCGTCGCGGTCGTCGGTGGAGGAGGCGAAGCGGACGAGGAAGGGCATGTGGTCAAGGTACCCGAAACGATCGTTCAGCCTCATGCCGCGGTGCGGCGAATCGACACGGTTTCCCTCGACCGGGCGAGCCCTTCGGCGGCCGTGCCACCGGTGGCCGCCGCGAAGGAGCATCGGGCCATGCCCGCGAACGTTCCGCCCCGGTACAAGGACGCGGAGCTGCGCCTCCACCGCGCCACCACGCGCGAGGAGAAGGAAGACGCGCTCCGCGAGATGATCGCGCTGCTCCCGCACCACAAGGGGACCGACAAGCTGCTCGGGGACCTGCGCGCCCGGCTCTCGAAGCTGGAGGAGGAGGCGACGCACGCGCACCGGCCCGGGCGCCGCGCCGAGGTCGGCCAGGTGGAGCGCGAGGGGGCCGGGCAGTGGGTGATGATCGGGCCGGCGAACTCGGGGAAGTCCTCGCTGCTCGCGGCGCTCACCCACGCGAAGCCGGAGATCGCGGAGTACCCGTTCACCACGCGTGACCCGCTGCCGGGGATGATGGAATTCGAGGACGTGCAGGTGCAGCTCGTGGACACGCCGGCGGTGGGCGGGGCGCAGGTGCCGGCCTGGCTGCCGCAGCTCGTCCACGGGGCGGACGGGGTGCTGATCGTGCTCGACGTGGCGGGGGACGACCTGGAGGCGGGGCTGCGGGCGACGCTGGACCTGCTGGAGAGGGCGCGGGTGCGGCCGGCGGGGCGGGCGGCGGCGGCGGGAGCGTCGCCGCTGGAGCGGGCGGTGCCGGTGGTGGTGCTCCTGAACCGGTGCGACCTGGACGACGACGGGACGTTTGCGGCGCTGGCGCGGGAGGCGGTCCCGCCGGATCTGTTCATGTTCTCGGTGTCGGCGACGCGGGGGGATGGGCTGGATGGGCTGAGGCCCGTGCTGTTCAGGTCGCTGCACCGGATCCGCGTGCACACGAAGGAGCCGGGGCACGCGGCGGACGGCGGGAAGCCGTTCGTGCTGCCGGAGGGGGCGACGGTGCACGACCTGGCGGATCGGGTGCATCACGATCTGGCGGAGCGGCTGAAGTTCGCGCGGCTGTGGGGGCCGCACGCGCGGTTCGAGGGGCAGCAGGTCGACCGGGGGCATGTTCTCGGGGATGGGGATGTGGTGGAGCTGCATGCTTGAGGGCGGGGCCTCTGGAAAGGAGCTAGAGGTCGGGCAGCGGGGACGCTCCTGGGAAGGGAGCTAAAGGTCGGGCAGCGGGCTTGCGGGGCGGGCCCGGTTGGCCGGGGGCGGCGAGGCGGGATCGGCTTGCGAGAGGCCTGAACGCGGGGCGGGGCTGGCTTCCGGTTGGTGTTCGCTCATGGTGAGTTCCTGGTCTTTCGCTCATGGTGAGCTCCGTCGAACCATGAGCGGGACGTAGTCACCGTGAGTACGTGCTTGCGACCCAACGGGCACGTTCGTCCCCCTTGACCCCGTTTCACTCTGCGGCGACCTCCGCGGCGCAGGACGCACGGAAACCCCGCTCAGAACGCGCTGCTCCCTCTCTGCGCGTCGCGCCCTCGCTCCGGGCGCGTTCGCGATCTTCCCCTCCCCTTCGTGCGTCTGACGGCGAACGCGTGCGTCCGGCGAGGGCTCGGAAACGCGTGAGACAGTGTCGATATGGACACTGCGCGTGAACTCTCGGCTCAGCTGGCCACCCTCCTCCGCCGTGAGCGCTCTGCCCTCGCGGAGTTCCTCGTCGCGCTCGCGGACTTCGACGCGCGGCGCGCGTGGGCGGAGCTGGGGTACGCCTCGCTGTTCCACTACCTGCACCGGGAGCTCGGGCTGTCCAAGGGCTCCGCGCAGTACCGCAAGGTCGCGGCGGAGCTCATCCAGGCGGTCCCGGCGGTCATCGAGCCGCTGCGGGATGGGCGGCTGTGCTTCACGACCATCATCGAGGTGGCGCGGGTGGTGGACGCCCGGAACTGGGAGGGGGCGCTGCCTCGGTTCTACGGGCTGTCGCGGCACGAGGCGGCGGAGGTCGTCGTGGCGCTGGCGCCGCATCCGGCACCGCCGGTACGGACGGTGCTCACGGCGGTGCGTGGCCCCGGGTCGGCTGGTTCAACTGTTGAACCGGTCGCTCCGCCACCGGGGTCGTCCCGCTCGGCGGCGCTCACGCCGCTCACGGCGGAACGTCAGCGGCTTCACGTCACGGTAAGTGAACGTTTCGGGCGCAAGCTGGAGCGACTCCGCGATCTGCGTCCGGACCTCTCCGACGACGCGCTGCTCGAGGCGGCGGTGGACCTCCTCCTCGCCAAGGCGGAGAAGCGGAAGGGCGCGCTCACGGAGCGGCCTCGGGCGTCGGTCCGGCCTTCCCGCGATCCGCGTCACATTCCGGCCCACGTGCGCCGTGAGGTCTGGCGGCGGGACGGGGGGTGCTGCCAGTGGCGGGTGGCGAGCGGGGAGATCTGCGGTTCCACGCATGCGCTCCAGCTCGACCACGTCGTGCCGCTGGCGCTGGGCGGGGAGTCGTCTCCGGGCAACCTTCGCGTGCTCTGCGCGGCGCACAACCTCCTCGCGGCGCGGCGGGTGCTGGGGGACGCGCTGATGGATCGCCATGCGGTTCCGCGGGCTCGCGGAGCCCCTTGACCTTCTTCCCGCCCTCCCCCATCTTGCGCCCCCCTATGCCCATCCGACGAGGTTCGGTCACCTTCGCTCGCTTCCGCGCGGAGATCCCCGCGAAGCGCTCCTCCGACACGCGCCGCTGGCTGGCCCGCGGGCTCGCCAAGGGCGCCTTCGAGCCGCTCGACGTGGAGCGCGGGGAGGACGATCGGGCGGCGGGGTTCGTCTCCGCTGAGGACCCTGGGATCACGGACTTCACCTCCGGCGTGCTCGAGGGCGAGTGGGCGCTGTTCGGGTTCCGGGTGGACACGCTGCGCGTGCCCGCCTCGGCGGTCCGGGCGGAGCTGGACCGGTGGATCGCGCTCCACGAGAAGGAGCGGGGCCGGCCGCCGACCAAGGGCGAGAAGGCGACGCAGAAGGACCTCATCCGCCATGCGCACCGGCAGCGGGCGGTTCCTTCCAGCAAGGTGCATGACGTGAGCCTGCACCTCGGGTCTGGCGAGCTGCTGGTGTGGGCGGCGTCGCGCAAGCTGGTGGACGAGATCGCGGCGGCGGTGGAGGGGGCGCTGGAGATCAAGCTGACGCCCTCCTCGGTGAGCGCGCTGGCGGTCCGGTCGGAGATCTCCGACTCGGCGCTGGTTCCCACCGCGGCGCTGACGGGGCTTTCGGGGAAGGAGGCGCGCGATGTCGAGGCGTGATCAGGCGAGGGCTGAGGCCGCGTTCATGCGCGGCGACACGGGCGTGGACGGGGTCGCGACCGACGCGGACGGGCGGGACGAGGCGGAGGTCGAGCGCGACAAGGCGCGGGAGGCGCTGGTTCGCGGCCGCACGTGGCTAGGGCGCGAGCTGCTGACCTGGCTGCTGTGGCGCTCGGAGTCGGGGGAGCCGATCACCGAGCTGGACGGCACCCCGGTCGTCGTCCTCTTCGTCGGGCGGGTCACGCTGCGCGGGGTGGTGGGCGACGTGACGGAGCTGGCGGCGCGGGGCACGCAGGCGCCGTACGCGCGCGAGGTCCGGCGGGCGCTCGACGCGGGGCTGCTGGTGCACCAGGCGCGCGTGCGCGTCCAGCACGGCGAGCAGGCCTACGAGGTCACGCTCGACGCGGAGTTCCTGGACGTGAAGGGCGCGAAGCTGCCGCCGCCGCTGGCGGAGGCGGACGACGACAAGCTCGTCGAGCGGCTGGAGCAGGCGCAGCGGCTGTCGGCGCTGGTGGACGCGCTCGCGGCGGCGTTCCTCGAGGTCCGCGCCTCGCGGGCCTGGGCCTCGCGCACGGTTCCCGCGCTGAAGCGCTGGATGCAGGACGACGAAGGGGGCGCGGAGCCGGAGGAGGCGCCGGCGCCTCGGGCGCGCAAGGCGCGGTAGGCGCGGCGCCGCTCATTTTTCCCGTGCCCTCACCGCCGCGCGGCGGAATACTGCGCGGCCATGCTGCGCATCGCGGCGCTGTCGGACATCCACGGGAACGTCTGGGCCCTCGAGGCGGTGCTGGAGGACGCGCACCGGCAGGGCGTGGACCTCGTCGTCAACACGGGCGACCTCCTCTCCGGGCCGCTCGATCCGGCGGCCACCGCCGACCTGCTCATCCCGCTCGGCCTGCCGACCATCGCGGGCAACCACGAGCGGCAGCTCCTCGCCTGCGAGCACCACGGCGGCGGGCCGGCCGACCAGCACGCGTTCGAGCACACCACGCCGCGCCACCGCGAGTGGCTGCGCCACCTGCCGCCCACGCTCGACCTGGCGCGCGCCGGCGTGTTCCTCTGTCACGGCTCGCCGACCAGCGACACCCAGCACCTGCTCGAGGACGTCGAGCACGGCGGGCTGCGCCTCGCCGCGCCGGGCACGCTCGAGACCCGCGCGTTCGGCGTGGACCGGAGCCTCATCCTCTGCGGCCACTCGCACGTGCCGCACGCGACCGCGCTGAGCGGCGGTCGCCTGGTGGTGAACCCGGGCAGCGTCGGGCTGCAGGCGTACGAGGACGACCACCCGGTCCACCACAAGGTCGAGAACGGCTCGCCGCACGCCCGCTACGCCCTCTGCCACCGCACGCCGCGCGGCTGGAGCGTCGCGTTCCGCTGCGTGGCCTACGACCACCACCGCGCCGCAGAGACGGCGCGCGCGAACGGCCGCGAGGACTGGGCGCGCTGGCTGGAGAAGGGGCGGGCCTGAGTCCCTCGACTCCGCGCGGCCCAATGGGCCGCGCTACGCTCGGGATGAGCGAACGGAGTCGAGGGGTCGGGATGAGCGACCGGGGTCTACCGCTCGCCCTGAGCCTGTCGAAGGGCGAGCGAGGTCGGGCGCCTCACGGCGCCGTGCGCCGCACCGCCACCACGGTCAGCTCCGCCTCGCCGCCGGGCCGGTGCACCTCGACCACGTCCCCGGCGCGACGCCCGAGCAGCGCGCGTGCCACCGGCGAGCCGGCGCTGATGAGCCCGCGCCGCGCGTCGGCCTCGTCCGGCCCGACCAGGCGCCAGGTGACCCGGCGGCCGTCCTCCTCCTCGACGGTCACCCAGGTCCCGAACCCCACCTGCCCCTCCGGCGTGGCCTCGGGCCCGAGCACGGTGAGCGCGCCCAGCGTCGCGTCGAGCGCGGCGACGCGCGCGTCCAGGTCGGCGAGCCGCGGCGCGCGCTCGGCGTCTGGGAGCCGGGCCGCGTCGGCGCGCTCGGCCCGGAGCCGCGCCAGCGCCTCGCGCAGCGCGGCCTGCCCCTCCGGCGTGACGTAGCGCACCTCGCCCGGCGCGAGCCGCGGCGGCGGGCGCACCACCGGGCCGAGGTCGGGCGTCTCCTCGCTGGTGAAGGCCTTGGACACGCCCCGAGGATAGCGGCGGATCTGCGGGCGCGCCCGCCGGGCCGGGCGCCCGGGCCGGGCCCTGCGACACGGTGGCGCAGCTTCGGCGCAGCTTGCGCGGCCGCGCCGGAGGCGCCATCACCTCCACCCATGGACACCACGCGACTGGGAAGGACCGGGCTCGAGGTCAGCCGGCTGTGCCTCGGCACCATGAACTTCGGGCCGGAGACGCCGGAGGACGAGGCGTTCCGGATCATGGACCGCGCGCTCGACGCGGGCGTGTTCTTCTTCGACACCGCCAACGTCTACGGCCAGAAGGCGAGCGAGTGGGGCAAGCTCCCGCGCGAGGGGCGCACCGAGCAGATCCTGGGGCGCTGGCTCGCGCAGGGCGGCGGGCGGCGCGAGCGGATCGTGCTCGCGACCAAGGTGTACGGGCCGATGTGGGAGGGGCCGAACGGCCGCGGGCTCTCCGCCTACCACATCCGCCGCGCCTGCGAGGACAGCCTGCGCCGGCTCGGCACCGACCACGTGGACCTGTACCAGATGCACCACGTGGACCGCGGCACGCCGTGGGACGAGCTCTGGGAGGCGATGGACCGCCTGGTGCGCGACGGCAAGGTGCTCTACGTGGGCAGCAGCAACTTCGCCGGCTGGCACGTGGCGCAGGCCTGCGAGGCCGCCGCGCGGCGGAACCTCCTCGGCCTCGTCTCCGAGCAGAGCCTCTACAACCTCGCCTCCCGCACCATCGAGCTGGAGGTCATCCCGGCCTGCCGCTCCTACGGCGTCGGCATCCTCCCGTGGAGCCCGCTCGCGGGCGGCCTCCTCGGCGGCGCGCTCGCGAAGGCGGCCACCGGCCGGCGCGCCGGCGAGCGCGTGCAGAAGAAGATCGAGCAGCACCGCCCGCAGCTCGAGCGCTGGGAGAAGCTCTGCGCCGAGATGGGCCAGCGGCCCGCGGACGTGGCGCTGGCGTGGGTGCTGGGGCGGCCCGGCGTCACCGCGCCCATCGTCGGGCCGCGCACCGTGGCCCAGCTCGACGAGGCCATCGCCGCGACCGAGCTGACGCTCGACGCGGCCGCGCTGCAGGCCATCGACGCGATCTGGCCGGGTCCCGGCGGCGAGGCGCCCGAGGCGTACGCCTGGTAGAGGTTCGACTCCGATCGCTCATCCCGACCCTTCGACTCCGACCCTTCGACTCCGGCGAGCCTTGCGGCTCGCCTACGCTCAGGGTGAGCGGCGCGGCCGCAGGCCGCGCGGAGTCGAGGGACGCTCATCCCGCGCGGAGTCGAGGGCCCAGAAAGTCGGAGGCTCCGCCGGTTTCCCGGCGGAGCCCCCGTGGCCCCCCGGCCACTTCGAGTGGAGCGCTCACCCTTGGACGCTCCGCAGACTTTGAACGGCCGGCCCGCGGCGTGTGACGCGCCGGGCGCGCAGCGCGCGCGGCCCGGGGAAACCCGTACCCATTTCAGCGTAATAAAACGTTTGCCCAGAATGGGGCGTCCGTCAGGACTCTTCCCGACTGCCCTCGACCGCGCGGCGCCGGATGATCTCGGCCAGCCGGTCCTTGATGCGCTCGTAGCGCTTGCGCAGCGTGGCCGGGTCCACGCGCTTCCCCTCCTGCGACAGAACCTCCGCGACCTCGTCCCAGGAGAGCTGCTGGTCGAGCCGCAGCACGAGCAGCGTCTGCTCCTCGTCGTCCAGCATCGCGCGCAGCTCCTCCAGCTCCTGGCGCTGGCGCTCGAGGCGGACCCCGGTTCGGGTGCGCACGTCGGCGGCGAGGCGGGTCGCCTCGGTGGTGTCGAGCCGCTGCCCCAGCCGCCGCCAGGCGTCGTCGCGCACCTTCATGGCGGCGCTCCAGGCGGCCTTGAACGCCCAGGTGCGGGCGCTGGAGCGGCGCTGGAAGCCCGGCATGCCGCGCCACACCTGCTCGGCGAACAGCGCGAACGCGTCGGAGGCGGCGGTCTCGTCGCGGAGCAGGACGTTCAGGTAGCCCAGGATCCGGGGCCCGTAGCCGCGGATGATCTCGGTCGCGGCCAGGCGGTGATCGCCTGCCTCCAGCGCCGCGGAGACCCGGGACTCGACGTCCATCCCGCGCAATGTAGACGACCCTGCACGGGCGGTCGAGACGGGTACGGGGTGGGTCACCGGCCCGCCAGCAGCCCAGCGAGAGCCGAGGTGATCGGCTGTCCGGTCCGCTCCTCCACGAACCCCCACTGGCCGCTCGGGTTCAGCTCCAGGAACGCCCAGGAGCCGTCGTCCCGGCGCCGGAAATCGGCCGCGCCGTAGACGAGCCCCAGGTCCGCCATGAGCCGGCGCAGCCCGGCCGCGATGCGGTCCGGAAGCTCGCAGGCCGCCACGCGGCAGAGGTGGGTCACCGGGCGGAAGTCGTCCGGCGAGACCGTGTCGCGCGCGTCGAGGTCGGCCGCGAAGAGCTGGTCGCCGACCACCGTCACGCGCACGTCCACCCCCGGCACGCGCTCCTGGAAGATGACCGGCGCGAGCGGCAGCGACGCGAGCCGCGCCAGGTCGTCGGGGCCGACGCGGCGGGTGGGCCGCCACAGCGCCGGGGTTCCGGCGGCGAGGACCTTGTGGACGGCGCCGTCCGGTCCGCACGCGCCGAGGAACGCGCGCGCCGCATGCGGATCGCTGGTGATGAGCGTGCGCGGCACCTCGAGCCCGGCGCGCTCCGCCGCGGCGAGCTGGTTCGGCTTGTGCGCGGCGGCCGCGTCGCGCCAGGGATCGTTGACGAAGCGCGCGCCGCGCAGCGACGCCAGGAGGCCCATCGCCGCCTCGCCGGTCTGCCGGGTGGCGAACGCGGCGTCCTCCGGGCGGAGCCCCGGCGCGGCGGCGTGCGGCAGGGGGCGCCGCCACCAGACCGCGCTGACCTCGGCCGCGTCGATGGGCGGTCGCCCGTCGATCCGGAGCTCGCGTGCGCCACCGCCCGCACCGTAGCCGAGCACCACCCGGCCCCGCCGCGGCAGGTCCGAGAGGTCGAGCACGGTCGCGTCGGCGCCGAGCGCCTCGAGCGCGCGGAGCACGAGCGGCGCGTGCTCGTCGCCGGCGTGGGTGATGGCGAGGATCACGGGAAGGAGCCGGCGCGCGCCGCCACAGGAGACCGCGCGCGCCGGCGGGGTGACGCTAGATGGCGGTCTTCTCCGACGGCACGGCCGGGGACGCCTGCTGCGCCTCCGCCTGCAGCGTCGTGTACCAGCGCTCCACCGCCTGCATGTGCTGGATGCTGCCGTCGCTCAGGAAGTTCTCGCGGTGCGCTCGCTGCAGCAGGTCGAGCACCTTCGAGAGCGTCGCGACCAGCTCGACGGCGGTCGCCTGGCGCTTCGCGGCGAGCTCGGGGCTCACCTCCTCGACGCCGAACGGGCGGGGGGCGGTGAGCCCGACGGCGGTGATGCCCGGCTGGTCCTTTTCTTGGACGGTGGCCATCAGATCCGGATTCTTCGGCATTGGCATCTCCTCAGGGATGGATGGAAGTGGAACGAGCGAATGCTACGAAAGGGACGGACACGCACGGCCCGACGCACACTTACAGCGAAGCTCGCAGCGCGCGCGCGTCCCGCGCCAGCGGGACATCGGCGTCCGCATGCGCGAGCATCCCGAGCAGGCGATCCACCGTCGTGCGCGCTGCTGCGCGGTCTCCCAGGTTCCGTTGGGCCAGCGCGGTGATGTACAGGGTGCGCGGATAGGCGAACGCCCGCCAGGTGCCACGCGGCGGCAAGCGCAGGAACCGCTGCGCGGCCGCGAGGGCCTCGCGGTGGTCGCCGAACGCCGCACTCACCTCGGCAGCGAGGTAGGCGGGTGGCAACCCCTCCACCGGCCAGGCATCGCGCGCCTCCGACGCGGCGAGCCGGGCGAGCGCGCCGGTCGCGTCGCCCGCCCGCCACAGCTCGAGCGCTGCCAGCTCCTCTGCCGCCACGGAGCCAGGGGGAAGCGCACGCCCGAGCTCGCGGGCGTGCTGAACGTCTCCGAGCAGCGCCAGCGGTACCGCCAGGTCGGCCGCGTAGGCTGGGTTCACCGCCGCGGCACGCGCGGCATACGGCCATACGCGGGCGGCATCCCACGCGGTGACCACGAGCAGCGCTGCGGAGTAGTGGCGGCCCTGGCTCTCCGGAACCTGGGAGTATCTCGCCGCGCACTCCTGGAGCGCCTCCCGCGCCCTGCCCTGCATCGCGAGCGCGAGCGCGCGCGTGAGGCGCCCATACGCTGCCGGCACGTGCTGTGCGACCTCCTCCATCTCGCGGACGTCTCCGGCCCCGCTGGCCGCAGCCGCGAGAAGCGGCGCCTGGGAGGCTCCGTTCCGTGCGAACGCGCGCCGCGCCTCGGCCAGGGCAGCCTGCGACTCCCCGAGCCATTGGTGGATGCTCACCAGGGTCGCGCTGCGCCCTGGCGAGTCGGGCCGCGCGGCGATCCGTTCGCGCAGGGCGCGGAGATCCTCCGTGCGCCGAAGCCGCCCCAGCGCCTCGACGAGCGTCGCGAGCGGATCCTGCCGGTCGGGCGCGAGCGCGACCACCTTCTCGTAGTACGGCACGCTGTCCGCCCACTTGCCCTGCCGCCAGAGGATCTCGCCCGCACCCTCCAGCGCCTCGAGGTCATCCGCCGCGACGGCCAGGATCGCGTCGTAGAGCTGGCGCGCCTCGTCGAGCCGCCCGCCGATGCGGGCGGCCAGCGCCTGGACGAGCAGCCGCTCGCGCTCGCCGAGGCGGTCCGCGCCCCGCAAGGCCGCCTGGACGTGTCGCTGTCCGACATCGTCCCTCGCGCCCTGGAGCGACCGCACGGCCGCCAGCCTGTAGTGCGCCAGCGGGAACGCGGGATCCAGCGCGAGCGCACGCTCGAAGGACGAGGCGCACGCCTCCATGGCCGCCCCAACCGGCTCCGCCCTCTCCAGACAATCCACCCCCGCGTAGTACCAGCGCGCCGCCTCCGGGCTCGCGGTCACGGCCTCCGCCACCGGGCGCCGCACACGGCGGTCGGCGCGGCGCTCCTTCGCCTCGCGGCGGATCCGCTCGGCGAGCTGGTCCACGCCGTCCGACATGCCCGAGGCGCTCCACAGGTCGGCGCTCGCCTCGAACAGCTCCTTGCCGGTCTCCGACTCGACCGCCCGCACCGACAGCACCGGGCCGTGCTCGCCCGGCTCCGCGGACGGCAGCAGCACCAGGCCGGCGCCGGCGATGCGGGCCAGGTTGCGCGCCCGCTCGGCGTCGAGCCGCCCCGGCTCCCCCAGCCCGGCCTCGCGCGACACCGCGGCGAGCCGCGCCGGCGCCAACAGCCGGACGCGCTTCGACGGCTCGAGCGCGGCGGCGAGCAGGCCGGGGACCGCGTCGAGCGTGGGATCGCCGGCGCGGTTCTCCATGGCGCCGAGCACCGCCTTCAGCTGCTCGCCGGGCGGCGGCTCGCGGTCGAGCGCGAGCCAGGCGGAGAGCGCGATCGCGGAGAGCGCCACGCTGGCGGTCGCGACCAGGGTGCGGCGGCGGGTGCGGCCGGCGTGCGCCTGCTGGATGGCGAGCAGCGCGTCGCGGGCCTCGCGCGCGCTGGCGGGGCGCCGCGCGGCGTCGCGGTCGAGCAGCCGCCGCACCAGCGCCCGGAGCGCCCTCGGCGCGGCCCGGCGCGGCAGGGCCGGCGTCGGGCCGGGCTCCTGAGCCTCGCTCCAGTCCTTGTCCACCCGGTACGGCAGCGCGCCCGAGAGGCACTGGTGCAGGATGACGCCGAGCGCGAACAGGTCCACCCGCGCGTCGCCGCCCTCCCCCTCCCACTGCTCGGGCGCCATGTACGCGGGCGTCCCGCCGTCGCCGATGCCGCCGCGGCCGAACAGGTGCGCGAACCCGAAGTCGAGCACCTTCACCTCGCCGTCGTCGGTGAGGTGGACGTTGCCGGGCTTGAGGTCGCGGTGGACGACGCCGGCCGCGTGCGCGTGCACGAGCGCCCGCGTGATGGCGACGCCGAGGTCGATCACCTGCTCGAAGCCGAGCGTCTTCTCGCGCTCCAGCCGCCGCGACAGCGAGTCGCCGCGCAGCAGCTCGAACACGAGGTACGGGCCCTCCGGCGCCTGCCCGAAGTCGTGCAGCGTGACGATGTTCGGGTGGTTGAGCCGCGCCACCGCCTCGGCTTCGCGCTGCATCCACTCGCGGCCGCGGGTGGCGATGCGCGTGCCCGGGCGCACCACTTTCACCGCCACCGTCCGGCCCAGGTCGCCGTCCTCGGCCTCGTACACCACGCCGAAGCCGCCGCGCCCCAGCTCGCGGACCAGCCGGAAGCGGCCGATGGTGGCGCCGGGCCGGAGCACCGGGGACCACGCATCGCCGAGCGGCACGTCGTTCACGTGCACCATCTCGGCGAGCAGGCGCGTGAGCTGGACCGAGCGGTGCTCGCTGGACGACTCGGCGCGCGGCGAGTCCTGGCTCACCGGCTCGGCGGTCTGGGCGGGCTTGGGCGGCGTCACGAGGGGTCCCGGGTCCGCCCCGGGTTCTATCAGATGCCCGGACATGGCGTCCCGAGGGGGCCCGGCCGGGAGCCGGGCGGTCGGACAGAGGGTTTGGCCCGCCTACTCGTAGACCTCCGCCTGCCGGAGCGCGGCCGCGCTGTCCTCGCCGCCGACCACCAGGACCCGTCCGTCGGGGAGCGCCGTGGCGCTGTGGAGGGCGCGCCGGGCGCCGAGTCGGACCGGCCCCGGGGTGAACGCCCGGGTCGCCGGGTCCCACAGCTCCACCGTGTCGAGCCGCTTGCCGTCCACGTCGGTGCCGCCCGCCACCAGCACCCGCCCGTCGGCGAGCAGCGTGGCGGTGTGGTCCGCCCGCGGCGTCGCGAGCGCCCCGGCCGGCGTGAAGGCGCCCGTGTCCGGGTCCCACAGCTCGGCCTCGGCCACGTACGTCCACCCCGCGTCGAGCCCGCCCACCACCAGCACGCGGCCGTCGCCGAGCCGCACCGCCGCGTGGCCGCCGCGGGGGTGCGCGAGCGAGCCGGTGAGCGCGAACGACTCGGTGACCGGGTCGAACAGCTCGGCCTCGACCGCGTCGCCGCCGGAGAAGCTGTTCAGCCCGCCCGCCACCAGCACCCGCCCGTCGCGCAGGATCGTGGCGGTGTGGAACGCGCGTGGCTGGATCATGGCCGAGCCCGCCGGCGCCCGGCTCGCGGCCGCGTCCGGGTCGAGCAGCTCCTCGGTGACGACCGAGCCCGGCGCCCTGCCCAGCCATGCGCCGCCGGTGACGAGCACGCGGCCGTCCTCGAGCAGCGAGAGCGCGTGGCCCGCGCGCGCCTGGGCGAGCGCGCCCGGCTCGGTCCAGAGTCCGTCCGCCGGATCCCAGACCGCGGCGAGGTCCTCCCGGTCGCGGAAGTTGCTCTGCCCGCCCGCCACCAGCACGCGTCCGTCGGCGAGGCGCAGCGCGGCAGCGGCCGCGAGGCCCAGGCGCAGTTCGCCGGTGGCCGCCGAGGTGCCGGTGGTCGCGTCGTAGAGCTCCGCGGTCCAGCTGAATGTCGAGATGTTCGCCGAGCCGGTGGCGAGCAGGACGCGGCCGTCCCCGAGGCCCACCGCGACGTGCTGCGCGCGGGCGCTCCCTGGCGGGTCCAGCGGCCGGATGGCGTCGCGGTAGGCGAACGGGACCCGGACCACCGCCTCGGCGCGCTCGGCGCCGTCCTCGACGATCAGCCGGTAGGTGCGCGCCTCGAGCGCGGGGCCCACCTGGTATCGGCCACCGCTCGTCACCGGGCCGACATCCGGCTCGATGCGCGCGGTGCCGCGCGCGAACGCCGGCACGAGCGTCACGCCGGCGCCCGGCGCGAACGCGGGCGGGTCGGCCGCGAGCGCCGCGGCGAGCGGGCGCGGCTCGGCGCCGGAGGAGCCGCCGGTGCAGCCGGCGAGCGCGGCGGCCGCGGCCGAGAGGGCGGCGACCATCACGGAAAGTGCGTGGCGGGAGCGCATGCGGGCGCGACGTGTACACCGGCGCGACCGTCGAACGCACGCGGGCGGGCGGGTGCTCTCGGGGCCGCGCTTCCGGGCCACCCCGCGCGTCGTCCCCCGCGACCCGGTCCCCCGCGATCCTCCCCCGTTCCCCCCGGACAACGAACCGCAACGCCGGTCTCCCGGGACGGGCTTAGGAGTGAAGAGGGGACGCCGATGTTCGACACGATCCTGAACCGGCGGGGCGCGAAGCGGAGGGGGCAACCCGGCGTGCAGGACGCGGCGCAGACGCGTCCGGCAGAAGGCACGGCTCCGGGCGATACCATACCGTCCGTGAACCCCGCCCCGGTGGACGGAAGGCCCGGCCCGGTCGAGGTGCACGATCCGGAGCGCGCCCGGCGGCTGTTCGGCGACCTCGTCCCGCTGCCGCCCGGCGCGGCCGAGCCCCCGCCCGCGGATCTGAGCGCGCTGCTCTCCATCCTGTCCTTTCCCCCGCCGGATCCCGACCACCCGCTGTTCGAGCGGCTGGCCGGCCCGGGGACCGGGACCACCCTGCCGCGCGACCGTACGGCGGACGACGCCGCGCGGCCGCCGCTCGCGCCGGTGCAGGGCGTCGCGCCGCCGTCCTTCGCCTCGCTGCTCCGCCACGACCGCGCCGCGCGCGCCGGCCGGCGGGCGGCCTGGACCGGCCTCGGCGCGGGCGTGCAGGCGTGCCTCGTCGGCGCCGCGGTGGTCCTCGCCTCGGCGGTGGCCGCGCCGGAGCGCGAGGAGATCGAGATGATCGTCCCGGTGCACCTGCCGGCGGCCGCACCGCGCAAGACCGCCGGACCGCCCGGCCTGCCCGGGATGCCGGCGGCGCCCGCGCCGCCGCGCAGGGCGCCCGCGCCCGGGGCCCGCCCGCGCGCTACCCTCCCGCCGCCGCCGCCGACCGCGCTCCTGCAGCCGCGCGAGGTGAAGGCGGCGATGCGGGTGCCGGATCCCGACGAGCCCATCGAGGCGCTGCCGGAGGGCGCCGACGAGGGCGAGTACGCGCCCGGCGAGGTCGAGGGCGGCGTCATCGGCGGCGTGGTGGGCGGCGGCGGCGGCGGCGCCTGGGGCGGCGGCGCCGCCGTGGCGGGGACCAGCGCCGGCGCGCAGCCGCAGGAGATCGAGGACGCGCCGCAGTACATGACGGCGGGCTTCCGCAAGCCGGTCGAGGCGGACCCGGGCTGCGTGGGGCGGGCCATCCGGCTGCCGCGCGAGCTGACCGGGTTCACCTCGGGGCCGATCACGGTGCGCGTGGCGATCGGCGGCGACGGGCGGGTCGGGCGGGTGGAGCTGCTGTCGAGCGTGCCCGATCTTCGGATCGCACACGCGATCGAGGCCGCGGTGCGGGCCTGCCCGTGGCGCGGCGGCGCGGACGCCGGGGGGCGGCCGGTGGCGATCTGGGTGGTGATGCCGATCCGGTTCGAGGGCGTGTAGCGCGGGGCGCCCTACCCGACCAGCCGGACGCCGTCCACGGCCCCGCCGATGCGCACCACCATCCAGCGCTGCTCGCCGAACGCGGCGGCGCTGCGCACGATCACGTCCTCGCCGGCGCCGCGCGAGCCAAGGCGCGCCTCGCTCATGACGTAGCCGGCCAGCCCGCCGGCGTCCGCGTAGGTCACGCAGGCGAGGTCCTCGAAGCCGCGCTCCACCGCCTCGATGCGGAGCGCGCGCCCGCGAAGCGGCGGCGGCAGCGGGACGCACCAGGCGTCCGGCGGGAGCCGGAGGACACGACCGTCGTCGAGGCTGCACACCGCGATGCCGTGGAGCGCCATGCGACCCCTCCCGTGCGTGCGAGGACCGACGCTACGCTGCGTCCGTGCTCGCCACCACTCCACGGACCGCGGGACGCGTGCGCCGGCCACATTCACACACCGCAAACGCGCCGGATCGGGGCGCCGCTCCCCGCCCGGCCCGGCCCGCTGCGCGCGGGCGCCGCACGTGATACACGATGAGTGATGCCGACGCACCCACCTCCGCGCCTGTACGCGCAGGTCGCCACCGCCGCCCCGGTGGCGCTGGTGTTCCGCCGCGGGCCCGGCGGCTGGTGGCACCTGCTGCGCTGGCACCTGGAGCAGGACGCGCTCGAGCCGGGCGCCTGGTTCCGCGGGACGCTCTACCCGCGCCGCTGCGATCTCTCGCCGGACGGCGCGCTGCTCTCCGCGCTCGCCGGCTCGCCGACCTCGGCGGAGTTCCTCGGCGAGCACCCGTGGACCGCGTACCTCCTCGTGTCGAAGGCGCCCTGGCTGTTCGCGCTCGCCGCCTGGCGCGAGGGCGGGACCTGGAGCCGCGGGCACCACTTCGCGACCGCGGGCGAGGCCGGCACGATCGCGGCGGCGGACGCGGGCGACGCCTCGCCGCTCCGCGCGCGCGGCGGCCTCGTGCCGACGCCCGTCGTGCAGTACGCAGCCGAGCGCCGGCGCGGCTGGGAGGACGACCCGCGCGGCGAGCCGCGGGATCCGCGCGGTGATCCCTGGGACGAACGGCGCCGCGCCCGCCTGGTGAAGGCGCGCCCCGGCGGCGGCGCGCGCCTCGTGCTCGAGGACCAGGGGCTCGACCTGCGGGCGCCGCGGATCGAGGGGCGCGGCCCGGCCTACTCGGTCGAGCTGGGGCGGCGCACGATCGCCCTGCCCGAGGCGGCGTGGGCCGACTGGGACGCGCGCGGGCGGCTGCTCGTCGCGACCCACGACGCTCGGCTCGAGCTGCGCGACGGGCGCGCCGCGGGGCTCGCGCTCCGCGGCGCGCACGACCTCTCCGCGCTCCGCCCCGACCCGCGCCCGGCGCCGGCCTCGGCGCGGCGCTGGTGACCGCTCAGCGGATCCAGTGCACCGCGTCCAGCTCGGCGTACGCGGGGATCCACTCGTACGCCACCCAGGCGTCGGCGGCGCCGGCCGAGAGGAGCGCCGCGCTGCCGAGCGCGTCGTAGAAGTCCCAGTGGTAGAGGACCGGGATCCCGTCCGGCGGGGAGAGGCCCAGATCGGCTCCGGCCCAGGCCAGGCGGACCGCCGGCCCGGGCTCGCCCCACGGCACCGGGTAGATGGGCGGATCGCCCCAGACGAACGCGAAGGCGTCCCCCACCGGCAGGGCGAGGGGATCCGTCTCGAAGTCGATGGGGCCGGCGAGCCGCGCCGCGGCGCGCTCCGCCAGCGCGCCCGCGGGGAGGCGCACCGCCGCGAGCTCGTAGGAGCCGTACGGCATCGTCGCCCGCCGCCAGCTGAGCAGGCACGCGGCGTCGCCGCAGGCGAGGTCGCCGGGGAACTTGTAGTCCTGATCGGCGACCAGCCGGACCGGCGCCGCGTCCAGCGAGGCGCCGGCGGCGCTCACCCGCACGCCCACCACCTCGGTCCCGGCCGACGAGCCGCGACCCCAGACCACGAGATGCTCGGCCCCGCGGCCGGCGGCCTGGACGAACTGCACCGGCCCGTCGCCGAGGAAGCTCGGCGCGCCCACCGCGCCGTCCGCGCCGACCGCGGCGGCGTACACGCCGGGCACCGGATCGTCGCAGCCCCAGGCCACCAGGGAGCCGTCGCCGGCCCGCGAGGCCGCCACCGCGTAGCCCGTCCAGCGCGCGCACTGCGCCACCAGGATCCCGGTGGGCCCGTCCAGCGCGACCCCGTCCGCCGTCACCCGCGCCGCCCGGATCTCGGCGGTGCTCGCCGGCTGCGCAGGGACGGTCGCGAACGCGACCAGGTGCCGGTCCGGCCCCGGCGCCACCTGCGTGGCCATGTGCCAGGGCAGGTTCGTGTCGGCCGTCCACTGCGGCACCACCTCGAACGGCGCGCCGGCGGCGCCCCCGTCCACGAAGCGCCCCACGAGCCGCACCGGGCCATCGCGCCAGGCGACCTCCAGCACCATGGCGCGGGAGGAGCCGCCGCGGGCCGGGACCACGCGCCACGGGCTCACGTACGGATCCGAGCTGGGCGGCGGGACCACGAGCCGCGTCAGCTCGGCGAGCCCGCCGCCGCCGGCCGGGCTGGACCAGCCCACCAGCTCGTAGGTGGTGGGGGCGGACAGCTCGCCGCCGTCGCTCCGGCGCACGATGCCGACGCCGCGGGCGTACCAGGTGTCCTGCCAGGCGGTGGCGGTGACCGGGGCGTAGCCCGGGGCCGTCGGGTACAGCGTGAGCGTCAGCGAGAGCCGCACGTGCGCCGTGCCCGCGAACGTCCCCGCCGGCACCGTCACGTCCTCGAGGCCGAGCACCTGCCCGTCCAGCGCGAGGTCGAGCCGCTCGTGCTTCCCGTCGCCGTCCAGATCCTCGCCGTAGTCGAGGCCGGTGCAGCGCTCCGGCCAGGCTCCACCCACGGTGACGGGGTAGCGGAGGTCGTAGGTGGACGGCGTCGGATCCGTCGCGGTCCCGTCGCCCAGCTCGACCACGCCGGCCGGCGCGGAGGCGACGAGCGCGGTCGCGCCCGGGAGCTCGGCGCCGGTGGTCGGATCCAGCTCGCGCAGCTCCGTCGCCGCGAACCCGCGGTAGCTGCGAGCGCCGCCGACCTCGATGCGCAGGTCCGCGGGGCGGGTGACGGGCTGCCCGGCGATCCGGTAGCCCCAGCTCCAGCCCGGCGCGAGCGGGAACCAGCCCTCCACGTCCCCTGGCCCGGCCGTCCCTGGGTCCGGCGCTCCCTCGCACACCGCGGGCGCGGGGCCGTCCCCGCCGCCGCTGCTGCACCCGTTCCCCGTCCAGGCCAGGAAGGCGAGCACCACCCCAGCCGCAAGTCCGATCGGACGCGTCCGCATGGCCCCTCCTCGCGACGCGCTCCCCGCGCGCGCTCCCGCGCTCCAGTGTCCGCCGTTCGCGCGGAGGCCACAACGAGGCCGTGGGACGCGCTCGTGCCGCGGCGCGGCACGCCTGCGCCCGGGTGCGCACCGTCCTCTCGGGGTCCAAGGGTTCGTTTGAATCCGGAGCCCCTCCCCAGTAGGAGTAGCGCGCAACCAAAGCCCAGGGAACGACATGGACAAGCTCCCCGACCTCGATCCGCAGGAGACGCGCGAGTGGCTGGACGCCCTCGAGGGCGTGCTCCAGCGCGAGGGCACGGACCGCGCGCACTTCCTCATCGAGCAGCTCATCGACCGCGCCCGCCGCTCCGGCGCGTACCTGCCCTTCTCCGCCAACACGGCGTACGTGAACACCATCCCGGTGCAGAAGCAGCCCCGCTACCCGGGCGACTTCGCCATCGAGCAGACCATCCGCCACTACATCCGCTGGAACGCGATGGCGATGGTGGTGCGGGCGAACAAGCACACCAACGTCGGCGGCCACATCGCCAGCTTCGCCTCGGCCGCGACGCTCTACGACGTCGGCTACAACCACTTCTGGCGCGCCTGGACCCCGGAGCGCGGCGGCGACCTCGTCTACATCCAGGGCCACTCCGCGCCCGGCATCTACTCGCGCGCGTTCCTGCTCGGCCTGCTCAGCGAGGAGCAGCTCGAGAACTTCCGCCAGGAGGTGGACGGCAAGGGCCTGTCCTCGTACCCGCACCCCTGGCTCATGCCCGACTTCTGGCAGTTCCCCACCGTGTCGATGGGGCTCGGGCCGCACATGGCCATCTACCAGGCCCGCTTCATGCGGTACCTGCACGACCGCGGCATCGCCGACACCGCCGACCGCAAGGTCTGGGCGTTCTGCGGCGACGGCGAGATGGACGAGCCGGAGGCCATGGGCGCCATCGACCGCGCCGGCCGCGAGAAGCTCGACAACCTCATCTTCGTGGTGAACTGCAACCTGCAGCGGCTCGACGGGCCGGTGCGCGGCAACGGCAAGATCATCCAGGAGCTGGAGGGCACGTTCCGCGGGGCCGGCTGGAACGTCATCAAGGTGATCTGGGGCCGCCACTGGGATCCGCTGTTCGCGAAGGACGCCGAGGGGATCCTGCGCCGCCGGATGATGGAGGTGGTGGACGGCGAGTACCAGCTCTACAAGTCGCGCAACGGCGCGTTCGTGCGGGAGCACTTCTTCAACTCGCCCGAGCTGAAGGCGATGGTGTCCGAGCTGTCCGACGAGGACGTCTGGCGGCTCAACCGCGGCGGCCACGATCCGTTCAAGGTGTACGCCGCCTACGACGCGGCGGTGAAGCACACCGGGCAGCCCACCGTCATCCTCGCGAAGACCATCAAGGGCTACGGCATGGGCGAGGCCGGCGAGGCCATGAACATCGCCCACCAGCAGAAGAAGATCGCGGTGGACGCCGTCCGGCGCTTCCGCGACCGCTTCGACCTGCCGGTGCCGGACGACCAGCTCGAGCAGGTGCCGTTCCTGAAGCTGCCGGAGGGCTCGAAGGAGCTCGAGTACCTGAAGGCGCGCCGGCAGGAGCTGGGCGGCGATCGCCCGCGGCGCCGCGCCAAGGCGAAGCCGCTGGAGGTGCCGCCGCTGTCCGCGTTCGACCGGCTGCTGAAGAGCAGCGAGGACCGCGAGCTGTCCACCACCATGGCGCTCGTGCAGATCATGACGATCCTCGCGCGCGACAAGGCCATCGGGAAGCGCGTGGTGCCCATCGTCCCGGACGAGGGGCGCACGTTCGGCATGGAGGGCATGTACCGGCAGCTCGGCATCTGGAGCCACGTCGGCCAGCTCTACACGCCCGAGGACGCCGACAAGCTCGCCTACTACCGCGAGGACAAGCAGGGGCAGGTGCTGCAGGAGGGCATCACCGAGGCCGGCGCGATGTGCGACTGGATCGCCGGGGCGTCGGCGTACGCCACGCACGGCGAGCCGATGATCCCGTTCTACCTGTTCTATTCGATGTTCGGCTTCCAGCGCGTCGGCGACTTCGCCTGGGCGGCCGGCGACATGCGCTGCCGCGGGTTCCTGATCGGCGGCACCTCCGGGCGCACCACGCTGAACGGCGAGGGGCTCCAGCACGAGGACGGGCACTCGCACGTGCTCTCGTCGGTGATCCCGAACTGCCGCTCCTACGATCCGACGTTCTCCTACGAGGTGGCGGTGATCGTGCACGACGGCCTGCGCCGCATGCTGGCGGAGCAGGAGGACGCGTACTGGTACGTCACCGTCCTCAACGAGAACTACGCGCACCCGGGCATGCCGGAGGGCGTGGAGCAGGACATCGTGAAGGGCATGTACCTGTTCAAGCAGGGCGCGAAGGGCAAGGCGAAGGGGCCGCGCGTACAGCTCCTCGGCTCCGGCGCGATCCTGCGCGAGGTGATCGCCGCGGCCGACCTGCTGAAGAGCCAGTGGGGCGTGGACGCGGACGTGTGGAGCTGCCCGAGCTTCACCGAGCTGGCGCGCGACGGGATGGCGGTGTCGCGCCACAACCGGCTCCACCCCGAGGACGCGCCGCGCCGCGCTCACGTGGAGACCTGCCTCGGCGGCACGCAGGGACCGGTCGTCGCCGCGACCGACTACGTCCGCACCTTCGCCGAGCAGATCCGCCCCTGGGTGCCGCGCGCCTACCACGTGCTCGGCACCGACGGGTTCGGCCGCTCCGACACGCGCGAGAAGCTGCGCCGCTTCTTCGAGGTGGACCGGCACCACGTGACGGTCGCCGCGCTGAAGGCGCTCGCCGAGGAGGGCACCGTGCCCGCCGCCAAGGTCGCCGAGGCGATGAAGAAGTACGGCATCGACCCCGCGAAGCCCGCCCCCTGGACCGTCTAGACCGCGAGAACGAGGACATGCGCACCATCGAGGTCAAGGTCCCGAACATCGGCGACTACAAGGACGTCCCGGTCATCGACGTGCTGGTGAAGCCCGGCGAGCAGGTGGACGCCGAGGCGCCGCTGGTCACGCTCGAGTCGGACAAGGCCACGCTGGACGTGCCCGCCCCCGCGGCCGGCACGGTCCGCGAGGTGAAGGTGAAGGTCGGCGACCGCGTCAGCGAGGGATCGCTGGTCGTCACCCTGGACGCGGCCGACGGGCAGGCGAAGGCGGAGGCGCCGGCAGCGCCCGCGAAGGCGGCCTCGGCCGCCGCGCCGCCGAAGACCGCCGCGGCGCCGGCCCCGGCCACGCCCCCCGCGCCCGCGGCCCCTGCCGCCTCGGCGGCCGCCGGGGGCGCGCCGCGCACGCTCGAGGTGAAGGTCCCGAACATCGGCGACTTCAAGGACGTCCCGGTCATCGAGGTGCTGGTGAAGCCGGGAGACCGCGTCGAGGCCGACGCGCCGCTCGCGACGCTCGAGTCGGAGAAGGCCACGCTCGACGTGCCCGCCCCCGCGGCCGGCACCGTCCGCGAGGTGGCGCTGAAGGCGGGCGACAAGGTGAGCGAGGGATCGCTGGTGGCGATCCTGGACGCGGTCGCGCCCGCCGCCGCGCCGACCGCGGCCCCCGCCGCGCCGGCCGCGCCCGAGGCGCAGCCCGCCGCCGCAGCGCCGGAGAAGGCCGCCGCGCCCGCGCCGGTCCCGGCCCCGCCGCGGGTCCCGTCGGAAGCGGGCGCGCAGGGCCCGGTCGCGCACGCGTCGCCGTCGGTCCGCAAGCTCGCCCGCGAGCTGGGCGTGAACTTGGCGCGCGTCGAGGGGAGCGGCCCGCGCGGCCGCATCCTGCAGGACGACGTGCAGAAGTTCGTGAAGGCCTCGCTCGCCCGCATCGAGTCGGGCGGCGGCGCCGGCGGCGCGCTCGACCTCGCGCCCTGGCCCAAGGTGGACTTCGCGCGCTTCGGCCCGGTGGAGCGCCAGCCGCTCTCGCGCATCCGCAAGCTGTCGCGGACGAACCTGGCGCGGAACTGGGTGATGATCCCGCACGTCACCCAGTTCGACGAGGCGGACATCACCGAGCTGGAGCGCTTCCGCGTCGAGCTGAACCGCGAGCACGAGAAGCAGGGCGTCAAGGTGACGCTGCTCGCGTTCCTGGTGAAGGCCTGCGTCGCCGCCATGAGGCGCTTCCCCGAGCTGAACGCCTCGCTCGACGGCGACGAGCTGGTGCTGAAGCGCTACTTCCACGTCGGCTTCGCGGCCGACACGCCGCAGGGGCTGGTGGTGCCGGTGCTGAAGGACGCCGACCAGAAGGGCGTGCTGCAGCTCGCGAAGGAGCTGGCGGAGCTGGCCGCGAAGGCGCGCGACGGGAAGCTCTCGCCCGCCGACGTGCAGGGCGGCTGCTTCTCCATCTCCAGCCTGGGCGGCATCGGCGGCACCGCCTTCACGCCCATCATCAACGCGCCCGAGGTCGCCATCCTGGGCGTCTCGCGGAGCGCCATGCGCCCGGCGTGGGACGGCGCGCAGTTCCAGCCCCGGCTGATGCTGCCGCTGTCGCTCTCCTACGACCACCGCGTCATCGACGGCGCGCTGGCGGCGCGGATCACGACGTACCTGGCCCAGCTCCTCGGGGATATGCGGCGGATCGTGCTCTAGAGCCCGTCCCTCGACTCCGGCCGTGCCCCGTCACGTCCGCTCACCCCGAGCGTCCCTCGGCGGCGGCCGCTCACCCTGAGCGTAGGCGAGCCGCAGGCTCGCCGGAGTCGAAGGGTCTGGATGAGCGGCTCGGAGTCGAAGGCGCTGGGACGAGCGGATCAGCGCGGCCCGTCGTACGCCTTCAGCTTCCGCCAGAGCGTGTTCCGGCCGATGCCCAGCACCCGCGCGGCCTCCGCCTGCGAGCCGCCGCAGCGCTCCAGCACCGCGAGCACGTGCGCCCGCTCCACCTCGGCGAGCGTGGCCATCGCCGCCGGCTCGCCCGCCGTGCCGCCGCGCGCCGCGGGCCCGGCCGGCGCGGTCAGCTCCTCCGGCAGGTGCTCGGGCCGGATCTCGGCGCCGCGCGCCACCGCCGCCGCGTACCGGACCACGTTGCCGAGCTCGCGCACGTTCCCCGGCCAGCGGTAGGCGAGGAGCCGCCGCTCGGCCTCGGGCGAGAACCCCGGGCCCGGGCGCTTCTCCTCGGCGAGGAAGCGGCGCGCCAGCGGCAGCACGTCCTCGGGCCGGTCGCGGAGCGGCGGGAGGCGCAGCACCAGCACCTTCAGGCGGTAGTAGAGGTCCTCGCGGAACCGCCCCTCCGCCACCAGGCGCGCCAGGTCCTGGTGCGTGGCGCAGACGAAGCGGACGTCCACGCCGAACGCGCGGGTGTCCCCCACCCTGCGCACCTCGCCATCCTCCAGCGCGCGCAGCAGCTTCGCCTGGAGCGGCAGCGGCATCTCGCCGATCTCGTCGAGGAACAGCGTGCCCCCGTGCGCCGCCTCGAGCAGCCCCTGCTTCTCGGCGGTCGCGCCCGTGAACGCGCCCTTCACGTGGCCGAACAGCTCGGACTCGAGCAGCTCGGCGGGGAGCGCGGCCACGTTCACGGCGACGAACGGGCGGGCGCCCCGCGCGCTGCTGGCGTGGAGCGCGCGGGCGACCACCTCCTTGCCCGTCCCGCTCTCGCCCAGGACGACGACCGGCGCGTCCGCGTCGGCGAAGTCGCGCGCCCGCACCAGCACCGCCTGCATGGCCGGGCTCTCCGCGACCACGTGCGTGGTGCGCCGGACGCGCTCGACCACGGTCCCGAGGCCGCAGACCGCGCACGCATCGCTCATGACCGGGAGGCGTTCCATGGTGTTCCAGGCTGGAGCTTAACCGGGCCCGCCCCCGCGCGCATTCGCGCGTTCCGGCCGGAAAGCGGGCCCTCCCGAGATCGGCACGGCCCGTGCTCTGGGCTCCCCCGAGGAGAAACGAACGAACATGCCCGCCATCGACCGCAACGCCACCGTCGCCGAGATCGTCACCGCCCACGCCGTCACCGCCCGCGTCTTCCAGAAGCACCGCATCGACTTCTGCTGCCACGGGAACGTCAGCGTGGCCGAGGCCTGCCGCCCGCGCGCCCTCGACCCCGACGCCGTGTTCGCCGAGCTGGACGCCGCGCTCCCCCAGGCGGACGGCGACGAGGATCCCCGCGCGCTCTCCACCTTCGCGCTCGTCGCCCGCATCGTGGACCGCCACCACGCCTACCTGCGCCGGACCCTGCCGTTCCTCGAGCCGCTCGCGCACAAGGTCGCGAGCGTGCACGGGGACCACAACCCGCGCCTGTTCGGCGTGCGCGACGCGTACCTGGAGCTGGCCGCCGCGCTCGAGCCGCACCTCGACCACGAGGAGGCGGTGCTGTTCCCCGCGCTCCTCTCGCCGGCCCCGGACCGCGAGATCCTCCGCAAGGAGCTCGAGGGAATGATGAGCGACCACCTCCAGGTCGGCGCGCTGCTCGAGCGGATCCGCGCGCTCTCCGAGGGCTTCACCGTGCCGGAGTGGGGCTGCCGCAGCTACCGCGTGCTCATGAGCGAGCTGGAGACGCTCGAGACCGACGTGCTCCGCCACGTCCACCTCGAGAACCACGTGCTCATGCCGCGCTTCGCCGGGCGCGCGACCGCCGAGGCGCGGGGCTGATGGCCCGCGCCACCGACGCCCTGCGCGCCACGCGCGCGGGGATCCGGGCGCGGCTGCAGGAGGTGGCGGAGAAGGCGGGCGCGGTCACCTCCGGCCCGCCCGCGGCGCGCGCCGCGACGATGCGCGAGGTGGTCGCCGGGCTCGACCGCTGCCTGCGCGGCCACCTGGAGTGGGAGGAGCGGACGCTCCACCCGGTGGTGGACAAGTTCGCCTGCGAGGGGCCGCGCGCGTTCAGCGCCTCCATGCGCTACGAGCACGACATCATCCACCGCTGGATGGCCGAGCTCGCCCGGCGCGCCGGCGCTCCCGAGGACGCGGCCGGGTTCGTCCGCCACACCGACCGGCTGCTCGGCGTGGTGCTCGCGCACTTCGAGCTCGAGGAGGCGGTGTTCTTCCCCATCCTCGACGAGACCGCGGCCGGGCACGCCATCGGCGGTCCCCTGGCCCCCGCGCTGCCCTGAGCGCCTCGGCCGCCCCAACGACTCTGGGTCGGGGCGAAACGACTCTGGGTCGGGGCGAAACGACTCTGGGTCGGGAGGCGGCGGGGTCGGGAGGCGGTGGCGCGCGCGCCTCGACGCGCTGCGCGATCCCTCCCGGGCCGCGATGACGCTCCGTGCGGGTCGATCCGTTCACGCCGAGCGCGTCCTTCACGGGGTGGCACACCTCGACAGGCCGTATCGTCCTGCTTAATGGAGCCTTCCCCGGGTGCGGCGGAGGCGTATGGACGGCGAGACGATCCTGGAGACGCGGGAGCTGGTGAAGGCGTTCCAGGGGTTCGTGGCGGTGAACGGCGTCTCGCTGCGCGTCGCGCGCGGCAGCATCCACGCGCTCATCGGGCCGAACGGCGCGGGCAAGACCACCGTCTTCAACCTGCTCACCCGCTTCCTCCCCGCGACCCGCGGCAGCATCCTGTTCCGCGGCGAGGACATCACCCGGGCCCGCCCCGCCGAGATCGCGCGCCGCGGGCTGGTCCGCTCGTTCCAGGTCTCGGCGGTGTTCCCGGACCTGACCGCGCTCGAGAACGTGCGCGTGGCGCTGCAGCGCGGGCTCGGCACCTCGTTCCACTTCTGGCGCCCGGAGCGCTCGCTCTCGGTCCTCGACGCGCGCGCGCGCGAGCTGCTCGCGGCGGTGGGGCTGGAAGGGCAGGAGCAGGTCACCACCGTCGAGCTGCCCTATGGCCGCAAGCGCGCGCTGGAGATCGCCACCACGCTCGCGCTCGAGCCGGAGGTGATGCTGCTCGACGAGCCGACGCAGGGCATGGGCCACGAGGACGTCGGGCGCGTGGTCGGCCTCATCCGCCAGGTGGCCGCCGGGCGCACGGTGGTGCTGGTCGAGCACAACCTCTCGGTGGTGCGCGACCTCGCCGACCGCGTCACGGTGCTGGCGCGCGGGAGCGTGCTCGCCGAGGGGTCCTACGACGAGGTCTCGCGCGATCCCGCGGTGCTCGAGGCGTACATCGGGGCGTCCCCGTGACGACGCCCTTCCCCGCCCCGGCGCCGGCCGGCGAGATGCTGCGCGTCTCCGGCCTGCACGCGTTCTACGGCGAGTCGCACGTGCTCCACGGCGTGGACCTCGCGGTCGCCGCCGGGGAGGTGGTCACGCTGCTCGGCCGGAACGGCTCGGGCCGCACCACCACGCTGAAGGCCATCCTGGGGCTCACCGGCCGCCGCAGCGGGTCGGTGGTGGTGAACGGGCGCGAGACCGTCCGCATGCCCACGCACCGGATCGTGCACCTGGGCGTCGGCTACTGCCCGGAGGAGCGCGGGATCTTCGCGCGCCTCACCGCCGAGGAGAACCTCACGCTGCTCCCCGAGGTGCGCAGCGGCGGCATGCCGCTCGAGCGCATCTACGAGATGTTCCCGAACCTGTGGGAGCGCCGGAGGAGCCCCGGCTCGCGCCTCTCCGGCGGCGAGCAGCAGATGCTGGCGCTCGCCCGGATCCTGCGCACCGGCGCGCGCCTGCTGCTGCTCGACGAGATCACCGAGGGGCTCGCCCCGGTGATCGTCCAGGCGCTGGGGCGGGCGGTCCGCGCCCTGAAGGACCACGGGTTCACGCTGGTGCTGGTGGAGCAGAACTTCCGCTTCGTCGCGCCGCTCGCCGACCGGCACCTGCTCGTCGAGCGCGGCCGGGTGGTCGGCGAGGTGGCGCGCGCCGAGCTGGAGTCACGGATGGAGTCGCTGCAGCGGTTCCTGGGCGTCTGACGCCCGCACACACGGATGGGAGGAAGCATGCACCGGTTCGCCCTCGCCCTCGTCGCCGCCGGCCTCGCCGCCGGCGCGGCGCCCGCCCCCGCCGCGGAGAAGCTCTCCGACGGCAAGGTCAAGCTCGGCGTCCTCACCGACATGACCGGCTACTACGCCGACCTGGCCGGCCCCGGCTCGGTGGTGGCGGCGCGGATGGCCGTGGAGGACTTCGGCGGCAAGGTCCTCGGCAAGCCCGTCGAGCTCGTCTCCGCCGACCACCAGCTCAAGGCCGACGTCGCCTCCAACATCGCGCGCAAGTGGATCGACGAGGGCCAGGTGGACGCCATCGTGGACCTGGTCTCCTCGTCCACCGCCGGCGCGGTGATGCCGGTCGCGGCGGAGAAGAAGCGCATCACGCTGCTCTCCGGCCCGGGCACCACCGCGTTCACCGGCGAGAAGTGCACCCGGTACAACGTGCACTACACCTACAACAACTGGGCGCTCGCGAACGGCACCGGCCGCGAGGTGGTGAAGCAGGGCGGCGACTCCTGGTTCTTCCTGACCGCCGACTACATCTTCGGGAAGTCGCTGGAGGAGGACACCACCAAGGTGGTGAAGGCGGCCGGCGGCAAGGTGCTCGGCGCCGCGCGCTACCCCTCCCCCGGCACCACCGACTTCTCCAGCTACCTGCTGCAGGCGCAGGGCTCCGGCGCGAAGATCGTCGGCCTCGCGAACGCCGGCGCGGACACCGTGAACTCCATCCGCCAGGCCGAGGAGTTCGGCGTCACGCCGAAGCAGAGCCTGGCCGGCCTGCTCGTGTTCATCACCGACGTGCACAGCCTCGGGCTCGAGGCGGCCAAGGGCATGTACCTCACCACCGCGTTCTACTGGGACCTGAACGACGAGACGCGCAAGTGGTCGCGGCGCTTCTTCCAGAAGCACGGGAAGATGCCGACCATGGTCCAAGCCGGCGTGTACTCGTCGGTCATGCACTACCTGAAGGCGGTGCAGGCGGCCGGCACCGACGACGCCGACGCGGTGATGGCGAAGATGCGCGAGACGCCGGTGAACGACTTCTTCGCGAAGAACGCGCGCATCGGGCCCGACGGGCTGCTGCGCCACGACATGTACCTCGCCCGCGTGAAGGCGCCGAAGGACTCGAAGCAGCCCTGGGACTACTACCAGATCGTGAAGACCATCCCGGCCGCCGAGGCGTTCCCCTCGGTCGAGGCCCAGGCCTGCCCGCTGGCGAAGAGGTAGCCCCGCGCGCCCGGCGCGCGCCGCCCGCCGGCGGCGCGCGCCGGGCCCCGTCCCCCATGACCCAGGCGCTCTTCGGCCAGCTCTTCCTCGGCCTCATCAACGGCGCGTTCTACGCGCTCCTCTCGCTGGGCCTCGCGGTCATCTTCGGCCTGCTCGACGTGGTGAACTTCGCCCACGGCGCGCAGTACATGATGGGCGCCTTCGCCGCGTGGATGGGGCTCACGTACCTGGGCGTCCCCTACGGCTGGGCGCTCCTGCTCGCGCCGCTCGCGGTGGGCCTCGTCGGCATGGCCGTCGAGCGGACGCTGCTGCGCCGCCTGCAGGGGCTGGATCCGCTCTACGGCCTGCTGCTCACGTTCGGCCTCACGCTCATCGCGGAGGGGCTGTTCCACCACGCCTACGGCAACTCCGGCTTCGCCTACCCGGTGCCGGGCTGGCTGCGCGGCGGCGTGAACCTCGGCTTCATGTTCCTGCCGCTGTACCGCGCCTGGGCGGTGGGGCTGTCGCTGGCGGTGTGCCTCGCCTGCTGGTTCGTCATCGAGCGGACCAAGCTGGGCGCGTACCTGCGCGCCGGCACGGAGAACCCGAAGCTGCTGCAGGCGTTCGGGGTGAACGTGCCGCTCATGTTCACGCTCACCTACGGCTTCGGCGCGGCGCTCGCCGCGTTCGCCGGCGTGGTGGCCGCGCCGGTGTACCAGGTGACGCCGCTCATGGGGTCGAGCGTCATCATGGTGGTGTTCGCGGTGGTGGTGATCGGCGGCATGGGGTCGATCGGCGGCGCCATCGTCACCGGCCTCGGCGTCGGGCTGCTCGAGGGCCTGACGCGCTTCTGGTACCCGCCCGCCTCCAGCGTGGTGGTGTTCGTGGTGATGGCGCTCGTGCTGCTGGTGCGCCCCGCCGGCCTCTTCGGGAGGGAGCGCTAGATGCCCGGGCGGCTCGTCACCTGGGGCTGGCTGGCCCTGCTCGCCGCGGGGCTGGCCGCGCCGTTCGTGGTGTACCCGGTCTTCGCCATGAACGTGCTCTGCCTGGCGCTGTTCGCGAGCGCTTTCAACCTGCTGCTCGGCTACACCGGGCTGCTCTCCTTCGGCCACGCCGCGTTCCTGGGCGCGTCCGCCTACGCCACCGGCTGGGCGCTGCGGAGCTGGGGGCTGCCGCCGGAGGTGGCGGTGCTGCTCGGCACCGCGCTCGCCGCCGCGCTGGGCCTCGCGTTCGGGGCGCTCGCCATCCGGCGCTCCGGCATCTACTTCGCGATGATCACGCTGGGCTTCGCGCAGCTCGTGTACTTCCTGGTGGTCCAGCTGCCCTGGACCGGCGGCGAGGACGGGCTGCAGGGCATCCCGCGCGGCCGCGCGCTCGGGCTGCTCCCGCTCGACGACCCGCGCACCGCCTACTGGTTCGTGTACGCCGCGTTCCTCGCCGGCTTCTGGCTGCTCCACCGCGCCATCCACTCCCCGTTCGGCCACGTGCTCCGCGCCATCCGCGAGAACGAGCCGCGCGCGGTCTCGCTCGGCTACGACGTGGCCCGCTACAAGCTGCTCGCGTTCGTGCTCTCGGCCGGCGTCTCCGGCCTGGCGGGCGGGCTGAAGGCGGTGGTGCTCCAGTTCGCCTCGCTCTCCGACGTGCACTGGCACCGGTCGGGCGAGGTGGTGCTCATGACCCTGCTCGGCGGCATGGGCACGGTGCTCGGGCCTTCGGTGGGGGCGCTGCTGGTGGTGGCGCTCGAGAACTACCTTGCCGACACCGGCTCGTGGGTGACGGTGATCACCGGCGCGGTGTTCGTCGCCTGCGTGGTCGCGTTCCGCCGCGGGATCGTGGGCGAGGTCCGCGCGCTGGTGCGGCGGTCGTTCACCGGAGGGAAGCCATGAGCGCTGGGCTGGACGGGCGGGCCGCGCTGGTCACCGGCGCGGCGAGCGGCATCGGCCGCGAGATCGCGGAGCAGCTCGCGCGGGAGGGCGCCCGGGTGGTGCTGGCCGACCTCGACGCCGCGGGCGCCGGGCAGGCCGCCGCCGCGCTGGCGGCCCAGGGGCTCGTGGCGCAGGGCATCGGCTGCGACGTCACCCGCGAGGCGGACGTGGAGCGGGCGGTCGCCGCGGTGCTCGCCGCGCACGGGCGGCTCGACGTGCTCGTGAACAACGCCGGGCTGCAGCACGTGGCGCCGCTCGACGCGTTCCCCACCGAGAGGTTCGAGCTGCTGCTGCGGGTGATGCTGGTCGGGCCGTTCCTCGCCACCAAGCACGCGTTCCCGGTCATGCGCCGGCAGCGGCACGGGCGCGTCGTGAACGTGGCGTCGGTGAACGGCCTCGTCGGCTTCGCCGGCAAGGCGGCCTACAACAGCGCGAAGCACGGGCTGCTCGGGCTCACCAAGGTGGCCGCCCTGGAGGGCGCCGCCGACGGCATCACCGTGAACGCGCTCTGCCCGGGCTACGTGGACACGCCGCTCGTGCGCAACCAGCTCGCCGACCTGGCCCGCACCCGCGGCGTGCCGCTGGAGCGCGTGCTGGAGGACGTCATCTACCCGCTCGTCCCGCAGCGGCGGCTGCTCTCGCCGCGCGAGGTGGCCGACTACGCGCTGTTCCTGGCGAGCGATCGCGCCGCCGGGGTCACCGGGTCGGCGGCGGTGGTGGACGGCGGCTACACCGCGCAGTAGGGCGTGGCCGGAAAGGCACGGCCCCGCCGCCCGGCGATGGGCAGCGGGGCCGTCTCCCCTCCCGATCCCCGGGGCTGCGCCCCGGGATCCGGTCCGGCGCGGCTACGGCGCGGTGAGCGCCACGTTGGCCGTAGCGCCGTTCGTCACGGTCGCGGCCACCGGCGCGGCCACCGCGTGGCCGGTCTGGTCGCCGTTCGCGTCGAACGTGTCGCGCGTGAGCACCAGCGAGTACGCGCCGGTGGGCAGGTCGGGCGCCGCGAACGTCTCGGTCGCGGCCACCACCGGGGTGACCTCGCGGACGATCAGGTTCACCGGCGTCGCCCCGAACGGCTGGATGATCGCCAGCAGGTCGCGCTGCGTGTCGGTCGCGATGGGCGTCACCGTGCCGTTGATGCCGCCGTGCTCGGCGGCCACCGTGAGCGCGATGTCCTGCGTGGGCAGCGGTGCGGCCGCGGTGAGCTCGATGGGGCCGCTCGCGAAGGCCTGGTAGACGGTGCCGCCGACCACCGGCTGCGTGACCACGTAGTAGGTGGCGGCGACCGGCAGCAGGCCGACCGCGTACTTGCCGTCGGCGCCGGTCACGGTGGAGCGGACCACGCTCGGCGCGCCGCCCTCGACCGTCTCGACGAGCACCGTGGCGCCCGCCACCGCCGTACCGCCCGCGGTGACCGTGCCGGAGATGGTGCCGGTGACCACCTGGTCGAACGCGCGCACCACCGGCCGCAGGATGTACTGGTCGGAGTTGCCGGCGCGGTGGACGAAGATGGACTTGTGGGCGTCGAAGTCGATGAAGACGTCCTTGGTGGTGCCGGGCTCGACGTCGAAGTTGACGGTGAGCTTCACGCCCGACTGCATGCCCGAGGGCACCTTGAGCGGCTGCGGCTCGGCGATGCCGTCCACCACCACGGTGTTGTCCGGCCCGAGCAGCAGGCGCATCTGCCCGTAGTGGCCCGCCGCGATGGGTGCGTTCTCGGCCAGCGTCTGGCTCACGCCGTTGGTGAGCGTGAGCAGGTCGATGGGGCCGCCGGACCAGGTGCCCAGCGTCTGCCAGCCGTCCGGTCCGTTGATCTGCACCTCGCGGACGTCGAGGAACAGCTGCACGTAGTCGCCGGGCGCGTCCACCAGCCGGACGTTGATCCGGGCGGGAGCGTCGTTGCTGCTGGACGAGCCGCACGCGGCGAGGCCGAGCGCGAGCGCGCCAGCGAGCGCGATGCGAAGACCCTGAAGCTTCATGTACGAACCTCCTTCGATGACCAGGGGAGCGACGCCAGCAACCGGGCTGGCGGTCGCAACCTTGAACACTCGGGCCCGGGGAACGCTCGTCTCAGGCCCTGAATTTCCGGATAACGACCTTCACCCACCTCGGACGACCACGGCGCCCCCGGGTTGCGCGACACCACGCCAGGGCACAGCCCGCACCGCGCGGGCGCGACGCGCCGACGCAGCGGGGAGAAGCTCCAGGCCGACGCGGGTGCGGCGCGCCGGAGCAGCGCGCGCGGCGGTCGGATCCGGTGGCCGGCCGGGCCTAGGCGAGGTCCTCGAAGATCCCGGTTTGCCGGTTCTTGCGAACCTTGTCGCCCGCGAACACGCGGCCGTTCATGGCCACGTAGACGCCCGGCGGCAGCACCTGCACGAACGAGAGCGCGCTGCCGAGGTTGAACAGGCCATCGGAGCTGCCGAACGCGTACGGGATCATCGCGCCGGTGAGCACCACCGTCTTGCCCAGACCGGCGGCGAGGAGCGCCCGCGCCGTCTCGGCCATGGTGTCGGTGCCGTGGGTCACGACGATTCGATCCTCGGCGGCGGCGCGGCAGCTCTCCACGATGATCCGCCGGTCGCCGTCGGTCATGTCGAGGCTGTCCACCATCATGAGGTTCCGGACGCTCACCTCGAGGCGGCAGCGCGCCAGCCGCAGCATCTCCGGCAGGTGCGTGTCCTTGAAGTAGAGCCGACCGGACAGCTCGTCGTACTCCTTGTCGAAGGTACCGCCGGTGACGAACACGCGGATGGGCTGGCTCACGGGGCGCATTCTAATCCCCCCGGGCCGGGTTGCCGCCGGATCCGTCGCGCGCCGCGACGGGAGCGCGCCGCAGCCCGAGCGCCCAGATGGCCAGCGCCGCCGCGAGGAACGCCGCGCCCGCCGCGCACACGCCGGCCCAGCCGCGGGCCGTCCACGCCCAGGTGCCCACCGCGGTCCCGAGCGCGCCGCCGGCGAAGTAGGTCACCATGTAGATGGTGTTCATGCGGCTGCGCGCCTCCGGCCGCCGGGCGTGCACGCGCGCCAGGTTGGAGACGTGGTTGCCCTGCACCCCCACGTCGAGGAGCAGCACCCCCGCGACCAGCGCGGGGACGCTCCCGCTCGCGGCGAACACCGCGAACCCGGCCAGCGCCACCACGATCGAGATCCCGGCGTTCGCGCGCGGGCTGGTCCGGTCGGCGAGCCGGCCCAGCACCGGGGCCGCCAGGGCGCCCGCCGCACCCAGCACCCCGAACAGCCCGGCCACGTCCGGCCCGAGCCCGTGCCGCGCCTCGAGCTGGAACGCGAGCGTGCTCCAGAACACGCTGAACGCCGCGAACCCGAGCGCGCCGAGCGCCGCCGCCTCGCGCAGCACCGGCTCCTCGCGCGCGATGTCGAGCATCGACCGGAGCAGCGCCGGGTACGGCATGGACGCGTCCGGTTCGCTGCGCGGGAGCAGCGCCCGGAGCGCCGCCGCCAGCGCCAGCATCAGCGCCGCCGCGACCACGTACACCGCGCGCCACCCCAGGTGCGCGCCCAGGAAGCCGCTCGCGGTGCGCGCGAGCAGGATGCCCACCAGCAGCCCGCCCATCACCGCGCCCACCGCGCGGCCGCGCTCCTCCGCCGGCGCCACGTGCGCGGCGAGCGGAAGCGCCAGCTGCGGCACCACCGTCGTCATCCCGACCGCCAGCGACGC
The DNA here is from genome assembly GCF_000013385.1 of Anaeromyxobacter dehalogenans 2CP-C. Taxonomy (GTDB): domain Bacteria; phylum Myxococcota; class Myxococcia; order Myxococcales; family Anaeromyxobacteraceae; genus Anaeromyxobacter; species Anaeromyxobacter dehalogenans_B. Next base: position 2,421,069 of record NC_007760.1, read on the forward strand.
GCCCGCCAGCACCGGCAGCGTCGGCGCGGCGGCCACCCCGAGCAGCGCCACCGCGACCGCGCCGAGCAGCGCCAGCATGAGCCGGCGCCGCTCCACCACGTCGCCGAGCGGCACGAACAGGAACATGCCCGCGCCGTAGCCGACCTGCGTCAGCATCGAGACCAGCCCGACCGCCCGCGGCGAGGTCGAGAACGCGCGCGCCACCTCGGGCAGGAGCGGCTGCAGCAGGTACAGGTTGCCCACGCTGGCGCCGGCCGCGACGGCGAGCACGATCACGATGAACCGGACGGAGGGGGAGGCGCGCACGGCCCGACGTTGTAGATCCGATCGGGCCGCGGCGCTCGCCCGAAGCGCTCGCGGGTTCCCGGAAATCCGCTCGCGGTGAGCCGGTCGAACCGCGGGCGGTCCCCGGTCAGCCGCGCGGCGCGTCGAACAGCGCCAGGAGCGCCGGCGGGTCCAGCTCCGACACCGCCAGCGCCGGCCGCCCCAGCGGCACCGCGCAGATCCGCTCGCCGAGCGGCCCCGCGGTGCAGCTCGCGCCGCCGCGCGACACGCGCTCCACCGCCGCCGACGCCGGCGAGCCGGCCCCTGGCACGAGCACGGTGAGCGCGCGCTCGCCCACCCGGTACAGGAGGTGCGCGGCCGGCTGCCCGCCCAGCGCGCACCGCCGCGCGCCCAGCAGCGTCGCGCCGGGCAGATCCGGCACCGGGACCGAGAAGCCCAGCGCGCCCTCCAGCCAGGAGGCCACCGCGCCCGCGTCGCGCGACTCGAACTCGCACGGCGAGGCGCGGGAGAACGAGCGCAGGTGCGTGCGCTCCGCGTCGGAGGCGAGGCCGCGGTCCAGCCCCACCCCGCCCCGCCCCGCCAGCCAGGCGCCGCCGGCGACCCCGCCCGCCACGAGCGCGAGCCCCGCCGCGAGCGCCGCCGCGCGGAGGGCCGGCCGGACCCGTCGCCGGGCCGGCAGGCCATGCTGCGCCCGGGCCAGGCCCGCGCCGCGCCGGAGCGCCGCGCCGAGGCGCCCGAAGGCCGCCGCCGCCGCCGCGCAGCCCGGGCAGCCGGCGAGGTGGGCCTCCACCCGCACCCGCTCCATCCGCTCCACCTCGCCGTCGAGCCAGGCCGAGACCCGCTCGTTCCACTCCGGGCTACAGGCCGACATGGCGGTCCTCCGCGCGCAGGCGGCCGGCGAGCTCCCGCCGCGCCCGCGCCAGGCGCGAGCGCACCGTGCCCACCGGGCACCCCTGCACCCGCGCGATCTCCTGGTACGACAGCTCCTCCACCTCGCGCAGCCACAGCGCCTCGCGCCACTCCGGCGGGAGCGCGCCGAGCGCCGCCGCGAGCCCGTCGCCGAGCGCGCGGGCCAGCAGCGCCTCCTCGGCGGTGGGGGCGGCGTCCGGCGTCGCCTCCGCGGCGCGCCCGCCCTCCAGCACCTCCAGCCGCGGCCGCAGCCCGCGCACCGCGTTCAGGTGGATGGAGCGCTGCAGCGTGCCGAGCCAGCCGCGCAGGCGGGCCGGGTCGCGCAGCTCCGCCTGGCGCTCCAGCGCGCGCACCAGCGTCTCCTGCACCAGGTCGTCCGCGTCGGCGGCGTTGCGCGCGAGGCGGCGCCCGTTCCGGCGGAGGAACGGGACCTGCGCGAGCGCACGCTGGAGGAAGCCGCCGGGCACCGGTGGGTGAGACACGCGAAACCGCGAAAAGGTTCCCGGCGAGAGGCGGCGGGCCCGCCGGGGCGCGTCGTTCCGGGAACTTTCCGGGCGCCCGGCCGTGTCCGGGGGTGCGCCGGCCCGCGCTCGCGGGCGGCCGGGGCCTCCCACATCGGCCCCGTGACGCCGGGCCCGCGCCCGGGGAGAATCCATCGATGGGCTTCGATCTGCCCGGCCTGTTCGGCGCCGGGATCCTCACCTTCGCGTCCCCCTGCGTCCTCCCGCTGGTCCCGGTCTACCTGTCGCTGCTGGGCGGCGCCTCGGTGGACGCGCTCCGCCGGGGCGAGCGCCCGCGCGGGCTGGTCCCGTCGGCGATCGCGTTCTCGCTCGGCCTCGCCGCGGTGTTCGTGGCGCTCGGCGCCGGCGCGAGCGCGGCGGGCGAGGCGCTCTCGGCGCACCGGGACGCGCTGCTCGCCGTGTCCGGCGCGCTGGTCGTCGCGCTCGGCCTGAAGGTGCTCGGCGTGCTCCGGCTGCCCGCGCTCGACGTGGAGCGGCGGCCGTGGCTGGCGCGCGTGCGGCCCGGCGGCTCGCTCGCCGCGTCGTTCGCGTTCGGCGGCGCGTTCGCGCTCGGCTGGACCCCCTGCGTCGGCCCGGTCCTCGGCTCGGTGCTCACCTGGACCGCGTCCGCCGGCGCGAGCCCGGCCCGCGGCGCGCTCTACCTCGGCACGTACGCGGCGGGGCTGGTGACGCCGCTCGTCCTCACGGCGGTGTTCGCGGGCCGCGCGCTCGGCTGGCTCGACCGGCTGAAGCGGCAGCTGCCGCGGCTCGAGAAGGCGACCGGGCTGCTGCTGGTCGGCGCCGGGATCCTGCTCGCGTCCGACCGGCTCATGCTGCTCATGCCGCGGGCCGGCGGCGGCGCGCCGGCGGAGCAGGTCGCGGCGGGCGTTCCCGCGGTTCCGGCGGTCCCCTCGACGCCATCCGTCGCGGCCGCCAAGCCCGACGCGGCCGGCGAGCCCGCGGTCTGCACCGACGCGTCCTCGGCCGCCTGCGCGGTCGCCGTGCCCGACGCCGCCGGCGCGGCCCCCGCGCAGCTCGCGCCGCGGCACGGCCCGGCGCTGGTGGAGATCGTGAGCCGGAGCTGCCCGGTGTGCCGGCGGATGGAGCCGGTGGTGGCGGCCGCGGAGCACGGCTGCCCGGGGGCGCGGGTGGAGCGGCACACGGTGGAGACGCCCGAGGGCGCGGCGCTGGCGCGGGCGCACCGGGTGGTGGCGGTGCCCACGTTCCTCGCGCTCGACGGCGCCGGCCGCGAGGTGCAGCGCCTGGTCGGCGAGCAGCCGCTCGAGACGCTCGTGGACGCGCTGCAGCGCCTCTCCGGCCGGCTGTGCCAGGCCGCGCCGGCGGCGCCGCGGCCCGCCGCGGGCTGAGCGGCCCGCCGCGGCCTGAGCGCTGCGCCGCGCGCCCCGTGGGCACGCCCGCCCGCGGCAACCCCGAAGACCCACCCTCGCCCTCAGAAGCGGGCGCGCCGCGACCTGGCAACGGGGGCACGATCGTGGCGTAGCCATCTCTCGAGACGGGAGCGAACGGTCATGATCCCGATGATGATCGAGGCGCACCTGAAGGAGCATCACCGGGGGTACGAGCTGCACACGCACCCCTTCGCCATGTCCGCGCAGGACCTCGCCGCCACCGAGCACATCTCCGGCCACCGCGTCGCGAAGGCGGTGGTGGTGCGGCTCGACGGCCGGTACGCGCTCGCGGTGGTGTCGGCCGCCGAGAAGGTCCGGCTCGGCGTGCTCGAGGAGGCGACGGGCGCCGCCGCCGAGCTGGTCCCCGAGCACGAGCTCGCGGAGCACTTCCGCCCGTGCGACCCCGGCGCCGAGCCGCCGCTCGGCCTGTTCGGCGTGCCGATCTTCGTGGACGCCACGCTCGCCCACGCGCCGCGGCTGCTCATGCCCGCCGGCACCTACATGGACTCGGTCCTGCTCGACACCGCCGAGTGGATGCGCTGCGAGCAGGTGCAGCCGGTCGCCAACCTGGGCGCGCCGGTGCACTGAGGCGCGTCCCCGCTCCCGACCCAGAGTCGTTTGCCGTTCCGGACCTGACCCGCTCCCGACCCAGAGTCGTTCGCCGTTCCGGACCTGGAGTCGTGCACCGGGCGGGGCACGCCACGGCGTGCCGTGGATTCACGCCCTCCGGGGGCGCCAAACGACTCTGGGTCGGGGGACGGGGCACGTAAGTGCTCGGTTCCACTGGGGGCCCGGGCGGACCGTGGGTGGTGCGGCGCATGCAAACCCGGGAGGTGGATGCCCGGCGCCCGCACGCCGGCCCGGCCCGGAGACGCTCCATGAAGAAGCCCGCCCTGCTCGCCCTCGCGCTGGTCCCGACGCTGCTCCTCCCCGCCTGCGTGACGACGACCACCACCACGCGTACCTGGGGAGACCCGTACGGCAATGGCGGCGACTGGGTCCGCTACGGCCGCGTCGAGTCGATCCGCGAGGTGGTCCAGAAGCAGCAGGGCAACCCCGGCGCCGGCGCCGTGGCCGGCGCGGTGATCGGCGGCCTGCTCGGCAGCGCCCTCGGCGGCCACACGCACTACGACCGCTACGGCTACGCGCACACGCACGCGAGCGCGGGCGGCGCGGTCGTCGGCGCGGTCGGCGGCGCCATGATCGGCGCGGCGGCCAGCCAGGGCTCGAACGCCGAGTACCGCAGCTACGAGGTGTTCGTGCGCTACGAGGACGGCGGCGTGGAGCGCTACGTGTACCAGGGCTACGCGCCGTTCCGCGTGGGCGACGCGGTGGCGCTCACGGCGAGCGGCCTCGCCCGCGAGTAGCCCCTCGCCGGCGCCCGAGGCGCACGCAGCCTCGCGCGTCCGGCGCGCGCTGCGGCGGCCGCGCCCTCCACACCGGGGGTGAACCCGGCGTTCCGGGGCGCGGCGCCCGGCCGCGCTTCCCGCGGGTGTAGGATGCCGCCATGGCCACCGTCCGCGCCCGGCTCCTCGCGGCCGGCCGCGCCGCCCGCGGCGCGACCCTGCTCCTCGCCTCCGCCCTCGCGTGCGCCGGCCCGCCGGCCGCCACCGCGCCGCTGCCGGAGCGCCGGACCGCCCTCGCCCGCCCGGAGCAGGATCCGGCGCTGCGGTCCCTGCCGCTGGACGAGCGCCTGCTGACCGGCGCCGAGCGCGTGGTGGTGCGGCTCTCGCCCGGCCCGCGCGGCGGGGTCCGGCTGGTGGAGGTCGTCTCGCCGGACCTCACGCCCGCGGAGCGCGCCGATCTCGCGCGCGCCATCGAGGCCGGCGAGGTGAAGCCGGAGACCGGGCCGGAGCGCCAGGGCACGAGCTGGACCAGCACCGTGCTCCGCCGGCGCTGATCACCGGCCCGGTGGCCGCTCAGCGCCCATCCTGGGTGGGATCGGGGTTCGAGGTCCCCGACCAGCCGCCCGTGGCGGTGTCGCCGCCGGACGACGTGCCGCCCCCCGCGTGCGACTCCACCTGGCCCTCCGTCGGCGGCGCGGGCGGCTCCACCGGGCTCTCGGCGCTCGCGCCGGACGCGGCGCCCACCTGCCCGCCCGCGGTCGTGCCGCGCTCGGCCCCGGTCCCGCCCCGCGGTCCGTGCACCGCACGCCGGAGCTCCTGCGCGCTGCGCTGCTGCGGGACGGCCTTGCGCGCGCCCGGCGTTCCGGCCGCCTCGCCGCCCTTCGCGCGCGGCGCCTGCCTCGCGCCGGGCTTGGAACCGGCCTTGGCGCCGGGCTTCGCGGCCTTCGCGCCGGCCTTCGGGTCGGCGGGGCGCTGCGCGCGCTCGCCGCTCGCCGGCCCGCGGCCGTCCTGCTGCGCGCGCTCCCCCTGCGCCCGCGCGCCGGACGCGAGCAGCACGCCCGCCGAGAGGGTCGCCCAGATCGCCCATCGCCGCCCCATCATGATCGCCTCCGCCCGCGGCGAACCCGCCGCGCTCCCTCACGGTGGGGAGCGGCGGGCGGCTTCGCAGCGGCGGCGGGCGCCCGGACGGCGGGCGCCGGGGCGAGCGCTCCGGGCGACGGAGCGGCGGCGAGCGCTTCCGCGCCCGCCGCACGTCGGCGGCTCACCCCAGCTCGAGCCAGGAGAACCACACCGGGTGGTTCGCCTTGTACCACTCGAGCACGCGGCGGACCGCCTCCTGCTTGTGGCGCGGCACCACCTTCTCGTCCACGCGGTCGAAGTGGACGCGGATCTTCTCGCGATCGTGCTCGAGCGCCTGCGAGAACATGGTCTGCAGCTCGTTCCGGATCCGGCCCGAGTCGGAGATCTTCACCGGCCGCTGCGTGTGGTCCACCCCGGACATGAAGCGCACCAGCAGCGGGCTGAAGACGTGCCGCGCCTGCTCGAGGGGTTCCATCAGCCGGAACGTGAACGCGATCTCCGCGGACGCGTTGTGCGTGGCGAGCCGGGTGGTGACCCGGTAGACGCCGTCGCGCACCTTCGTGACGCCCGGGCTCCCGGTGTACGGGTCGTCGCACATGTACCCGGTGCTCGCGAGCACGCGCCAGCTCTTCTCCGGCAGGAAGTCGGCCGCGCGCAGCACCCGCCGCCCGAGCGGCATGTTGGAGGACTCCGCCTCGCGGATGGCCTCCGCGTAGCTCTCGACCTTGCCCACCTCGAGCTCGCGCCCGCCGAACACCTCGGCGAGCTTGCGCCCGAAGTCCGGCGCGGCCGGGTCGAGCTGCATGATCCGCCCCTCGGCGTCGCAGGGCAGCTCGAACGACGGCGAGAACGGCGCCATGGTGGTCTCGACGTCGAGCACCTCCGAGAGGCTGGCCGCCTGGACCGCCTCGGCGGTCGCGGCGTAGCCGTCGGTGAGGAACACGTGCGTCGCGCCCTCGGCGTCCTTCCAGCTCCCCACCAGGAACGTCGGCGCGTAGGTGCCCGAGTCGGTGAACACCTCCACGCCGGACGGCGCCTTCCAGCCGTCCTCGACGAGATCCACGCCGAGCGACTTCCACTCCTCCCACAGCTTCCCGAGCCGGGCCACGCGGCTCTTCCCGCGCAGCGTCCACACGTGGACGTTCTCGCGGCGGATGCCGGGGTACGTCGCCTCGATCGCCTCGACGACCTGGCGGCGCGGGGTGCGGTAGTCGAGCAGCACCGAGGCGCGCTCGGCCGACTGCGCCACCGCGCGCGGCACGGTGAGGCTGCCCATGTACGACTCGTACGGCCGCGACATGGTCAGCGGCGAGTCGAACAGGTGGAACACCGCCATCGGCCCGGTGGGCTTCCCCTCGGCGAAGCGCGAGGTGTTCTCGAGCGTGTCCACCGCGGCGCCCCACACCGTGATGCCGCGCTTCTGCAGCCAGGCGTAGAAGTCCACGAACGAGTGCGAGGGGTCGTTGAGCAGGCGGCGCACCGCGCGATCGACCAGCCGCGCCACCTCGGGCCGGGCGTACACGCGCCCGAAGCCGAGCAGCGGGTTCGCGCCCATCTCCGGCGTCTCGCCGGCCTTCGGCATGAGCCCCTCGCCCAGCGACACCATGATGGCGTGGTTCTCGGGGAGCGTGCGGGTGAGGTGCCAGAGCCCCTCGCTCATCACGTAGGCGCTGATGGCGTCGGCGCCCTTCTTCACCTGGTTGTAGGTGGACTTGTCCTTGCCCGCGCCGCCGCCGTAGTCGCCGAACAGCCGCGTGCCGAGCGCGGTGGCGGCCGAGGTCATGGCCAGGCAGCGCGCGATGCCGCGCGGCGTGAAGGAGAAGGCCGAGACCGGCTCGCTCTGCGCGCGCTCCACCTCGACGTCCTCCAGCCAGAGGTGGAAGCGGAGGAGCACGGGCCGGGTGTCGAACGCCCACTGCGCGACCAGGTTTCGCTTTTCCGTGTCGGTCACAGGATCTCCGGAAGGTGCGGCCGCGGCGGTGCGGCGCGGCGGCATTGTAGAGGAAGGTCGGGCACTTTTGGGTCAGGATCGAAAAGCCGTCAATCCGGACTTCGAGTGACGGTGGGATCCCTCGATCCGGTGGCCAACGCCCCCTGCGGCCCGCGTGGACCCGCCGCGCCCCGGCCTGTCGAGACGCCGGCGCAGCACGGTCCGGCGCCGCGCCACCGCGGCCCGCGCCCGCACGCACCCGGGGCGTCCGTGCGGCGGGGCATCGCCCGGACCGAGTGTCCACCGTCATGAGACGAGGGCTCGATCATGACTGCGCAGCTCATCTCGCCCACGATCCACGGCATCCTCGATTACCTGCTCGGAGCGGTGCTCGTCGTGGCCCCCTCCGTGCTCGGACTGCCCACCGGCCCCGCGGTCATCGCGTACGCGGTCGGCGGCGCGCACCTCGCCATGTCGCTCCTCACCGGCTACGCCCCCGGCGCCCTGCGCGTGATCCCGTTCTGGGCGCACGGCGCGGTCGAGGCGGCCGGCTGGGCCGGGCTGCTCGTGTTCCTCGGCCTGCTCACCGCCCCGGCCGACGGGCTGTTCCTCGCGTCCGGCGTGGGGATCCTGGTCGTCTCGGCGCTGACCGACTACGGCGTCGAGACGGACGGCGTCCGGCTGCGCGCGCGGCGGCACGCGCACGCGCGGCCCTGAGGCGCGAGACCGGCCACCCCTGGTCGCGCCGGCCGGCCGGCGGCGCGCTCAGTCCCGCGGGCGCTCCGCGTCGCTCTCGTTCGGCGGCCAGGCGTCCACGTCCGGCGGGGCCACGCCCGCGACGGCGCGGAAGCGGATCTCCTCCGGCGTCTCGAGGATGAGCCGCGCCCCGCGCTTGAACGTGAGGTAGTGCCAGAACCACTGGAACAGCACCGAGGCGCGGTTCCGGAAGTCGATGAGGAACCAGATGTGGATGAACAGCCAGGCGAGCCAGGCCAGGTAGCCGCTGATGCGGATGCGCCAGAAGCCGGCCACCGCGTGCCCGCGCCCCACCGTCGCCATGACGCCCTTGTCGAAGTAGGCGAACGGCTTGCGCGGCCGGCCGCGCAGCGTCGCGAGCAGGTTGCGCCCGGCGTGGCGGCCCTGCTGGATGGCGGCCGGGGCGACGCCCGGGATGGCGGCGCCGTGCTTGTCGCGGGCCAGCGCCAGGTCACCCACGACGTAGATCTCCTCGTGGCCCGGCACCGTCAGATCCGCGTTCACCGGGACGCGGCCGGCCGGGTCGAGCGGCACGCCCAGCGTCCGCGCCAGCGGGGCCCCGGCCACGCCCGCGGCCCAGAGCACCGTCCGCGCCGCCACCCGCTCCTCGCCCACCTGCACGCCGCGCGGGTCGATGCCGGTCACCCGCTTGCCGGTCCACACCTGCACGCCGAGCCGCTCCAGATCGCGCTGGGCCGCCGCCGAGAGGCTGGGCGGCAGGGCCGGCAGCACGCGCTCGCTCCCCTCGATCAGGATCACGCGCGCGCGCTCGGTGGAGACGGTGCGGAAGTCGCGAGGGATGGTGAAGCGCGCGATCTCGGCCAGCGCCCCGGCCAGCTCGACGCCGGTGGGCCCGCCGCCCACCACCACGAACGTGAGCAGCGCCTCGCGCCGCTGCCGATCCGGATCCGCCTCGGCGCGCTCGAAGGCGGTGAGCACGCGGCGCCGGATCTCGAGCGCGTCCTCGAGCGTCTTCAGGCCCGGCGCGAAGCGGGCCCACTCGTCGTGGCCGAAGTAGGAGTGCGTCGCGCCGGCCGCGACGACCAGGTAGTCGTAGTCGAGCGCGTAGCCGTCGGCGAGGCGAAGCCGGCGCTGCTCCGGCTCGATCGCCGCCGCCTCGGCGAGCAGCGTCCGCACGTTGCGCTGGCGCGAGAGCACGTGGCGGATGGGCTCGGCGATGTCGGCGGGGCTCAGCGCGGCGGTGGCCACCTGGTAGAGGAGCGGCTGGAACAGGTGGTGGTTGCGGCGGTCCACCAGCGTGATGCGGACCCGCGCGCCGGCCAGCTCGCGCGCCGCGTACAGCCCGGCGAACCCCCCGCCCACGATCACCACGTGCGGCGTGTGCTGCTCCTTCTGCTGCTGCGGATCCACGCCGCCTCCTTGCCCGCGGCCTGTATACACCGGCCCGCCGCGCCCCGGGGGAGCGCGCCGCCCGCGCCCGGTGCGACACGCGGCCGCCGCCCGGCCCGCCCCTCCTCCTCCTCCCGTTCCCAGAGTCATTTCCTCCCGCCTCCCCTCCCCGACCCGGCCCCGGCCCTTCCCCTACCCCCCTTCCCCGACCCAGAGTCATTTTCGGGCCTCTGCCGGACGCCTCGACGCCGCGCCGCCTTCCCCCCCGACCCAGAGTCATTTCCGGGTCCCTGCCGGCGCCTTGACGCCGCCCCCGCGGGCCGGCAGGTTCCGCGCACGGCGCCGCCGCCGCACCGGCGCGGGAGGACCCGATGCCCCAGCACGCTCACGCGCTCGACGACGGCCTCGCCGCCGGCCCCGACGGGCGGCCGCGCTGCGGCTGGGGCGTCTCGGCCGCGGACTACGTCCGCTACCACGACGAGGAGTGGGGCTTCCCCGTCTCGGACGACCGCCGCCTGTTCGAGAAGCTGTGCCTGGAGGGCTTCCAGTCCGGGCTGTCGTGGCTCACCATCCTGCGCAAGCGCGAGGCGTTCCGGGCCGCGTTCGCCGGCTTCGACTTCGAGAAGGTGGCCGGCTTCGGCGCCCGCGACGTGGCGCGCCTGCTCGGCGACGCCGGCATCGTGCGCCACCGCGGGAAGATCGAGGCCACGCTGAACAACGCGCGGCGCGCCTGCGACCTCGCCGAGGAGGCCGGCTCGCTCGCGGCCTACTTCTGGCGGTTCGAGCCGGCGAAGGCGTCGCGGCCGGAGCGGGTCACCTGGGCGGCGCTCCGGGCGCAGCCCGTCACCGCGGAGTCGAAGGCGCTCTCTCGCGACCTGAAGCGGCGCGGCTGGGCCTTCGTCGGCCCGACCACCTGCTACGCGTTCATGCAGGCGATGGGGCTCGTGAACGATCACCTCGACGGCTGCGCGCTGCGCGGCCGGGTCGAGCGGGCGCGGCGCGGGTTCGAGCGGCCGACCGTGGCCCCGGGGCCGGCGGCGGAGCCCGAGCCGGCACGCGGGCGGGCACGGGCCGCAGGCGGCCGGGCGCGCCGCTAGCGAGGATCCTCGGCGGGCGCGGGCGGGCGCACCAGCCGCTCGAAGAGCCGCTCCAGCGCGCGCGCCGGGTCGTCGCACAGGCCGGAGTGGACCGGGGAGAGCTGCACCATGGTGCTGCGCGGCGCGGTGAGCCAGTGGAAGCGCTCCCGCACCGACAGCGCGCCGATGGGCCCGGCGTCCGGCCCGCCCGCGCAGATGCGCGGGATGGCCTCGAGGTGGGCGGCGATCGCGTCCAGATCGGCGTGCGGGCAGAGCGCCGTCACCCGCGCGCGGTCCAGCTCCACCCGCGCGCCCAGGAAGCCGCGCTCCAGGCAGAACAACACCACGCCCGCGTTCACGAACTCCTCCCGCTCGACGCGCGGGACGACGCGGACCACCGCGTAGTCAAACGAGCTTCGCGCGGGCACGCTCGGCCTCCTCGACGAACGCGGGCGCCGCGGCCAGGCGGCGCGACAGGTGATCGACGTACGCGGCGCGGTGCGCGGCCGGCGTGCCGAAGCGGGGGACGCCCTCCAGCCAGGCGTCCGGCACCTCGTCGAGCGCGCGGGCGATGGCGCCGTCGGCGAGCCGGGGCGAGAGCCGGTCGCCCGCCGCGGCCAGCTCGCCCGCGAACGGCAGGAGCACGTGCTGGCCGACCATCGGAAACGGCGCGCGGGCCGGATCGGCGGCGCGGTCCCAGTCGTGGTGGAAGTAGAGCGCGGCGCCGTGGTCGATGAGCCACAGCCGGCGATGCCACCGGAGCAGGTTCGGGTTGCGCACCGTGCGATCCACGTTCGTCACCAGCGCGTCGAACCACACCACCTCCGAGGCCTCGGCGGGCGACGGCGGCGGATCGGCCACCGGGTCGAACGTCAGGCTGCCGGGCAGGTAGTCGAGGCCGAGGTTCTCGCCCGCGCTCGCCTTCAGCAGGTCGCGGATCTCGCCGTCCGGCTCGTTGCGGCCGAGCGCCGGGTCGATCACCACGCGCACCCGCTCGGGCACGCGCAGCCCGGCGGCCTCCGCGAGCGCGCCCGCGACCACCTCCGCCACCAGCGCCTTCGGCCCTTGCCCCGCCCCGCGGAACTTCACGACGTACAGGCCGTCGTCGTCGCCCTCCACGATCGCCGGCAGGGAGCCGCCCTCGCGCAAGGGGGTGACGTAGCGGGTCGCGACCACCGTCCTCATGGCGGGCACCGTAGCGCAGGGCCCGCGCGCCGTCGACGTGCCGGCTTGAACCGGGGCGTGCGGCGTGCGAGAACGCGCGCCTCGTGATCCGCCTCGACGCCATCTCCAAGCAGCACGGCAACCAGCTCCTGTTCGTAGAGGCCTCCGCCGTCGTCCATCGCGGCGAGAAGGTCGGCCTCGTCGGCCCGAACGGCGCCGGCAAGTCCACCCTGTTCCGCCTCATCACGCGCGAGGAGGCGCCCGACGAGGGCCAGGTCTCCATCGACCGCGGCGTGACCGTCGGACACTTCTCGCAGGACGTCGGGGAGATGTCCGGCCGGACCGCGCTCGCCGAGACCATGGACGGCGCCGGCCCCGTGTCGGAGGTCGCCGCCGAGCTGCACGCGCTCGAGCACGCGCTCGCGGACCCGGAGCGCGCGGACGAGATGGAGGCGCTGGTGGAGCGCTTCGGCCACGTCCAGGCGCGGTTCGACGAGCTGGGCGGGTACGCGCTCGAGGCGCGGGCGCGGGAGATCCTGGCCGGCCTCGGCTTCACGCAGGAGATGATGGACGGCGACGTCGGCGCGCTCTCCGGCGGGTGGAAGATGCGCGTGGCGCTGGCGCGGATCCTGCTCATGCGGCCCGACGCCATGCTGCTCGACGAGCCCTCCAACCACCTCGACCTCGAGTCGATCATCTGGCTGGAGGAGTTCCTGCGCGGCTACGAGGGCGCCATCCTCATGACCTCGCACGACCGCGAGTTCATGAACCGCGTGGTCGGGAAGATCATCGAGATCGACGCCGGCACGCTCACCACCTACTCCGGCGACTACGACCTGTACGAGCGCGAGCGGGCCGTCGCCGACCAGCACCAGCAGGCCGCGTTCGACCGGCAGCAGGCCATGCTGAAGAAGGAGCTCGCGTTCATCGAGCGGTTCAAGGCGCGCGCCTCGCACGCCGCGCAGGTGCAGTCGCGGGTGAAGAAGCTCGACAAGATCGAGAAGGTCGAGCCGCCCAAGGTGCGGCGCACCGTGGACTTCGAGTTCAGGCCGCCGCCGCGATCCGGCGAGGACGTGGCGAAGCTCGCCGGCGTGGTGAAGCGGTACGGCGACCGGACCGTGTACGGCGGACTCGACTTCCTGGTCCGCCGCGGTGAGCGCTGGTGCGTGCTCGGCGCGAACGGCGCCGGCAAGTCCACGCTCCTGCGGATGGTCGCGGGCGAGTCGCAGCCGGACGCCGGGGCGGTGACCATCGGCGGCAGCGTGAAGATGGGCTACTTCGCGCAGCACGCCATGGAGCTGCTGCGCGCGGACGAGACGGTGTGGGACGCGCTCCAGCGGACGTTCCCGCGCGCGTCGGTCGGATCGCTGCGGACGCTCGCCGGCTGCTTCGGCTTCTCCGGCGACGAGATCGAGAAGCGCTGCAAGGTGCTCTCCGGCGGCGAGAAGGCCCGCCTCGTGCTCGCGACGCTGCTCTACGACCCGCCCAACTTCCTCGTCCTCGACGAGCCCACCAACCACCTCGACGCCGCCACCCGCGAGATGCTCGTGCGGGCGCTCGCCGGCTACGAGGGGACGCTCCTGTTCGTCTCGCACGACCGCCGGTTCCTGGCGGCGCTGTCGAACCGCGTGCTGGAGCTCGGGCCCGACGGCCCCGTCCCGTACGGGGGCGGGTACACCGAGTACGTCGCCCGGACCGGCCGCGAGGCCCCCGGCCTGCGCGCCGCCCCCGGCCGCGGCGCGAGGGCGTAGCCCGAGCGCACGGTCCCGTCTCTCCCCGCCTTTCCCGAACCCAGAGTCATTCGCCGGCTCGAAGTTCGGCGTTGCAACACCGCGGAAACACGGTGCCCGGCCACGTCTCGGTCCGGTCCCGGACCCAGAGTCGTTTGCCGGCTGACAGCCCGCCGCCAGGGCCGCGGAAGCGTGTTGAGCGCGCCGGGGCCACACATACCCGATTCGGGGTCGATGAATGACTCTGGGTTCGGAGGCAATGACTCTGGGTCGGGGATCGATCGATCGACGGGCCGAGCGCCGACGCCCGACTATCCCGGCTCCGCCCCGCGGAGGGCTACGTAGACGCCCTCGTGACGGCCGCCGGCGCGACCGCCGCAGGCCACCTCGCCCTCAACGGTGATGCGGGCACGGGAGTGGCGGGCGAGGGTGGAGAGGAACCGGTCCCACTGCGCGGGCGCCGGCAACCGGGCGGAGGCGGTGAAGTCGCCCTCGATCGGCTCCAGGAAGTCGAGCGCGCTCCGCTGGATCACGAGCCGGACCTCGAGGCCGCGCTCGCGCAGCGCGAGGTGCAGGACGGCCCAGCCGGCGAGGATGGCCAGCGCCGAGAGGCTGCCGCCGAACGCCGTGCCGCGGTGGTTCAGGTTGGGCGCGAGCGGCGCCGACAGCCGGATGGCGCTGCCGTCCCACGCCTCCACCCGCGCGCCCAGCGCCTGCGTGATCGGGATGTGCTCGTGGAGGTAGGCGGTGATCTCGTCGTGGCGCATGGCGCGATGGATACCGCGGAAGGCGGCGGGGCGCCGCGCTTCCATGCAGGATGCACCGCGCGAGGCGACCTTCGCGGTTACCATGCACGCATGCGGCGCATCGAGAGCGTGGTGGTGTGTGGCGTGGGGGCGGTGGGCGCGGCCGCGGTCGAGCGGCTGCACTCCATGGATCCGGCGTGCGTGACGGTCGTGGCGGACGGCCGGCGCCGTGAGCGGCTCCAGCGCGAGGGCCTCACCGTCAACGGACGGCGGTTCTCGCCGCGGGTGGCGGCGCCGGCCGAACTGACGCCGGCGGGTCTCCTCCTCATCGGCGTGAAGCACGGGGACCTCGCGGCCGCGGTCGAGGATGCCCGCGCCGCGGTCGGTCCGCGGACGGTCATCGTGTCGCTCCTGAACGGGATCTCGAGCGAGGCGACGCTCGCCGACGCGTACGGCGCCGACAAGGTGCTCCCGGCCTTCCTCGTCGGAAACGACGTCGTGCGCGAGGGGACGCGCGTCCGCTACCAGAACATCGGACGGCTCGTCTTCGGCGCGCCCTCGAACGACCCAGCCGACCCGCGCGTCGTCGCCGTCAAGGACCTGCTCGACCGCGCCGGCATTCCGTGCCAGGTCGCCGCCGACATCCGGCGCGAGCAGTGGTGGAAGTTCATGCTGAACGTGGGTGTGAACCAGGTGTCGGCCCTGCTCCGCGCGCCCTACGGCGCGTTCCGGCTCGAGCAGGTCCGCGCGCTCGCCCGCCAGGCGGCGCTCGAGGTGGTCGCCGTCTCCCGGCACGAAGGCGTCGGACTCGAGCCGGCGGACGTGGAGCGGATCTTCCCGGTCATCGGCGGGCTCGCGCCTGCGGGCAAGACCTCGATGCTGCAGGACGTGGAGGCGGGCCGGAAGACCGAGGTGGAGATCTTCGCGGGCACCGTGGTCGAGCTCGGCCGCCGGCACGGGGTCCCGACGCCGGCGAACGCCTTCCTCGGCCAGGGCATCGCGGCGCTCGACGCGCTCGCGGCCGCGCGCGCCGCCGGGGACGTCCCATGACCGGCCACCCCGGGCTCGTCGGCCTGCAGGTCCGGCCCGGCCACCCGGACTTCCTCGACCTGCCGTGGGATCTCCCCCTGGCGCGCTGGGGCGAGCGGTGCGCGCGGATCGTGGAGGTGACGCGCGGGGTCTCGCGGCACGACGTGCTCTTCCTCCAGTACGACCGGGCGCTGTACGTCGTGAAGGAGCTGCCGCCGGCGCTGGGCGAGCGGGAGTACGGTGCGCTGCGCTGGCTCGAGGACCGCGAGCTCCCGGCGGTCGTCGCGGCGGGGCACGCCCACGTCCGGACCGGCGAGGGGGACGCGAGCGTGCTCATCACGCGGTTCCTCGACCGGTCGCTGCCGTTTCGAACCCTGTTCGAGAACGCCGGGCTGGAGACGTACCGCGCGCGCCTGCTCGACGCGATCGCAGGGCTGCTGGTCCGGCTCCACCTCGCCGGCTTCTACTGGGGCGACTGCTCGCTCTCGAACACGCTGTTCCGCAGGGACGCGGGCGAGCTGCGCGCGTACCTGGTGGACGCCGAGACCGCGGAGATGCACGAGCCCCTCTCTGACGGCCAGCGGCGCCACGACGTGGACATCCTGGAGGAGAACGTCACCGGCGACCTCCTCGACGTCGCCGCCATGCTGGGGCTCGCGCCGCCGCCCTGGCTGTACGAGACCGGCGCTGCGCTGCGCGCCCGCTACGAGCGGCTGTGGAGCGAGATCACGCGCGAGGAGATCATCTCCGCCGGCGAGAGCTGGCGCATCCACGAGCGCATCCGTGCGCTGAACGCGCTCGGGTTCACGGTGGGAGAGGTGAAGCTGGAGGCGACGGGCGACGGCAGCCGCCTCCGAATGCGGGCGGTGGTCACCGACCGCGACTACCACCGCGACCTCTTGCACGCGCTCACCGGCCTCGTGACGGAGGACCGGCAAGCGGCGCTCATGGTGAACGAGATCCAGGAGCTGCGCGCCACGCTCGTGCGCCGCGAGAACCGGAGCGTGGCGCTCGCCGTCGCCGCCTACCGCTGGCTCAACGAGCGCTGGTTGCCCGCGATCCGCAAGCTCGCTCCCCGCCCCGGCACCGATCCCGCGGAGCTGTACTGTCAGCTGCTCGAGCACAAGTGGTACCTCTCCGAGCGCGCCCGTCGCGACGTCGGCTTCGACGCCGCGCTCGACGACTGGCTGCGGCGCTTCCCACCCCCCGCGCCGTCCGCTCCGCTCCCTCCACCCGACCCAGAGTAGTTTTTCGCGGACGCGGGTCCGTCGCGCGGACCGTTCCCAGCGCCGAACGTCGCTCCAGGACGCTGTTTTCGCGCGGCACGCCCGGTGCCTGGGGCGACGCCCCATGACCGCGCCCCGCCAGATCTGCCCTGGAAAGACGTACTTCGTGACGCGCCGCTGCACTCAGCGCCAGTTCCTCCTCCGCCCTTCGCCCGAAACGAACGCCCTGTTCGGCTACGTGCTCGCGGTCGCCGCGGCACGAACCGGCGTCCTCATCCACACGTGCGTCGTCATGTCGAGCCACGTGCACCTCGTGCTCACCGACCCCGAAGCGCGCCTCCCCGAGTTCTCGCAGTACCTCTGGTCGCTCGTCGCTCGCGCGCTGAACGCGTCCCACGGGCGCTGGGAGTCGTTCTGGGCCCCGTCCAGCTACAGCGCCGTCCAGCTCGAGACCGACGAGAGCGTCGTGCGGGAGACGGTGTACGCGCTCGCAAATCCGGTGAAGGCCGGGCTGGTGCGTTCGGGACGCGAGTGGCCGGGCCTGTGGTTGGCCCCCGAGCACGTCGGGGCGACGATGGCCTTCGAGCGGCCCGCGTTCTTTCGCGCCGAGGGCCCCATGCCCGAGTACGCCCAGCTCACGCTCACGCCGCCGCCAGGCTTCACGGCGGACGAGTACCGTACCCAGGTCGAGGTGGAGCTCGCGGCGCGCGAGGAGGACGCGCGCGCGGCGGTGTCGTCCAGCGGACGGGGATTTCTCGGGATCCGGCGCGTGCTCGCGCAGGACCCGACGGCCTCCCCCAGGACGCACGAGCCGCGCCGCAACCTGAGCCCGCGGGTCGCCGCGCGCGACCGCTGGCGCCGGATGGAGGCGCTCGCCCGCCTGCGATCGTTCCAGAGCGCCTATCGCGACGCGCGAGCGCGCTTCAGCGCCGGGGTGCGCGATGCGCTGTTCCCGGCCGGCACGTACCTGCTCCGCGTGACGCACGGCGTACGGTGCGAGGCCCCTTCGTAGCGCGCCGATGCGACCTCCCGGCGTCCGCCGCGGTCACGCCGCGCTCGCCGTGGGCCGGTACACCTGCACCTGGACGGCTGCCGTCACTCGAACGGGCTCGTCGAGCGCGGCGACGCGCGCGGCGAGGACCTCGGCGGCGGTGTGGTGGGCGGACGGGCCCATCCGCGCGACGGCGATCACGTCCGCACGCGCGAGCGAGAGCGTCCAGGCGAGCGGCTCCGACGAGGCGAGCGCGAATCGACCCTCCAGCGCCTCCGAGACCCGTCGTGCCTTGTTGGGATCGACCTCGATCAGCCCGAGCGGCCCGCGCAGCTCGGCGAGGTGCGCAGGCGCGGGCGTGACGAGCAGCAGCGCGCCATCGGGCGCCAGCACGCGCCGGAACTCGGCGGCGTTCCGCGGCGCGAAGACGTCGAGGACCAGCGCGGCGCACGCGTCCGCGACGGGCAGCGGCTCCCATGCGTCAGCGATGACGGCGGCGAGGCGCGGATGTGCCCGCGCAGCCCGCCGCGCCGCGTAACGGGAGAGATCCAGCGCGAGGCCGAACCGATCCGGAAGCGCCTCGAGCACGGAGCGGAGGTGATGTCCCGTGCCGGCGCCGACCTCCAGCACGAGGCCGTCGCGCCCGGCGTGCTCCTCGGCCGCCCGAGCGAGCGCGGCCCCGAGCGGCGCGAAGAGCCCCGCGCCGAGGAACGTCTCCCTGGCGGCTATCATCGCAGCGTCGTCGCCGGTTCCCGGCGAGCGGCCGCGGAGCAGGTTCACGTACCCCTGGCGTGCGAGATCGAACGCGTGCCCCGCCGGACAGCGCAGGGCGCCGGGAGCCGCGGCGAGCGGCGCCTTGCAGATCGGGCAGCGCAGGTGTCGGAGGACCTCGGGGAGCACGGGTCGCGGATGATACGCGAATCCCACCCGGTCGCCCCGACGCGCTACGCTTCTCGCATGCGCCTCGCCTCCCACCTCACCGGCATCGGCCTGGCCGCCCTCGCCGCCGCCACCGCGGGCCTCGCGGCCTGCTCCTCGTCCGCGCCCTACACGCTCGGGGCCGCAGCCGTGAACACGAGCCTCGCGCTCGGGGTGGCTGCAGGCCAGCGCGCCAGCGGTGGCTGCTATGCGACCTGCACCGGCGGCACGGTGTGCAACCCGGTCAACGGCATGTGCGAGGCCGCTGCGGCGGAGCAGGTGTGCCAGGAGGCGCCGGGCGGCGGGATGCGGTGCGTGCCGGTCTCGGTCCGAGGCCTGACCCGCGAGAAGGAAGGCGGGCAGGTGCCGCCGCCGGTGCGGGCCGGCGTGTCGCCCGCCACCGGAACCGTGGCGCCGCCGCCGAACGAAGCGTCCCCGCGCACCGCGCCTTGAGACGCGCGCATCGCGCGCACCGGATTCAGGGCTCCGGGTCCTCGGGCGCGCTCGCGGCCTCGGGGTCCGTCGCCGCTGCTTCGGCCGAGGTCCTTCCAGGGCCTGCTCCGGGCGGCCAGACGGGGGCCGGCACCTGGCCGTCCTGGAACTTCACCTTGCCGACGAGGATGCAGCCCTTCATCCCCGGACGGCAGTACGCGCCCGCGACCTTCTTGCAGATGCCCTTCAGCTCGTAGCGGCAGCTCCAGGAGCTCAAGATCCCTCAGGAGGCGGTCCACCCGGGAGGTAGCCCGCCGGCGCAGGCCGCGGCGGGCGAAACGACTCTGGGTCGGGTGGTGTTGGGGTCGGGTGGTGCGGGACAGTTTAGCCGAACGGGGCGGCGGCGCACTCCCGCGGTGGCGCCAGGCGCGGGCGGGGCCTCGCCTGCTTCGGGGTTCGACGCTGGCCGCGCCGGCGGCGGGTGCCTAACTCACAGCGCGGCCGGGTGGACCCGGCCGACCGACCGCGTGAGGAGAGCACCACCCATGGCCATGATCCCGAAGCGCGACGACCCCATGCAGGCGCCGGCCGGAGACCTGCTGCTGGGCAAGGGCGTCGAGTTCGACGGCAAGCTCACCTTCGCCGGGACCGTCCGCATCGACGCGAAGTTCACGGGCTCGATCACCACCGAGGACGTCCTGGTCGTCGGCGAGCAAGCCCGCATCGACGCGCAGATCACCTGCGGCACGGTCATCGTCCACGGCGAGGTGAACGGCGACATCAAGGCGAAGACCTCCGTCGAGCTGCACCACACGGCGCGCGTCCGCGGCGACATCGAGACGCCGTCGCTCTCCATCGAGAAGGGCGTCGTCTTCCAGGGCTCCACCCGCATGCCGGGCGCCGGCGGAGAGCGCGGCGGCGGGCCGGTGAAGTCCGTGGCGCCGCCCGCGGGCGCGCCATAGCCGCTCGGCCCGGCCGCCGGCGGTGTAGCATCCGGGCGAATGCCCGGCTCCCCCTCCCCGGCTCCGCGCCCGCCCGTCCACCCGTCGCTCGTCCAGCGCTGCGCCCGGAGCATCCTCCGCGCCGCCGGCTGGCGCGTGGACCTGCCCTGGCCGTCCACCCCGCGCTGCGTGATCGTCGTCTACCCGCACACGTCCAACTGGGACTTCGTGCTCGGTTACCTCGCGAAGCTCGCTACGGCGCTGCCGGTGCGGTGGGTGGGAAAGCACTCCCTGTTCCGTCCGCCGTTCGGCGCCCTGCTCCGGCGGATGGGCGGCATCCCCGTGGACCGGAGCGCGCCCTCCGGCTTCCTCGCGCAGCTCGGCCGCGAGCTGGCCGAGGCGCCGTGGATGTGGCTGGCGCTCGCGCCGGAGGGCACGCGCGCGCGCACGGATCACTGGAAGTCCGGCTTCTACCGGCTGGCCCTCGCCGCGCGCGTTCCGGTGGGCCTCGCGTCCATCGACT
Source organism: Anaeromyxobacter dehalogenans 2CP-C (assembly GCF_000013385.1). GTDB lineage: Bacteria > Myxococcota > Myxococcia > Myxococcales > Anaeromyxobacteraceae > Anaeromyxobacter > Anaeromyxobacter dehalogenans_B. Next base: position 2,441,410 of record NC_007760.1, read on the forward strand.
ATCGCAGCCGGACCATCGCCCTGTCCCGGTACCTCGACCTGACCGGCGACGAGGCGACGGATCTCGAGGCGATCCGGGCCGCCTACGCCGGCAAGATCGGCCGTCACCCCGCCCAGGCGAGCGACATCCGGTTCCGCCCCGGCGCCACGCCCTGAGGTCAGGGCGTCGTCTGCCCGGAGGCCTCGGCGACCCCGCGGCGCGCGCGGATCTCGCGGACGATCTCGGCGTCGATCGCGCCCGCCAGCAGCCGCCGCATGGCGGGGAAGATGATCTCCTCCTCGCGCCGCAGGTGGATCTCGAAGTGACGCTCCAGCTCGCCGACCGCGGCGCCCATCCCGCCGGCGAGCGCCGCGTGACGCGACGGATCGCGGGCGACCGTCTCGCAGGCGGCGACCAGCCGGCCCAGGGGCTCCTCGTGCTCGGCGTGCTCGTGGGCCATCGACGCGAGCGCGGCGTCCACGGCGGCCTCGCGCCCGCGCAGCCGCGGCAGGATGGACTCCTCCTCGTCCTGCGCGTGCAGCGGCAGCGCCTGCGTGAAGTAGCGGCGCACCCGGGTCGCCGCCTCCGGCACCTCGGCGAGCTGATCCGGCCGCGCCTCGGCCACCCGGCGCCCGAGCGCCAGGAACTGCCGGATGCGGTCGTGGCACTCGAGCAGGAGGTCCACCGCGTCCGCGGGCGCCGCCCGCTTTCCGATCACGTTCAGCATGGTCACGTCCCCGCCTTGGCCTCCAGCTCCTTCACGCGCCGCGCGAGCTCCCGCTCGCGCTGAAAGCGCTTCGTCACGTCACGGATGATCGCGAGCGGTCCGAGCAGCTCGCCGCCCGCGGTCCGCAGCATCTGGATCGTGAACTCGATCGAGATGTTCCGGCCGTCCTTCGTGATCGCCGGCACCGCGAGCACGTCGCCCGCGCCGTAACGGCTCTTGCCGGTCTGCATGGTCTTCGTGTAGCCGTCCCAGTGCCGGCCGCGGAGCCGCTCCGGGATGATGATGTCCATCGACTGGCCCAGCGCCTCGGCGGCGGTGAAGCCGAAGATCGCCTCCGCGCCCGCGTTCCAGATCCGGATGCGCCCCTCGCGATCCCCGAGGACGAACGCGTCCGGGCTGCCGTCGACGATCTGCTGGTAGATGGCCGTGTCGGTCATTCGGCTCCTCTGCGGGCGGGCGGGCGCTCGGGCACCCGTCCGGAAGGGGCTGCATGGCGGCCGCCAAATGACTCTGGGTCGGGTCGAGACGACCGAGAGTCGTTGGGAGCGGTGGCAACCTTCCCGCAGTGCGAGCCCCCTGCCATCGACCGGACCAGTCCAATTTCGCGGACTTAACGCCCCATCCCCGATTGGGCCACCCATTGTTCGGTGAATTGCGACCCATCATTCGGTGTTCAAACGGCCGGCGGGTGTCGCGAAGCGCTCCATACGGGCCGTGGCGGCGATGAGCCCCGAAGCGCTTCCCTAGCAGAAGCGAGCAGCGTCACGGCGGATTTCGCGCCGGACGCCGCGCGCAGCGGGGCGCGCCGGGCGCGTTGGCACACGGCGCGAAGACGTCCCGAACGTCCGCTTACGGTGAGGCCGAGGGCGTCACCGACCGCTGCCGCGCACCCGCTGCCCAGAGTCGTCGAAAGGACTGCCTCATGGCCTCCGAGCACCTGCTCCGCGCCGGGGCGCTCGCGCTGCTGCTCACCGCGCCGACCCCGTGGCTCGCGGCGCAGCAGCCCGCCGCGGACGCGCCCGTCCCCGCGCCGGCGGAGCCCGCCGCAGCCGCCCAGGACACCGCCGCGCAGGAACCCGCCGCCCCCCCGGGCGACCCTGCCATCGGCCGCGACCTCTTCATCGGCTCGCGCGCGCTCCGGAACGGCGGCGCGCCCTGCGGCGCCTGCCACGCGATCGGCGGCGAGGGCTCCGCGTTCGCCGCGTCGTTCGGCCCGGGCCTGCGCGCCAGCTTCGACGGGCTCGACGCCGCCGCGCTGGACGGGCTGCTCTCCGACCCGCCCTTCCCGTCGATGGTCCCGGTCTACGCGGGCCACCCGATCGACCCGGACGAGCGCGCCCACCTCTCGGCGTTCCTGCTCGGCGGGGCGGGGAAGGTGGAGCCGGGCGCCGGCCGCGCCGCGGGCATCGCCGCGCTCATCGCGCTCGCCTGCCTCGCCTTCATCGGCCTGGGCGCGCGCCGCATCCCGGGCTCCGCGCGCGCCGAGCTCGTCGCCCGCGCCCGCCTCGCGCCGCCGCCCCGGCGGTCGCACCCCTCACAACCCACCCGGCCCGCAACCTCCGCCGGTTCCCCCGCACCGGCCGCGCCGGCGAAGGCCACGCGCGCGCAGGGAGGTGTCCGATGAGCTGGATCGAGGACGTCATCGCCCCGTCGCAGCGCACCTGGGAGGACCTGTACCGGAGCCGCCACCAGGTGGACAAGGTCGTGCGCAGCACGCACGGCGTGAACTGCACCGGCGGCTGCTCCTGGAACATCCACGTGAAGAACGGGATCGTGGCGCTCGAGACGCAGGCGCTCGACTACCCGCGCTTCTCCTGCGACGTGCCGGGGTACGAGCCGCGCGGCTGCCAGCGCGGGATCTCCGCCTCCTGGTACCTCTACAGCCCGCTGCGCGTGAAGCACCCCTACCTGCGCGGGGCGCTGATGGACCTGTGGCGCGCCGCCCGCAAGGCGCACGCGGACCCGGTGGACGCCTGGGCGTCGATCGTGGACGACCCGGCCTCGCGCGCCCGCTACCAGCAGGCGCGCGGCCAGGGCGGCCTGCGGCGCGCGAGCTGGGACGAGGCGCTCGAGCTGGTGGCGGCCTCCACCATCCACACGCTGAAGCGCCACGGCGCCGATCGCATCGTCGGCTTCTCGCCCATCCCGGCCATGTCGATGCTGTCCTTCGCCGGCGGCTCGCGCTTCCTGCAGCTCCTCGGCGCGGTGAACCTGTCGTTCTACGACTGGTACTGCGACCTGCCCAACGCGTCGCCCGAGGTGTGGGGCGAGCAGACGGACGTGGCCGAGAGCGCCGACTGGTATCACTCCAAGTACATCGTCTCGATGGGCTCGAACGTCGGGATGACCCGCACGCCGGACGTGCACTTCCTGGCCGAGGCGCGCCACGACGGCGCCAAGGTGGTGGTGCTCTCGCCCGACTACAGCATGACGTCGAAGTACGCGGACGAGTGGCTGCCGGTGCACGCCGGCCAGGACGGCGCGTTCTGGCTGGCGGTGAACCACGTCCTCCTGAAGGAGTTCCACGCCGACCGGCAGGTCCCGTTCTTCGCCGACTACCTGCGCCGCTACAGCGACGCGCCGTTCCTCGTCGAGCTGGAGGAGCAGGACGGTCAGGTGACCCCGGGCCGCATGCTCCCGGCGAGCCGCCTGGAGCGCTACGCCGGCGAGGAGCACGGGGACTTCAAGTTCCTGGTGTGGGACGAGACCGCGGACGCGCCGCGCATGCCGCAGGGCACGCTCGGCTTCCGCTGGCAGCAGAAGAAGGGCCAGTGGAACCTGGAGATGAAGGACGGCGTGGACGGCGCGGCGCTCTCGCCGCGGCTGGGCCTCCTCGACGCGCACGACGACGTGGTGCAGGTCTCGTTCGTGGATCACGCCACCGGCCGGGTCTCCCTGCGCGGCGTGCCGGTGCGGCGCATCCCCACGGCGCGCCGCACGGTGACCGTCACCACCGTCCACGACCTGCTCTTCGCGCGCCACGGCGTGTCGCGCGGCCTGCCGGGCGACTACCCGGCGAGCTACGACGACGCGGACGCGGCCTACACGCCCGCCTGGCAGGAGCGCCACACCGGCCTCGACCGGCGGGACGTGATCCGCTTCGCGCGCGAGTGGGCCGGCACCGCGGAGCGCACCAAGGGCAAGTGCTCCATCATCATCGGCGCCGGCGTGAACCAGTGGTTCCACGCCGACCTCGCCTACCGCGCCGCCATCACCGGCCTCGTCCTGTGCGGCTGCGTGGGCCGGAACGGCGGCGGCCTGAACCACTACGTCGGCCAGGAGAAGCTCGCGCCGGTGGCGCCCTGGCAGGCGCTCGCGTTCGGCCTGGACTGGTCGCGCCCGCCGCGGCTCCAGAACGCCCCCAGCTTCCACTACGTCCACTCCGACCAGTGGCGCTACGAGGGCGCCGCCGACCTCGGCCAGCTCGACCCGGCGCGGAACGGCCATCCCCTCACCCAGGGTCACACGCTCGACCACCAGGTCCGCGCGGTGCGGCGCGGCTGGCTGCCGTTCTTCCCGCAGTTCGACCGGAGCCCGGCGCAGGTGGTGCGCGAGGCCGAGGCGGCCGGGGCGCGCAGCGACGCCGAGGTGGTGGACCACGCCGTGCGCGCGCTGCGCGACCGGAAGCTCCGCTTCGCGGTGGAGGACCCGGACGCGCCGGCGAGCTGGCCGCGGCTGTGGTTCATCTGGCGCGGCAACGCGCTCATGTCGAGCGCGAAGGGGCACGAGTACTTCCTGCGCCACTACCTGGGCACGCGACACGGCACGGTGGCGCCGGAGGCGGCGAAGGGCGCGGTCTCCGAGGCGACGTTCCGCGACCAGGCGCCGGAGGGGAAGCTCGACCTGGTGGTGGACCTCAACTTCCGGATGGACACGACCGCGCTCTACTCCGACGTCATCCTCCCGGCGGCGAGCTGGTACGAGAAGGACGACCTCAACACCACCGACATGCACTCGTTCATCCACCCCCTGCAGGCGGCGGTGCCGCCGTGCTGGGAGTCGAGGAGCGACTGGGACATCTTCAAGGCGCTCGCGGAGCGGGTGAGCGCGCTCGCCCGCACGCACCTGCCGGAGAAGGTGCGCGACCTGGTGGCGACGCCGCTCATGCACGACACGCCGGCGGAGCTGGCGCAGCGCGAGGTGCTCGACTGGAGCCGCGGCGAGTGCGAGCCGGTGCCGGGCAAGACCATGCCCGGCCTGGCGGTGGTGGAGCGCGACTACGTGCACCTCCACGACCGCTTCGTCTCGCTCGGCCCGACCATCCGCACTGCCGGCCTCTCGGCGCACGGGATCAGCTGGCCGGTGGACGACCTGTACGACGAGCTGGTGCGCACCCGGCCCACGGTGGAGTGGGGCGGCGCGCGCTACCCGTCCATCGCCGAGGCGCGCGACGCGGCCAACGCCATCCTGCACCTCGCCCCCGAGACCAACGGCGAGTCGGCCTGGCGCGCCTACCACGCGGAGGAGAAGAAGGTCGGGCTGCCGCTCGCCGACCTCGCGGAGAAGACCCGCGGCGTGCGCATCACGTTCGAGGAGCTGGCGCGGCAGCCGCGGCGGCTGCTCGACAGCCCGTGCTGGACCGGGATCACCGGGGGCGGGCGGACCTACTCGGCCTACTGCCTGAACGTGGAGCGGCTGGTGCCCTGGCGGACGCTCACCGGGCGGCAGCACTTCTACCTCGACCACCCCGGCTTCATCGCGTTCGGCGAGGCGCTGCCCACCTACAAGCCGAAGCCGGAGCGCGACGCGGTGCGCGACCTCACCGCCGCGGCCGGCGGCGAGCCGGCGCTCACGCTCAACTTCCTCACCCCGCACGGCAAGTGGGGCATCCACTCCACCTACGGCGACAACCTGCGGATGCTCACGCTCTCCCGCGGCATCCACCCGCTGTGGGTGAACGACGAGGACGCCGCCGAGATCGGGCTCGCCGACAACGACTGGGTGGAGGTGGTGAACGACAACGGCGCGGTGGTCACGCGCGCGGTGGTGAGCGCGCGCATGCCGCGCGGCGTCTGCTACCTGTACCACGCGCCGGAGCGCACCATCGGCGTGCCCCGCTCGCCCTCGCGCGGCGGCCTGCGCGGCGGGAGCCACAACAGCCTCACCCGCGTCCGCCTGAAGCCCACGCTGATGATGGGCGGCTACGGCCAGTTCACCTTCGCCCTCAACTACTGGGGGCCCACCGGCAACAACCGCGACACCTACGTCCGCGTCACCAAGCTCGAGGGCGAGCCGCAGTGGTGACGGCGGCCCGGCCGAGGACCCCCATGAACGTCCGCGCGCAGATCTCGTCGGTGTTCCACCTCGACAAGTGCATCGGGTGCCACACCTGCAGCGTCGCCTGCAAGAACCAGTGGACCGACCGGAAGGGCGTCGAGTACGCGTGGTGGAACAACGTGGAGACCCGGCCCGGCACCGGGTACCCGGTGCTCTGGGAGGACCAGGAGCGCCACCAGGGCGGCTGGAAGCTCGAGGGCGGTGAGCTCGCGCTCCGCCAGGCGAGCCCCGGCGCCACGCTGGGCCGGTTGTTCCACAACCCCAACCTGCCGGTGCTCCAGGACTACTACGAGCCCTGGACGTACAAGTACGACGACCTGTTCACCGCGCCGGCCGGCGACGTGCAGCCCACCGCGCGGCCGGTCTCGCTGGTGGACGGCAAGCCCATCGACATCGCCTCCGGGCCGGCCTGGGACGACGACCTGGGCGGCTCCGGCACCTACGCCGCGAACGATCCGGGCCTGGCCGCGCTCACCGAGGCGGAGCGGTCGCAGCTGTTCGACCTCGAGCGGATGGTGTTCTTCTACCTGCCGCGCATCTGCAACCACTGCCTGAACGCGGCCTGCGTGGCGGCCTGTCCCTCCGGCGCGATCTACAAGCGCGGCGAGGACGGCGTGGTGCTGATCTCGCAGGACGTCTGCAAGGGCTGGCGCATGTGCGTCTCGGCCTGCCCGTACAAGAAGGTCTACTTCAACTGGGAGACGGGCAAGTCCGAGAAGTGCATCCTGTGCTACCCGCGGCTCGAGGCGGGCGAGGCGCCGGCCTGCTTCCACACCTGCGTCGGCCGGATCCGCTACCTGGGCGTGCTGCTCTACGACGCCGACCGGATCGCGCAGGCCGCCTCGCGGCCGGACCAGGACCTGGTGGCCGCGCAGCGCTCGCTCATCCTCGACCCCTCGGACCCGGCGGTGATCGCGGCGGCGCGGGCCAGCGGCGTGCCGGACGCGATGGTCGAGTCGGCGCGGCGCTCGCCGGTGTACCGGTTCGTGAAGGAGTGGGAGATCGCGCTGCCGCTCCACCCGGAGTACCGCACGCTGCCCATGCTGTTCTACGTGCCGCCGCTCCTCCCGGCGCTCGCGCGCTCGGCGTCCGATCCGGACGGCCGGTTCTTCACCTCGCTCGAGTCGGCGCGCCTCCCGCTCCGCTACCTGGCCGGCCTGTTCGGCGGCGGGAACGAGGCGGTGGTGGAGGCCGCCTACCGCCGGCTCATCTCGGTGCGCGTGCACCGCCGCGCCGGCCAGGTGGGCGACGTGAGCCCGGCGCAGGCCGCGGCCGCGCTGGAGGCGGCCGGGCTCCGCGCCGAGCAGGCGGACGAGATCCACCGCATGACCACGCTCGCGCCCATGGAGGAGCGGATCGTCATCCCGCCCATGGCGCGCGAGGCGGAGACCGAGCCGACCGTGGAGCCGCAGTCGCGCTCGGCGAGCGGGCTCGGCTTCCTGCGCCCGCTGGGGAGGTGAGCCCATGGAACGCACGCACGCCGAGCTCTGCCGCACCCTCTCCGCGCTGCTCTCCTACCCGACCGGCGACGCCGCCGCGCTGGCGCACGAGGCGCGGGGCCTCGCCGGGCCCGGCCCCGCCGCCGCGGCGCTGGGCCGCTTCGAGGACGCCGCCCGCGAGGCCGGCCGCGAGGGGCTGGAGGAGCTGTACACCGCCGCGTTCGACCTGCGCCCGGCCTGCGCGCCGTACCTGGGCGCGCAGCTGCTCGCCGAGGACAGCCCGGTGCGCGGCCCGCTGCTCGCGAAGCTCGCGGAGGTCTACGCCGCCGAGGGCTACCGGCCGCGCGAGGAGCTGGCCGACCACGTGGCCGAGGTGCTCGGGTTCCTCGCGGTGGCGCGGCCGGGCCCGGTGCGCGACGACCTGGTCCAGGACGGCCTCGCGCCGGCCCTCGACAAGATGATCCACGCGTTCGCGGATCGTGCGAACCCCTACCGCGAGCTGCTGGTGGCGGTGCGCGCGGTGTTCGCCGCGCCGGCCGCCGCCCGGCCCCGCGGCGCGGAGGCGAGGCCATGAGCGACACGTTCCTGTTCGCGGTCTTCCCCTACCTCGCGACCGTCTTCGCGGTCGGCGGCGCGATCTACCGGCGGCGGGCGCTGGGCGGCTCGGTGAGCGCCCGCTCGTCGCAGCTCATCGAGGGGCGCGCGCTGCGCTGGGGCTCGATCGCGTGGCACCACGGCATCCTCGCCATCCTGGCCGCCCACCTGATCGCGGCGGTCGCGCCGGGCGCCTGGGGCCGGCTGCTCGGCGCGCCGGCCCGGCTCTACGCGCTGGAGATCACCGGGATGGCGCTGGCGATGCTGGCGGTGTTCGGGATCGCGCTCCTGCTCGTCCGGCGCGCGGCGCTGGCCCGGCTGACCGCGCCGATGGACTGGGTGGTGCTCGCGCTGCTGCTCCTGCAGGCCGCGACCGGGCTGTGGATCGCCTACGCGCTCCGCTGGGGTGGCCTCTGGTACCTGCACACCGCGGCGCCGTGGCTCGCGTCGCTCGCGACGCTCTCGCCGCGGGTGGACGCGATGGCGGTGCTGCCGCCGCTGGTGAAGGTGCACGTGGTGAACGCGTTCGTGCTGCTCGCGCTCGTGCCGGTGTCGCGCCTCGTCCACGCCACCAGCCTGCCGCTCGCGTACCTGTGGCGCGCGCCGCAGCGGGTGGTGTGGCGCCGCGCGCCCGCGCCCTCCGCCGCGCCCGCGGCCTCCCATGACGCGAGGTGACCGATGAGCCCCGTCCCCGCCCCGGCGCCCCTCCCCGCCCCCGCCGCGCCGCCCCGCCGGCGCGCGCACCTCATCACGCAGTGGGACCCGGAGGACCGCGCCTTCTGGAGCGCCGCGGGCCGCCGGGTGGCCCGCCGGAACCTCTGGCTGTCGATCTTCGCCCTGTTCCTCGCGTTCGCGGTCTGGATGGTGTGGAGCGTGGTGGCGGTGAAGCTGCCCGCCATCGGCTTCCGCTTCACCACCAACCAGCTCTTCTGGCTGGCCGCCCTCCCCGGCCTCTCCGGCGCGACGCTGCGCATCTTCTACGCGTTCGCGGTGCCGGTCTTCGGCGGCCGGCGCTTCACCGCGCTCTCCACCGCCTCGCTGCTCCTGCCGGCGATCGGCATCGGCGTCGCCGTGCAGGACCCGGACACCTCCTACGCGACGTTCCTGGTGCTCGCGCTCCTCACCGGCCTCGGGGGCGCGAACTTCGCCTCGAGCATGTCCAACATCAGCTTCTTCTTCCCGCGCGCGGAGAAGGGCACCGCGCTCGGCCTGAACGCCGGCCTCGGCAACCTGGGCGTCTCCGGCGTCCAGCTGGCGGTCCCGCTGGTGGTGGCGGCGGCGCTGCTCGGGCCGCTCGCGGGCGGGCCGCAGCTGCTGCCCGGCGGCAAGCAGGTCTGGCTGCAGAACGCCGCGTTCGTGTGGGTGCCGCTCATCGTGGTGGCGTCGCTCCTCGCCTGGTTCGGCATGGACGACCTCGCCACCGCGAAGGCCTCCTTCCGCGAGCAGTCGGTGATCTTCCGGCGCAAGCACAACTGGCTCGTGTCGCTGCTCTACCTCGGCACCTTCGGCTCCTTCATCGGCTACTCCGCCGGCCTGGCGCTCCTCACGCAGGCGTCGTTCCCGGCGGTGGACCCGACCCGCTACGCGTTCGTGGGGCCGCTGGTGGGCGGCCTGGCGCGGCCGGTGGGCGGGTGGCTGGCGGACCGGCTCGGCGGCGCCCGCGTGACGCTGGTCACGTTCCTGGTGATGGGGCTCGCGGCGATGGGCGTGCTCGCGGCGCTCCCGCGCGGCGGCGGGGCCGGCAGCTTCGGCGGCTTCCTCGCGGCGTTCGTGGTCCTGTTCACCGCCACCGGCATCGGGAACGGCTCGGTGTACCGGATGATCCCGGTGATCTTCTCCACCTTCCACCAGCGGCGGGCGGGCTCCGATCCGGCCGCGCTGGCGCAGGCCCAGAAGGACGCGCTCCGCGAGGGCGGCGCGGTGGTCGGGTTCGTCTCCGCCATCGCCGCCTACGGCGCGTTCTTCGTGCCGCGCACGTTCGGCATGTCGGTGGAGCTCACCGGCGCGCCGCACGGCGCCGTGCTCGCGTTCGTGGCCTACTACGCGGGCTGCATCGCGCTGGTGTGGTGGTACTACGCCCGGCCGCGGGCCGAGATCCCCGCCTGACGGCGCGGCGCCGGGGCGCCGCGCCCGCGCCCGCCCCGGCTCACCGCCGCGCGTCCGCCTGCGCACCCATCCGCGCGAACGCCGCCGCCAGCCCGTCCACGCGCGCGAGGTAGGCGGCCAGCTCGTGATCGCCGCAGCGCTCCCCCGGGGCCGCGGCGAACCCGCGCCGCGCGAAGGCCGCGCCGCGCTCCCGCCCGCACAGGTGGATGACCGCGGCGAGCCGGCGCGCCTCCGCGGAGCCCGCGCCGGTGGCCCCCGAGGCCGCGATCGCGTCGGCGGCGCACACGTGCAGCCACGCGGCGGTCATCTCCACCGCGTGGCTCGGCACGGTGCGCAGGTAGAGCGCGTTGAACCAGCACGCGTCCGGGTCCCACCAGGCCCCGTCGCGCGCCACGCGGTGATCGTGGATGCAGAGCCGGCGCGCCTGCGCGTAGGTGCCGTCGGTGATCTGCAGGATCCCCACCGCGCTCGAGGCGGGCGCCCACACCCGCAGCGGATCGGTGGTCCAGCGCCAGCGCCAGTAGGTCCGCGCCAGCGGGTCCCCCGCGCTCTCCACCTGCACCAGCGCGGCGAGCAGCTCCGGCCGGACGAGGTCGGTGGCGTGCGCCTCGAAGAGGCCGCCGTACTCGGCCCAGGTCTCGGCCGGCGGCTTCGGCGACGTCGGAACGACCGCGCCGAGGAGCTCGGTCGGCTTGCGGATCACCTGGACCGCCAGGTTCAGCGCGAGGAGCAGCGCGACGGCGAGGAGCGCCCAGGCCGCCACCGGCAGCTCCGCCCAGCGCCGCGTCCCGAGCCAGGCCCGAGCGCGCGCGACGACGCCGCGCCGCGCCGTCCCGCGTCCACGGCCGGATCGCCGCCGCCCCGCGCTCCCGGTGCCCCGCGCCCGCCGCCGCGCCATGCCCGCATGCTACCGCGGACCGGCCCCGCCGCCCGCCCGGAGCGGGACGCTCAGACGAACAGGTCGCCGGGCAGCGGCGGCGCGTCCGGGTTCACCTGCCGGTACACGTCGAGCAGCGTCCCCACCGCGCGCCGGCCCGCCTCGCCCAGGTCCACCGAGAAGGCGTTCACGTACAGGTCGATGTGCTGGCGCATGACCGCCTCGTCCATCTCCTGCGCGTGGCACCGCACGTACTCGCTGACGAGCGGGCGCCGGGCCAGCGCGTGCTCCGCGCTGGCGCGCACCAGGCGTTGCAGCTCGCCCAGCACCTCCGGCCCGAGCGACCGGCGCGCCACGATGCCGCCCAGCGGGATGGGCGAGCGGGTCCGGGACTCCCAGTGCTCGCCCAGGTCCATCAGGCGCTCGAGCCCCTTCGACTGGTACGTGAAGCGGCCCTCGTGGATGATCACGCCCGCGTCCACGGCGCCGGAGAGCACCGCCCGCTCGATCTCCGAGAAGACCATGAACGCCTTGTGCGCGGCGCCCGGGTACGCGAGCGAGAACAGCAGGTGCGCGGTGGTGTTCCGGCCCGGGATCGCGACGCGCATCCGCGCCGGGTCGAACGCGCCCAGGCCCGGCCGCGCCACCAGCAGCGGCCCGACCCCGAGGCCGAGCGCGCCGCCCGACGCGAGCACCGCGTACTCGCGCGCGACGAGCGGCAGCACCCCGTAGCTGATCTTGCTGACGTCGAGCCGCCCGGCGAGCGCCCACTCGTTCAGCGTCTGCACGTCCTCGAGCCGGACGTCCAGGTCGAGCCCCTGCGCGTCCACGCCTCCGTTCACCAGGGCGTCGAAGATGAACGTGTCGTTCGGGCAGGGCGAGAAGCCGAGCGTGAGCCTCATGCGGCGCGGTCCTCCGGCGGCCGCCACGGCCGCGGGCCGCGCATCATACGCCCGGGCGCGCCGGCGCGCAGCGGTGGCCGCCTCGGCGGGCTCCGGGTTCGCGCATCCGCCTCCAGCGGGCCCTGTCCTGGAGCGGGCCGCCAGGTCGGCGGTCCGGGCATTCGCGGCGGTGCTCGCTCCGCAAGGCCCGGGACGTGGATGGGAAGCGTGGCAGGGAACGTGGCAGATCTTCTCCCCGACCCCCCAGCAACCCTCGAAGCCGCCAGTACGCCCACCCCGTCCGCCAAGCGGACGCCCTCGCCCGCGACCGCGACTGTCGGCGCAGGCGCAGCCCGCGACGACCACCTCTCGCGCGCGTATCCAGCCGGCGTGCGCGGCGAGCATGTCTGAGGCCGCGCGCCGCGAAGCGATACGCGCGGCCGAGTTTGCGAGCCGCGCCCAAGTACGTCGAGCGCGATCCGCGCGCGTCCTACGACCGAAGGCCCGCGCCGAGCATTCCTTCTCCACGTCGCGCGAGCGGGCGAGGGCGGGAGCGCCCACGAGGACCCGCGCCCACGGACACCCGGCTTCGAGAGGACGCGAGCCCCCGCTCACCCTTCGACACAGGCTCAGGGTGAGCGGATCGTCAGACTACTCCCGGGTCCGCTGACTCACGCCGTATCGCGCAGGTACTCGCGGATGAGCTCGTCCACGACCTCGGCGCGCCGCCCGGCGTCGAGGACGATGACCGGCGCGACCGGATGCGGCGTGCCCTCGCGCGCGAAGTCCGTGAGGACCGCGAACGCGCGCCGCCAGCCCTCCGGATCGGCGGTCGGCCGCGCGACCGTGACGGTGCCCGCGGCCAGCAGCGCGAGCACCGCGTCCGCGCCGGACTGCGAGCAGGCGATGAGGCCCAGCGGATCGCCGCGGCGCACGCGCCGCAGCACCGCCGTCTCCGCCTCGCCCAGCGCGACGCCCGGCGGGGCGCCGAGCTGGAGCTGGACCGCGCCGAGCGCGCCCAGCCGCCCGCCGCGCCGCAGCACCGTCCGGAGCCGCTCCGCCAGCAGGCCGTCCAGCCACGCGCCGTGCCCCGCCTCCGGCGCCGGCCCGCCGCGGACGTCGCCCGCGAACGCCACGCCGATCTCGAGCGGCGCGGTCCGCCGGGCCCACACCACCTGGCCCACCGCGAGGAGCGGCGCGGCCCCCGTCTCGATGGCGATCTGCACCAGCGCGCCCGGGCTCACCGGCCGCCGCGCCGTCAGGCGGCAGCCGCGGGCGGCGATGTCGAGCGTCTCGCCCGTCCACTCCGCCAGCTTCTCGGTGACGACCACCCGGCAGGCGAGCGGGATCCGCGCCAGCCGGCGACGCTCGTCGTTGCCCGATGCCATCCCGCCTCCTCGCGCCCGGCGCCGCCCCTCCGGCGCTCGCCCCAGTTGCTCAGCTTCCCGGGCGGCGCGGCATCGAGCGGTGAGGTGTCACCGGATCGCGGCGGTGGGACCGTGTCGGGCGCGCGGCGCGGCAGCCCCACGTGCCGGGGCGCCTCGCCACGCCGCCGGGGCGCGACGCCCCGGGATCAGCCCCGCGCGAAGAACGCGGCCGCCATGGCGAGGCCCGTGGCGACGATGCCGCGGCGGAGCCACGCCCCGGGGATGTGCCGCGCGACGCGCGCGCCCAGGTAGCCGCCCGCCGTCGCGCCCGCGGTCATGAGCGCCGCCTCCGGCCAGCGGACGAGACCGCCCGCCGCGTAGAGCGCCACCGCGATCGCGGCGAGCGCGGCCGAGAGCAGGTTCTTCAGGCCGTTCATCGCGTTGAGATCGGTCTGGCCCAGGAGCGCGAACAGGGCCAGCAGGAGCACGCCCAGGCCGCCGTTGAAGTAGCCCCCGTAGGCGCTCACCGCGAGCACGCCCGCCGCCGCCCAGCGGGCCGGCGATCCCGCCGCGTCCTGCGCCGCGTGCGCCGCCTCGCCGCGCGCCGCCCGGAGCAGGCGCGGCGCGAGCGCGAACAGCGCCGTCGCCGCGAGCAAGAGCCACGGGACGAGGCGCCGGAAGGCCGGCGCCGGCGTGAGCAGCAGCAGGGCCGCGCCGGCCGCGCCGCCTGCGAGGCCGAGCAGCAGCAGCGCGCGCAGCGACAGGCCCGGCGGCGGCCGGATGTCCTCGCGGAAGCCCCAGGTGCCCGACAGGTAGCCCGGCAGCAGCGCCACCGTGCCGGTCGCGTTCGCGACGATGGGCGAGGCGCCCACCACCACCAGCGCCGGGAGGGTGAGGAAGCTCCCCCCGCCCGCCACCGCGTTGAGGGCGCCCGCCCCGAAGGCCGCGGCCGAGAGCAACGCCGCCTCCGCGAGGCTCACCGCCCCACCTCGGCGCGACCCCGCGCAGGCCGGACGCGCACGGATGGCGCGCCCCGGCCCGCGGTCGATTCACCCAGCGTCCGGGCTCGCCCCGCGGCTTGCCCCTCCGAGTCGGGGACGTATCCCGTTGACCTCAAAAGCATTCTCTCGCTCCGTCCGACCCGGAGTCCGGCGGGTTCGGCTCGACCGGCCCCAGCAGGGTGACTGATTCGTCGTGCTAGCGTATCTCGCCCGCGCTTATTTTGCGTGTCCCGCAAGGTATTTTTTGCGTTTCACTCCGCGTCACCACCCACGGAGCACCATCCATGACCAAGCTGTTGGGTACCCTGCTTCTCTGTGCACTTGCCCTGCCCGCCCGGGCAGCCGACACCGTCAAGATCGCCGTCACCGGGCCGTTCAGCGGCGGGTCCGCGCCGATGGGCTCCTCGATGCGGGACGGCGCCAAGCTCGCCATCGCCGAGATCAACGCGGCCGGCGGCATCCAGGTCGGCGCCCGCAAGCTGAAGATCGAGGTCGTCGAGCGCGACGACGAGGCCAAGAACGAGCGCGGCGCGCTCATCGGCCAGGAGCTGGCCTCGATGGCCGACCTCGCCGGCGTGATCGGCTCGGTCAACACCGGCGTGGTGATGGCCGGCGACAAGCACCTCCAGGAGAAGGGCATCACCAAGATCATCACGCCCGCCGCCGGCTCGGCCTCGATGACCCAGTGGGCCAAGGGCGCCGAGGGGCCGAAGACGCTCTCCATCTTCCGCTTCGCCGCGCACGACGGCATCCAGGCCGCCATGGTGGTCGAGGAGGCGATCAACCGGAAGCTCACCAAGGTCGCGCTCCTGCACGACTCGACGAACTACGGCGTGTCCGGCCGCGACGACCTGCTCCGGCAGATCAAGCTGCAGGGCGACAAGCTCCAGGTGATCGCCACCGAGAAGTTCAACATCGGCGACAAGGACATGACCGCGCAGCTGCTCCGGGCCAAGGCCGGCGGCGCGCAGGCGATCCTGATCTGGGGCATCGGGCCGGAGCTGGCCGTGGCCGCGAACGGCATGGCCAAGCTGAACATCAAGGCGCCGCTCATCGGCGGCTGGACGCTGTCGATGTCCAACTACATCGACAACGCCGGCAAGAACGGCAACGGCACGCTCATGCCGCAGACGTTCATCGAGGAGCCGGTCACGCCGAAGGCGAAGGCGTTCATCGACGCGTACCACAAGGCGTACGGCGTGACCCGCATCCCGTCGCCCGTCTCCGCCGCGCAGGGCTACGACGCCGTGTACCTGTTCGCCGCCGCGGTGAAGCAGGCCGGCACCACCGACACCCGCAAGATCACCGAGGCGCTCGAGGATCTGAAGGAGCCGGTGCAGGGCGTGATCGCGACCTGGGTCCACCCGTACAAGAAGTGGGACCCGTCGAACGTCGAGACGCACGAGGCGTTCCGCCGCGAGCAGGTGGTGATGGGCATGGTCAAGGACGGGCGCGTCGTGTTCGCGAACGAGTCCGATCGCGCCCGCCTCGCGAAGGGCGCCCAGAACAAGATGTAGCCGGGCGGCGCGCGGGGAGGAGCTCCCCTCCTCCCCGCGCCCGCAGGCCTCTCCCCCCGCCACCCCGAGGACCACCCCCGCGTGCCAGCGTCGATCATCGCGCAGATGGCCGTCAGCGGAGCGTTGATGGGGCTCGTCTACGCCCTCATCGCCTACGGCTTCCAGCTCACCTACGCCACCAGCAAGAGCCTGAACTTCGGCCAGGGCGAGCTGGTGATGGTGTCCGCCTTCTTCAGCCTGACGCTGCTCGACCTGGGCGTGCCCTACTGGCTCATGGTGCCGGGCGGGCTCGTCTTCGGGGCGCTGCTCGGCCTCGCGGTGGAGCGCGCCGGCGTGCGGCTCGCGCTGGAGCAGAAGAGCGAGGGCTGGATCCTCCTCACCATCATCCTCGGGCTGTTCCTGTTCTCCGCGGCGGAGAACGTGTGGGGCCGCGACGACCGGCCCTTCCCCACGCCCATCTCCTCCGATCCGATCCACGTCCTCGGCGTGGACGTGACCCCGCTCGAGCTGTCCGTCGCGGTGGGCGTCATCGCGGTGATGGCGCTCATCGAGGTGTTCAAGCGGCGCACCCTGCTCGGCAAGGCGTTCGAGGCGGTGTCCGCCGATCGCGACGCGGGCGAGCTGATGGGCATCTCCGCCACGCGCACCGTGATGCTCTCCTACGCGCTGTCCGGCACGGTCGCGGCGCTCGCCGGCATCCTGGTCTCGCCCATCACCACGGTGGGGCCGACCATGGCGTCCGCGCTGGTGCTGAAGGCGTTCTCGGTGGCGGTGGTGGCCGGGCTCGACTCCGGCTTCGGCGTGGTGCTCATCGGCCTGCTGCTCGGCGCGCTGGAGAGCCTGGCGAGCTTCTACGTGGGCAGCGGCTGGCGCGAGGCGCCGGGGCTCGTCCTCCTCATCCTGGCCCTGGCCGTGCGCCCGACCGGCGTGTTCGGCAAGGCCGCCATCCGCAAGGTCTGACCGGAGCCGCCCCCATGCTGAGACGACTGCTCCTGGTCCGCGGCGCCGAGGTGGTGCTGTTCGCGCTGCTCGCCGCGGTCCCGCTCGCCGTCCACAACCCGTACGCGCTCGGCCTGCTCACGCTGCTCGCCATCTACGGCATCCTGCTCATCGGCCTCGACGTCACCGTCGGCTACCTGGGCCAGGTCAACCTGGCGCACGCCGCGTTCCTGGGGCTGGGCGCCTACACCGCCGGCATCGCGGTGACGAAGCTCGGCCTCGGGCTCGTGCCGGTGCTGCTCCTCGCGCCCACCGTCGCGTTCGTGATCGGCGCGCTCCTCGCGCTCCCCTCGCTGCGCCTGGAGGGGCCGCAGTTCGCGCTCGCCACCCTCAGCTTCCTGGCGCTCACCACCACCGCGCTGAACGAGCTGGAGTGGCTGACCGCCGGCGCGCAGGGCCTGAGCCTGGATCGCCCGCCGCTCCTCGGCCACGAGCTCAGCCCGCGCGACTTCTACTGGCTGTGCATGCTGCTGCTCGCCTGCGTCTGGGTGGCCATGCGCAACCTGCTCTCCTCGCAGTGGGGCCGCGCCTTCGAGGCGCTCCGCGACAGCCCCATCGCCACCGACGCCATGGGCGTCGGCACCTACCGCCACAAGGTGGCCGCGTTCGCGTTCGGCTCCGGCCTGGGCGGCCTGGCCGGCGCGCTCTACGCGTTCAACTTCGAGTACCTGCAGCCGCAGTCGTTCGTGTACGAGCTCACCATCACGCTGCTGCTCGGCGTGGTGCTGGGCGGGCGCAAGAGCCTGTGGGGCGCGTTCGTGGGCGCGACGCTGGTGGCGCTGCTCCCGAACCTGCTCTCCAACCGCGTCCTGTTCCAGGTGTTCTCGGGCCTCGGCCTGGCGGTGGCGCTCGCGGCCGGCGCCCGCGGCCTGGCCCGCCGCACGATGCGGCCGTTCCAGGCCATCGCCCCGGCGGTCGCCACCGGCGCGCTGGTGGTGGGCGGCATGCTGGTGGAGAACACCGAGGACTGGCGCAAGGCGATCTTCGCGCTGATGCTGTTCGCGGTGGTGGTGGGCCTGCCCGAGGGGCTGATGGGCTTCGCCGGCAAGTTCCTGGCGCGCCTGTTCCGCGTGGCGCCGCCGCCCCTCCCCGCCCCCGCCCCGCTCGATCACGTGCTCCCACCGCGCACCGCCGACGGCGCCGCCATCCTCGAGCTGCGCGACCTGAAGCGCCACTTCGGCGGCGTGAAGGCGGTGGACGGGGTGAGCCTCACGGTGCGCGCCGGCGCGGTGCACGGCCTCATCGGCCCGAACGGCTCGGGCAAGAGCACGCTCGTGAACGTGGTCTCCGGGCTGTACACGCCCAGCTCCGGCGAGATGGCGCTGCGCGGGAAGCCGCTCCCGGCGGGCAGCCTGTTCCACACCGCCCGCACCGGCCTCGCCCGCACCTTCCAGAACCTGCAGCTCTTCGTCGGCCTCACCGCGCTCGAGAACGTGATGGTGGCGCTCCAGGGCGTGTACCGCGCGCCGCTCCCGCTCGTCCTGCTCGGCCTCGGCCGCGCCGAGGAGCGCCGGGCGCAGGCCGACGCGCTCGCGCTGCTCGAGTTCGTGGGGCTGGCCGACCAGGCGCGCACGCCGGCGAGGGACCTCACCTACGGCGCGCAGCGCTTCCTGGAGATCGCCCGGGCCCTGGCGCGGCGCCCCGAGGTGCTCATCCTCGACGAGCCGGCCGCCGGCCTGGCCCACCCCGACGTGGTGAAGCAGGTGGAGCTGATCCGGCGGATCCACCAGCGCGGCGTCACCGTGGTGCTCATCGAGCACCACATGGACGTGGTCACCTCGCTCTGCAGCACGGTGACCGCGCTCGACGGCGGCAGGCTCATCGCCGAGGGCACGCCGGACGAGGTGAAGCGCAACCCCAGGGTGGTCGAGGCCTACCTCGGCAACGTGGCGCCCGACCCGGCGCCGCAGCCCGCCGCCGGCGCGCCGGCCTGAGACGGAGCCCAGATGCTGGTCGTCGAGGATCTCTACGCAGGATACGGGCTGAGCGAGGTGCTGGTGGGGACCTCGCTCGAGGTGAAGGCCGGCTCGGTGGTCGCGCTCATCGGCGCGAACGGCGCCGGCAAGACCACCACCATGCGGGCGGTGTCCGGGCTGCTCCGGCCCGCGCGCGGGCGCGTGCTGCTCGACGGCGCGCCGGTGCAGGGGCAGGCGGCCTCGCGGATCGCGCGGCTCGGCCTCGCCCACGCGCCGGAGGGGCGCAAGGTGTTCGGCCCGCTGCCCGTGGAGGACAACCTGCTGCTCGGCGCCTACCGCCGGCTGCCCCGCTTCTTCGGGTTCCACCGCCGGGCCGCGGCCGACCTGGAGCACGTCTACGAGCTGTTCCCGCGCCTGAAGGAGCGGCGCCGGCAGGCCGCCGGCACGCTCTCCGGCGGCGAGCAGCAGATGCTCGCCATCGGCCGCGCGCTCATGGCCCGGCCGAAGGTGATGCTGCTCGACGAGCCGTCGATGGGGCTCGCGCCGGTGATCGTCCAGGAGGTCTTCCGGACCATCCGCCGCCTCAAGGCCGAGGGCATGACCATGCTGCTCGTGGAGCAGTTCGCGAAGACCGCGCTCGAGGTGGCCGACTACGCGTACGTGATGGAGCGCGGCCGGATCGCCATCGAGGGGACGCCCGCCGAGCTCGCCCGCGACGAGCGCGTGCTCGCGGCCTACCTCGGGTGAGCGCGCCCCCCGCGGCGGCCGCCGCCGGTCCGCGGGCGCGCGGCACGGCCGCCGCGTACCTGTTCCTCGCGCTCGCGGCCGCGTTCTGGTCCGGCAACTTCGTGGTGGGCCGGGCCGTCCACGGCCGCGTGCCGCCCGTCGGGCTCGCGTTCTGGCGCTGGGCGGTGGCGCTCGCGCTGCTCCTCCCGCTGGCGCGCCGCCCGCTCGCGGCGCAGTGGCGCACGATCCTCCGCGCGTGGCGGATCGTGATCCCGCTCGGCGTCCTGGGCGTCGGCAACTTCAACCTGTTCGTCTACCTCGGCCTCACCCGCACCACCGCCACCAGCGCGCTCCTGCTCCAGTCGGCCTGCCCCGCGTTCATCGCGGCGCTGTCGCCGCTCCTCGGCGGCGGCCGCCCCGGGCGGCGGCAGCTCGCGGGCATCGCGGTCTCGCTCGCCGGCGTGCTGGTCATCCTGGGCCGCGGCACGCTCTCGGCGCTGGCCGGCCTCGCGTTCGGCCCGGGCGACCTGTGGGTGCTCGCCGCGGTGCTGAGCTGGGCGCTCTACACGCTGCTCCTCGCGCGCCGGCCGGCCGGGGTGGACCCGGTGGCGCTGCTCGCGGCGCTGGTGGCGGTGGGCGTCGCCTGGATCGCGCCGTTCTACGCCTGGGAGCTGGCCTCGGGGGCGCGGATGGCGCTCGACGGCGTGACCGCGGCGAGCGTGGCGTACGTGGCGGTGTTCGCCTCGGTGCTGGCGTACCGGCTCTGGAACGAAGGGGTGGCCCGCGTCGGCGCGAACCGGGCCGGCCCGTTCATCCACCTCATGCCGGCGTTCGGCTCGCTGCTCGCGGTGGCGCTGCTCGGCGAGGCGTTCCGGCCCTTCCACCTGGCCGGCCTGGCGCTGGTGCTCGGGGGCGTGACGCTCGCCGGGACCTCCGGGCGCCGCGGGCGCGCCGCGGCCTGATCGCAGCCCGCGGAGCCTCCCCGGCCCAGGGCCGGCCCGCCCGGCCGCCCGCCGGCGGCCGGGACACGGCTGCGGGAAGGTGTTGCGTCCGGGGCCGCGGGTGAGATATCCGCCGGGCGCGGGGGCGACGGGCTGGACGCCGGTCCCCGGAGCGAGGACAGCCCATGGGTCGCATCTTCGAGACGCGCAAGGCCACCATGTTCGCCCGGTGGAACAAGATGGCGAAGGCCTTCACGCGGATCAGCAAGGACATCGCCATCGCGGTGAAGGGGGGCGGCCCGAACCCGGACAACAACCCCGCCCTGCGCCGCGTGCTGCAGAACGCCCGGCACCTCAACATGCCGAAGGACAAGGTCGAGGCCGCCATCAAGCGGGCCAGCGGCCAGGACCAGCAGGCCTACGAGGTGGTGGTCTACGAGGGCTACGCGCCGCACGGCGTCGCGGTCATGGTCGAGACCGCGACGGACAACGTGGTCCGCACCGTCGCGAACGTGCGCATGCACTTCAAGAACAACGGCGGCAACATGGGGAACACGGGCAGCGTGGCGTTCCAGTTCCGCCGCATGGGCGTGTTCCGCCTCGCGCCCGAGGGCATCGACCAGGACGCGCTCGAGCTCGACCTCATCGACCACGGCCTGGAGGAGATGGGCGAGAGCACCGGCGAGAAGGGCGAGAAGGTGCTCGTCATCCGCTGCGCGTTCGAGAGCTTCGGCCAGCTCCAGGCGGCGCTGGAGCAGCGGAAGCTGAACGTGCTCTCCTCCGAGTCGGAGTACGTGGCGCAGACGCCGGTGCAGCTCCCGGAGGAGCAGGCGCGCGAGGTGCTCGAGCTGGTGGACGCGCTCGAGCAGGACGAGGACGTCCAGCACGTCTTCCACAACCTGGCCTGACGCCGCCGCTCAGCGCGCCGCGCCGGCGCCTTCCACCGTCCGGGTCCCCACCTCGTAGGCCAGCCGGAGCGCCTCCCGGAGCAGCGTGAAGCGCTCGCGCTCGCGCAGCGCCGGGCAGAGCCGCACCAGCTCGCGGACCTCGGCGTCGAACCGGGCCGCGATGGCGGGCCGGCTCGCCTCGACCCGCTGCAGGTCGGCCTCCACCCCGAAGTAGGCGAACAGCCGCGGCAGGTCCAGCTTCCGCACGGCCTCCAGCGCTCGTCCCATGGCCCGGCACCTCCGCGCCGTGGGGATGCGCGCCGCGTGCCAGCGCCGCGGGAGCGCGAACGCGCGACGCCAGCGCGGCCTGGACCGCGCCGGCGTCGCCGCGGCGACGCCCGGTGCCGGGTTTCCGGGCAGCCCGAGCCCGTCAGGCCGGCGGGGCCGCTGCCTCGGCGGCCTCGACCGCGGGGCCCTCCGGCGGCTCCGCCGCCACCGCCGGGACGTCGCCCTGCCCGTCCGCCGCGGGGTCACCGGCGCGCTCCGGCTCCGCGTCGCCCGCGGCGAGGGCCCGGTCGAGGTCGAGGAGGAGCACGAAGCCGCGCCCCACCTTGCCCATGCCGACGAGGTACTCCACGCTCACGCCGGTGCCGAAGGACGGCGAGGGCTCGATCTCGTCCGGGCGAAGCGCCACCACCTCGTTGACGGCGTCGGCCAGCACGCCGAGCGTGAGGCTCCCGCCCGCCACCTCCACCTCGACCACCAGCACGCAGGTGAAGCGCCCGGGCCGGGAGGCGGACCCGCCGAACTTCACGGCCAGGTCCACCACCGGCACCACCGCCCCGCGCACGTTGAGCACGCCGCGGACCGACGGCGGCGTCCCCGGCACGCGGGTGATCTCCTCGTGCTGCAGGATCTCCCGGACCTTCAGGATCGGGACCGCGTAGTCGATCCCGTCGATCCGGAACGAGAGGTACTGCGCCTGCTCGCCGGCCACCTCCACCGCGTCGCGCATGGCCGCCCCCTAGAACCGCTTGAACTCGCCCGCCGCGGCCGGCTTGCCGTTGCGCTGCTCGGCCTGCGGCCAGGGGCGGTCGAGCGCCGGGAGCGGCGCGGGCGCCGGCGGGCGCGGGGGGACGTAGCGCGCCGCGCTCCGCCGCTCCTCGCGGACCGTGAAGAAGCCCATGAGCTGCTGCAGGCCCTCGGCCTGCGAGGCCAGCTCCTCGGCGGTGGAGCTCAGCTCCTCGGCCGCGGTGGCGTTCCGCTGCGTGACCTGGTCCACCACCCCCATGGCCTTGCTGACCTGCGAGACGCGCTCGCTCTGCTCCTGCGACGCCGCCGCCACCTCCTGCACCAGGTCGGCCGTCTTCTGGATGGCCGGGACGAGGTCGGTGATGAGCCGGCCGCTCTCCTCGGCCACCGAGAGCGAGCTCTCGGCCAGCGTGCCGATCTCGCCCGCCGCCTTCTGCGCGCGCTCGGCGAGCTTGCGCACCTCGGTGGCGACCACCGCGAATCCCCGCCCGTGGTCGCCGGCGCGGGCCGCCTCGATGGCCGCGTTCAGGGCGAGCAGGTTGGTCTGGTAGGCGATCTCCTCGATGATCGAGATCTTCTCCGCGATGGAGCGCATCGCCGAGACCGTCTCGGTGACCGCGGTGCCGCTGCGCCCCGCGCTGGCGGCCTGCGCCTTCGCGGCGCCCTCGGTCTGGCGCGCGCTGTCGGCGTTCTGCGTGATGGAGGCGTGCATCGCCTCGAGCGAGGAGGTCGTCTCCTCGACGCTGGCCGCCTGCTCGCCGGTGCCCTGCGAGAGGGTCTGGGCGGTGGAGGAGACCTGCGACGAGGCGCCGGCCAGCGCGTCGGCGCCGGAGCGGACCTCCGAGATGACCTGCGCCAGCTTCTCGCCCATGGTCTTCATGGCGGCGAGCAGCTTGCCGAGCTCGTCCCGGCCGGTGACCTCCACCGTGTCGCGCAGGTCGCCCGCGGCGATCCGGTCGGCGGCCTTCACCGCGCTGCCGAGCGGCAGGACGATGGTGCGCGTCACCCAGAACGAGAGCACGATGGCGAGCACCGCGGTGGAGAGCAGCACCCCCACCACCAGCACCCGGGCCGACTCGTACATGGCGTGCCCGGCCTCGGCCGCCTCCTGCATCTGCGCGCCCTGGGCCTTCGTGTAGTCGGACCAGCCGAACTCCACCGCGGTCAGCGCCGGCACGAGGTCGTCGCGCGTCACGCGCTTCGTCTCGGGCAGGTTCAGCGTGCGGGCGGTGTCGAGCGTCTTCTGGAACGTCTTGCCGAGGTGGGCGCGGCGCACCGCGAGCTCCGCCAGCACCTGCTTGGTGCGCTCGTTGTCCACCACGGTGATGCCGCCCTCCATGGCGGCGAGCTTGTCGCCCTCCTCGTTCGCCCGCTGCGCCTCCTTGCGCAGCTCGACGATGGTCTCCATGCGGCGGAGCGCCTCGGCGGGATCGTCGGTCGAGAGCATCACGCCGACGTGGTTCGCCTGCTGCGCCGTCACGTGGAGCCCGCGGATCGCCATCTCGAGCGAGCGCAGGCGCTGCCGCGCCACCTCGTCGAGCCCCTGGTCGAGCTGGGCCAGGCGCGAGAGCGCGAAGAAGCCGACCGCCACGAACGCGGCGGTGACGAGCATGAAGGCGAAGGTGAGGCGGACGCCGATCGAGAACTTCCGCATGGTGACCTCTGGTGAAGGAAGCGGGCGTGACGGGGGTGGACCGCCGCCCCGCCGGGAGCTCCGGCGGGACGGCGATCCGGCCGCGGGCTAGATCACGCCCATCGCGGCGCGGAGCTGGGGGTGGAAGATGCGCTTCGGGATGACGCCGTAGATGCCCTTCTGCCCGTTCACCACCTGCGTCACGCGGAAGCTGACCGCGAGGCTGCAGAGGGCGTAGGCGTCGAGCCGGGTCAGGCCGGCGCGGGCCTCGAGGAAGTCGATCGCGTTCAGCAGGGCGATCCGGAACGCGATGTCGAGGTCCGGGTTGGTGCCGTGGACGATCCAGGCGTCCGGCGTCTCGTGCATCGGCCAGGCGAGCGCGACCTGCTTGTGGAGGATCACGCGGACGCGGATCTCCTTCATCGCGGTCTCCATCGCGGTGAGCGTCACCTCGCCGTCGCCCTGGAGCGCGTGCGAGTCACCGGTGAAGATCTTGCCGCCCCGCTGGAACACCGGGACGAACAGGCGCGAGCCCTCGCCCGCCTCGCGGCAGTCCACGTTGCCGGCGTGCTGCCCCGGCGGGACCGAGCTGATCACGCCGTAGGCGTGGCCCGGGGGCGTGGGGAACACGCCGTTCGCCGGCGCGACGCCCATGGTGCCCTGGAACGGCGCCAGCCGGAGCTGGATGCCCGGCGCGAACTCCGAGGTGTTGTTGGCGGTGTCGAGGTCGAAGTACTTCGCCTGGCCCTGCGGGAAGGCGTCCGGCAGCGCGCCGGTGCCGAGGGCGCCCGGGTTGTTGAAGCAGACCGCCCAGTCGGTGGGGCGGACGCGCAGGTACTGGATCTCGAGCACGTCGCCGGGCTCGGCGTCGCGGACGCCGACCGGGCCGATGATCGAGTGCGGGCCCACGCCCGGGTGGGCGAGGCGGAGGCGCGCGATCTCCTCGATGGGCATGCCCGGCTGCAGGTCGTTGAGGAAGTGGCTCCAGGTGTTCGGGTACGAGACGACGTCCCCGGACTCGATCTGGACGATGTCGGGCAGGTTGGAGTCGAAGATGCCCCACTTCGTGGTCTCGTAGCTCGACTCGACCACGTGCACCCGGCCGCCGCCCTGCTGGAACAGGCTGTAGCCGCCGTTGCCCTCCGCGCGGGCGCGAGAGAGGACCGGGGCCGCCGCCGCCAGCGCGCCGAACAGGCCGCCGGCCTTCAGGAACCCGCGGCGGCTGCGCGCCGAGAGCAGGTGGTCCACGTCGTCGCCGCGCACCTCGTCGAGCCGGGTGAGGCGCTCGCCGCGCTGCTCGATGGCGAGGTCCACCTCGGCGCCGGACATCCCGCGCGTCGCGCTCGGCCCGCAGCAGCCGCAGATGCCGCCGTGGAAGTCGTGCGTCGCCCCGGCCTCGTGCCCCTTGTCGTGCTTCACGCTCATTGACGCCTCTCCTGGCTGGTCCGTCCTCACCGCGATCGCCCCGTCGAAACGACGAAGCCCACGCGTGCTCAGGGCAGACGTGGGCTGGGCCGGAGGACCGGTCTCGCCACGGCGGCCACGGCCGTCCGGCGTTCACCGGACCCGCGGCTTTGCGCTTCACCCTGGGTACGGGTGAATTGCCCTGAAGCGTGGTGCCTTCACCGTAAGGAACTCCCCCGACGAGGTCAAGACTCGGCGTCACAGTACCGACGGTGTACCCAAGGGGAGTCGTGAGGCGGTCTGCGCGCGGAGCACCCGCGGGCCCACATCCGCTCACCGTGAAATGCGCTCAGGCGAGGGTGGTGAACGCGCCGGACGCGTGGAGGCGGCCGCCGGCGCCGTCGCGCAGCGCGAACCCGAGGCCGTCCGCCACCGGCCAGTGCCGCAGCGTCACGGCGGCGGGCAGCAGCACCGGCGCCTTGAAGCCGGCGTCCAGGCGGACCGGCCCCGCCGCCAGGGCCGGGCCGAGCTCCGCGGCGATCCGCGCGAGGGACCACATCCCGTGCGCGATGGCCCGCTCGAACCCGAACGCCCGGGCGGTGAGCGCGGAGAGGTGGATCGGGTTGAAGTCGCCCGACGCGCGCGCGTAGCGGCGCCCGGTGCCGGCCGGCACCTCCCAGCGCCGCTCGGCGGCGCCACCGGGATCCGCCTCCGCGGGCGCCGGCGGCCCGCGGCTCGCGCCGGGGCGGCGGGCGAGCAGCACCGCCTGCTCCCGCCACGCCAGCTCCCCGCCGGCCCAGGCCTCGGTGAGGAGGTCCAGCTCCTGGCCGCGCGCGGTCTCGCGCGGTCCGGAGAGGCGCGCGCGCAGCTCGACGGGCTCGCGCGCGGGCAGCGGGCGCAGCGCCTCGATCCGGTTGCGCAGGTGGACGAGCCCGAGCGCCCGCACCGGGAGCTCCGGCGCGGTGAGGAGCGCGAGGTGCAGCGGCCACGCGAGCACGTGCGGGTACGTGACCGGCAGGTCGGGGCCGGCGGCGAACCCGCACGCGGCGCGGTAGGCGGCGAGCCGCGGCGGCGCGGCGAGGATCCCGGCGGCGCACCGCTCCAGCGTGAAGCCGCCCTGCCCCGGCGCGGCGACTCGGGGCTTCCGCGAGAGGAGCGCCCGGGCGTAGCGGGACCAGGTTCCGGGGAGCGGGGCGGCGCGCACGGCCCTTCTTACCCGATCCGCGGCGCCGCGGCCCGACGGCGCGCCCCGCCGCGGGAACGCCGGGGCGAACGCGACCACCCGGGCGGCCGGCCCGGCGCCTCGGCGGAGGCCAGCGGGCGGTTACGCCCTCTCCGGCCGCGCACGGCCCGTACGAATGTCGGATGTCCCTGCCGTCGCGTCGGGCGTAGCGTGCGCGCCCATGTGCGACGGCGGCGCCGTGCGGGGGCACGGCGGCGGCGGCGCCGAACGGCGCGGGCGTTCGCTCGCGGAGGGACACGGATGACTTCGAGGCGCAATCGGACGAGGTTCGGAGCGATGGCGGGCGCGGCGGCGCTGGCGGCGGTGGCCGCCGGCTGCGGCGGACAGGCGCCGGAGGACGCGGCGGCATCGTCGTCGGCGGCGGCGGCGGCGCGCGCCGCGGCGGAGAGCCAGGCGCTGGCGGCCGCGCGCGCGGCGAGCGCGCGCTACCACGACGTCGCGGTGGCCGAGGCGGACGGCTTCGTCCCGCTCAGCCCGTGCGTCTCGCTGCCGGGAGTCGGCGCGATGGGCATCCACTACATCAACCTGGCGCGGCTGCTCGATCCGGCGATCTCGGCCGACGCGCCCGAGGCGCTGCTGTACTTCCCCACCGCGGACGGCCTCGCGCTCGCCGGCGTCGAGTACGTCCGGCCCGTCTTCCACGACGGCGCCCCGTGGATCGGGAGCACGCCGCCCGCGCCCGAGGACGTGCCGCCCCGGCCCAGCCTGTTCGGCCAGGCGTTCCAGGGCCCGATGGAAGGCCACGGGCCCGGCGAGCCCTGGCACTACGACCTGCACGTGTGGGTCTGGCGCAACAACCCGGCGGGCACGTTCGCGCAGTGGAACCCGGCGCTGTCCTGTCCGTAGCCGCCGGCGAGGCCGCGCTCCCGCAGGCTCAGGCCTCCTCGCGCGCGCCGGGCCCGGCCAGGATCGCGCCGGGCCCGGCCTCGCGGGCGCGCTCGGGCGGGCGCGCCGCGACGAGGCGGGCGAACAGCTGCGCGCGGCTGCGGGCGCCGGTCTTGTCGAACACGTGGGTCAGGTGATCGCGCGCGGTGTAGGGCGAGATGCCCAGGGCCGCCGCGATCTCCTTCGTGCACAGGCCCTGGAGCGTGAGCTGCAGCACCCGCCGCTCGGCCGGCGTCAGCCCGAACGCGCAGACCTGCAGCTCGGCCAGCTCCACCGGCGCGGCCGGCTCGATCACCGCCGCGAGCTCCACGCCGGGGCTGCCGGCGGGCCGGAAGCCGTGCACGGTCAGCCAGCGCCCCGAGCGCGCACGCGCCCTCACCCGCGCCGGCCCGGTCGCGTCCCCTGCCTCGTCGCGCCGGCGCGCGGCGGCGGCCACGGCCTGCAGGACGAGCGGCGGCGACGATCCGCCGCCGCCCAGCTCCTCGAGCCAGCGCTCCGCGGCCGCGTCCGCCGCGACGCGCTCCAGCCCGGGCCCGAGCAGCACCAGCCCGGGCGCGTCCTCCGCCGCCCGCGCCGACGCGCCCTCCAGCAGCAGCGACGCGCGGAGCGCCTCGGCCAGCGTCCCTGCGATGCGCCCGAGCGCGCGGGCCTCCGGCGCGGTGAACTCCGGCCGCCCGCGCTCGCGGTACAGGTCGAGCCAGGCCCAGCAGCCGCCGCCGGCCACGCACGCGCTGCGCGCCTGCCGCCCGAGCCCGATGGGCGCGAGCACCTCGCGGAAGCGCGCGCTCCGCTCCGGCCGCCCGGCGGTGCTCACGCCGAGGACCCCCACGTGGCGCCGCCCGCGGACGAGCGCGGACAGCTTGTCGTAGTCGTCCTCGCGGATCTCGTTGTCGAGGATGGCGGCGCAGTAGCGCTCGGGCAGCTCGTGGAGCACGCCGGCGGTGGGCAGGAGCGTGGCGGGGTCGGTGGCCGCGAACGCCGCCGCCTCGAACGGGATCGCGCCGGCGATCCGGCCGCGGGCGGCCTCCCAGAGCGTGGTCCAGGGCAGGCCCTGCCGGCACAGCGCCGCCACCTCCCGCTCGACCCGCTCCGTCACGGTGCGTCGGTCCGGCATCGGTCCCCCTCGGCCGGGGCGCGGGCGCCACCGGTCCCGGGTCCCATAGCCGCCCTGCCGGCCGCGGCGCCAGGGACCGCTCCAACGTGGTGCAGCGGCGGGCGGCGCGGCCCGTGCCCCTACGACCGTCGGATGGTGGCGAGCCCCGGGCGGCGCGAGATTGGGCGCACGCGCGGCGGCGGAGCCGGCCGGCGGAGGAGGCGACATGACGCGGGACGAGATGGATCGGCTGGTGAACCGGCACTTCGAGCAGGAGGCGCAGGACGACCTCGAGGGCGTGCTCTCCACGGTCACCGAGGACGTGCAGCACCGCTGCGTCGGGTCGATCTGCGGCCCGCTCTCCGGCAAGGAGGCGGCCAGGGGCTTCTACCGCCAGCTCTTCGCCGACCTGCGCGGCGAGGGCGTGCGCCCGATCGCGCGCCACTACGGCGAGGACTTCCTGGTGGACGAGGCCGAGTGGACCGGGACGATCGCCGACGCGAGCTTCTGCGGGCTGGCCGGCTGGTCGGGCCGCGCCACGTTCCGGATGCTCCACGTGTTCGAGCTGCGCGGCGAGCGGATCTCGCGCGAGGAGCTCTGGTTCGACGTGACCGCGCTCCGGGCGCAACTCGCGCCGCCGGCGCGCGCCCAGCGGGCCGACGGGGCCGCGGCGCGCGGCGCCGCGACCCCGGGCTGAGCCGGCGCTACGCGATCTTCTCGAACCGCGACGCCGGCGTGCCGCACACCGGGCACTTCTCGGTCGGCACGCCGAACTCGACGTCGCCGCAGACCGGGCACAGGTACACGTCCATCTTCGAGAGGTCCTGCCCGGACTCGAGCGCCGCCAGCGCCTGCTTGAACAGGGTCGCGTGCACCTTCTCGACCCGGTTCGCCCAGTCGAGCATGGTCTTCGCCTTGTGCTGCTCGGCGATGGCCTGCTCGACCATGGGCGGGTACATCTCGGTGTACTCGTAGGTCTCGCCCGCGACGGCCTCGCGCAGGTTCTCGAGCGTCGAGCCGACGCCGCCCATGTTCTGGAAGTGCGCCAGCGCGTGGATGGTCTCGGCGTCGGCCGCGGCGCGGAACAGGCGGGCGATCTGCGGGTAGCCCTCCTTCTCCGCCTTCTTCGCGAACGCGAGGTACTTCCGGTTGGCCTGGCTCTCGCCGGCGAAGGCGACCTTCAGGTTCTCGGCGGTGGTGGGCATCGGCTGTCTCCTGTGCGGGTGGATGAAGCGATCCCTGGGCGGACGCGGGCCTACCCCGCCAGGCCCGGGCGGCCCTGCGCGCGGCGCTGGGCGAACCCGCCCCACGCCAGGAACGCGATCTCGGCCAGCGCGATGAGGACCATCCAGATCACGATGGGCGAGTCGCCGAAGCCGTACGCGTGGAGCCCGGTCCCGAGGACGTAGTTCACCCCCAGGTACGTCATGAGGATGGTCTGGAAGGCGATGATGCTCCAGGCCGCCACGCCGAACCGCCCGAGGAGCCGGTCGGAGCGGGCGTGCAGGATGGCCATGTACGCGAGGAAGGCGACCAGCGACCAGACCTCCTTCGGATCCCAGCCCCAGTACCGGCCCCACGACGACGCCGCCCAGATCGAGCCGGTGAGGATGCCGGCGATGAGCAGGATCGACCCGACCATCGTGTACCAGTAGTTCAGGTCTGCCATCTTCTCGATGAGGTCCTCGCGCTTCGGCGCCAGCGCGCCGAACGCGATCTGCATGTGCGCGATGATCACCCCGAGCGCCAGCACCGCGTAGCTCACCATGATGATGGGCACGTGGATGGCGAGCCAGGGCGTGCCGGTGAGCACCGGCGGCATCGGGTGGATGAAGCCGTCCATCGGCAGCAGGTCCACGAGCAGCATGGTGAGCGCGGCGCCGGCGCTCGCGTTCACCAGCACGAGCCGGTTGCGGATGAACACGAGCGCGACGAGCGCGAACAGGCCCACGCCCCACGCCAGGAACATCATCGACTCGTACATGTTGGACGCAGGCACGCGGCCGCCCACCGCCCAGCGCACGCCCAGCCCCCAGGTCATCACGCCGAACCCGATCACGAGCAGCACCGCCGCGGCCGCGTCGAGCGTGCGGTTCCGCGTGCGCCAGCCCGCGATCGCGGCCACCAGCGCGCCCACCAGGACGATCCAGGCGATGCGGCTCGGGCGCGTGGCGTTGTACGAGACCTCGCGGTCCATCGCGGCGGCCGCGGGCCAGCCCTCCAGGCGCGGCCCGCGGGCCAGCTCGAGCAGGCCGGGCAGCCCCGGCTGCGCCGCCGGGTTCCAGCGCGCCTCCGCCGGCCCGCCCACCGGCACCGGGCGCACGCCGCCGGAGATGAGGTCGCCCATGCGCTGGGCGCGCTCGTAGAGCTTCTCGACGTCGGCGAGGACGCCGCGGCGCGGCTCGTTGCGCGCCTCCTGCTCGGAGGCCTGCCGCATGAGCTGCCCGAACTGCGGGCTGCGCGCCACCTGCACCAGCGCCGCGTGCGTGGCGCCGGAGAGCCCGATCGCCTCGGCGAGCTTGGCGTCGTCGAGCGCGATCACCGGCTCGTTCGCGGCGGCCTGCGGGTTCGCCAGCCAGCGCGCCGCGACGGCCACCGCGTCCCGGCCCTGCCACTGGCGGCGGCCGGTGATCTTCCAGACGTTCTCGCGCGCCCACGTGTCGAGCGGCATGACGCGGCCGTCGTACTGCACCGGCAGGCGGCGCAGCGCGTCCAGGTCCACCTTCGTGACCTCGTCGGGCGCGGCGGCGGCGGGGCGCGCCAGCGCGAGCAGCGCCAGGCCGGCGAGCAGCGCGGCGGCGCGGCGGCGCTGCACGATGCGCGTGCCGAACACCACGCACATGCCCAGCACCAGCAGCACGTACCCGGCGAACACGATGGGCTGGCCCGGGTCCTTCGACACCGAGAAGACCGACGCCTCGCGCCCGTTCTCCTGCTGGTAGCTCGACTGGAAGATGGTGTAGCCGCCGACCTCCAGCGGGTGGTTCATCCAGAGCGCGCCGGGCGTGCCGGCCCCGGTCTGCGGGTCGAGGATGACCACGTAGCTGCGGAACTGCGCCGGCCGCATGGTCCCGGGGTAGTGGTCGATCTGGAAGTCCATCAGCCGGACCGAGAACGGCAGCGTGTGGCGGGCCACCAGCTGGCCGTTCTCCACCTGGTCGATCTCGTTGCCGGTCTGGCCCTCCCACAGGCCGAGCGTCCCCTCCACCTTGAAGAAGTACGTGACGAGCGCGCCGACGAGGATCAGCACCAGCGAGCCGTGGGTGAGCAGGTAGCCGATCCGCATCTTCCCGTAGGGGAAGAGCGAGAGCAGGGACGCCACCACGTTCACCGTGAACAGCGCCTGCAGCGCCAGGAACCACGGCGCGTAGTAGACGAGCCGCCCCGCCACCGCGACGCCGGACCGCGACTCGATGATGGTGCCCGCCGAGAGCCCGAGCAGCAGCAGCACGAGCAGGATCACGGCGAGCTTCAGGGAGGACAGCAGGGCGAGGAGCTTCGGCATCGAACGACCTCTGCAGCGGAAGGACTCCGGGCCGGGGTGTGTGCCGGCGCGGCGCTTTCGGGGGAAAGCGGCGGCATGGTACCACCAGGGGCGTCCCCGCCGCGCCCCGAACCGGCGGTGGCAGGCCGGCGCGCGGCGGGCGTAAGTGCCCGAGGCGACGCTGCTTCTGGTCAGGGTGGGCCGGGCGCGACATCGCGCCGCAGGGCCCCGTCAGCGCCGGGGATGGCGCCGCGGACCCGGGGGACGGGACCCCGGTGCGCGACCGTGCTGGGAGGGCGCCGCGGACGCCGGGCGCGGCGGCTGCGCGTGCCCGGGCCGGTCGCGGGGGCCGGCGAGCGGGAGGCGCTCGACGCGGATCACCTCGGGGCCGGGAACGGGCCCGCCGCGGCGCCGTTCGCCGCCGCGTTCGCCGCCGTGCTCGCGGCGATCCGCGGGACGGCCGCCGCGCTCCGGAGGGCGGCCGCCGCGATCCGGCGGACGGCCGCCGCGATCGGCGGGACGGCCACCCCGGTCGCCGGGGCCGGACCCGCGCCGGTTCCCGGGCCCGCGCCGCTGCGGCGCGTCGTCGCGAGCGGGCGCGGCGCGCGGGGCGGCCGCGTGCGCGGGCGTCGGTGCCGCGTGCGCAGGCGCGGCGTGCGGCCGCGGGGGCTGGCCGCGACGTCCACCCGCGCCGGACGGGTGTGCGGGCGCGCGGGGCGCGGGCTCCGGGGCGCGGCCGGACGGGACGAAGTCGGGGGTCAGCTCGCGCCGGACGTAGGCGCGCCAGATCTCCCGCGCGTCGCCCGCGGCGGCCTCGAGCGCGGGGTCGAGCGCGGCGAAGAAGCGGCGCAGGTTCTCGAGGTCGCGCCGGAAGAACGCCTCCGCCTGCCCGTTGTGCGCGGCGCCGACCACCTGCGGGAAGTCGATGACCACGGGCCCGTCGTGCCCGAGCAGCACGTTGTAGGGCGACAGGTCGCCGTGGATGAGGTCGCAGCAGAGCATGCGCACCGCCTGGGCGCGCAGGTCGGCGTAGAGCGCGGCGGCGCGCTCGCGCGGCACGTGCGCGTCCACCAGGCGCGGCGCCGGGTGGCCGTCCGGGCCGACCACGAGCTCCATGAGCAGCACGCCCTCGTAGAACAGCACCGGGCGCGGGACCCGCACGCCCGCGGCGTGGAGCGCGTGCAGCGCGTCGGCCTCGCGCGCCTTCCAGGCCTCCTCCGCGGCCGCCTGCCCGAAGCGGCTCCCGCGATCCATGGCGCGCTGCGTGCGGCTGTCGCGGACGCGCCGGCCCTCGCGGTAGGCCGCGTCGTTGCGGAACGTGCGCGTCTGGCGGGCCTTGTAGACCTTGGCCGCGACCACCTCGCCGCCGGCCTGGACCAGCCAGACCTCGGCCTCCTTGCCGGTCTTCAGGCGCGCGCCGACGGCTTCGACCACGCCGTCGGCGAGGAGCGGTGCGAGGGGATCGTGCATGCGCGAGCTACTTCTTCGGCGCGCCGCCGCCGGGGCCACCCGGACCGCGCCCGCCGCCGGGACCGCCCGGCCGCCGGCCGCCGCCGCCGCCCGGCCGCCCGCGCCCGCCGCCGCGCTCGTTGCGTCGGTCCTCGCGGAGCGAGTCCATCGAGAAGCCGCCGGTCGCGCCGGCTCCCTTGCCGCCGCCGCCACCGCCGCCCGGGCCGCGGCCGCCGCCGCCCCCGCCCCGGCCGCCGCGGCCACCCCGGCGCCCGCCGCGATCGTCGCGGTCGCCGCCGGCGGTCTGCTTCATGCTCGCGGGGAACAGGTCCACCAGGAACTGGTGGTCGCCGAGCGTCTTGGCGCCCGCGACCGGCTCCTCGGCCCCGAAGACCCGCACCAGCCGGACGTCCTCGGCGCGGCGGCCCACCACCTCGACCGCGGCGCGGAGGAGCGCCAGGCGATCGCCGGAGACCCCGGTCGCCTCGGACACCGCGGCGTCGAGCGCGGCCTTCACGGCCTCGCTCTCGCCCTTGGGCGCCGCCTGCGCGGGCGCCGCGGCGGCCTCGGGCTGCGCGGCCTCGGGCTGCGCGGCGTCGGAAGGCGCCGCTTCGGCCGGCGCGGCCGCCTCGGGCGCGGCCTCGGGCGCGGCCTCCGGCGCCGGCTCGGTCGTGGCCGCCGGGGCGGGCGGCGCCGCGACGGGCTCGGGCTCGGCCGGGAGGTTGCGCCGCGCGGCCGCGATCGCCGCCGCCGCCGTCCGGATCAGGGTGCCGCTCAGCTCGGTCAGGGTCTTCATGGGGCCGTAGCCATACACCATCGGCCCGCGCCGACAAAGCGCCGCGGGGTCACCCCTCGGCGCCGGCCTAGGGCCTGGGCGGCGGGTGCTGGCGGGACCAGGCCTGGAACCGTCCGGCGGCCCCCTGGAGGCGGGGCGAGGCGGTCGCCCAGGAGAACGACCGGGTCAGGCGCAGGTCGCGGAGCGGGAGGATCCGGAGCGTGCCGGCCGCCACCTCGAGCTGCACGCTCCAGCGCGAGACGAACGCCACGCCCAGCCCCGCCACCGCGGCCATCTTGATCGACTGGTTGGAGCCGAACAGGAGCTCGGACCGGCGCACCGAGCGGGCCCCGAGGACCCCGGCCAGCGCCTCCTCGACCACCGCGCGGGTGTTGGACCCGGGCTCGCGGAGCAGCAGCGGGGCCGAGGCGAGGTCGGCCGCGCGGGAGATGCGCAGGAGGTCGCGCGCGGACGCGGCGGCGACCGCCACCAGCTCGTCCTCCAGGTAGCGCTCCAGGTGGACGCGCGGCGAGCGCAGCCGGCCCTCCACGATCCCGAGCGGCACCTTCCCGTCCGCCACCCACTCCAGCACGCGGGCCGTGTTCGCGACCTGGAGCCGGAACGGGACGCGGCCGTGCACGGCGCGGTAGCCGGCCACGAGCGGCGGGGCGACGTAGGACGCGGTGGTCATGCTGGCGCCGAGCACCACCTCCTCGCCCACGCCCGGCTCGTCCTGGAACGCGCCCTCCACCTCGCCGAGCAGCGCGTGCACCTGCTTGGCGGTGTCGAGCAGCCGCAGCCCCCAGTCGTTCGGCGTGACGCCCTTCGACGAGCGGACCAGCAGCGCGCGGCCGCACTCCTCCTCCAGGGCGCGGATCTGCGCGGTGACCGCCGGCTGCGACAGGTGGAGCAGCTTGGCGGCGGTGGAGATCTTCCGGGCCTGCGCGACCACGCGGAAGGTCTCGAGCTTGCGGGGATCGAGGCGGCGCACGCGCGCAGGCTATCAGATCCCCTGCGCGCCCGGGAGCCGACCATCAGCTCTGCCTATGGTCCATCGGATCTTGCGTGGAGGCGCGCCGCGCGGGCGGGCGCATCATCGCCTCCGGAACGCCGGGCCGCGCCCGGCCGCTCAGCCCCGGAGGGCACCGCACATGGCCTCGATCCAGACCCGCGTCACCCGCACCGTCGTCGCGCTCGACGACACCGCCAGCTGCGCCGAGGCCGCCCGCCTCATGACCGACCGCGGCATCGGCTCGGTCGGCGTGCGCCGCGGCGGGGCGCTCACGGGCCTGGTGACCGAGCGCGACCTGGTCGCGGCCATCGCGCGCGGGGTGGACCCGGCGAAGACGCCGCTCGCGGCGGTGCTGCGCCCCGACTTCCCCGCCGTCGCGCCGCAGGCCACCGACGCCGAGTGCGCCCAGCTCATGCGCACCCGCCGCACCCGCCACCTGGCGGTGCGCGAGGGCGGCGCGGTGGTGGGCGTCATCTCGATGCTCGACCTCGTGGACCTGGTGGTCGAGGAGAAGCAGTCGGACATCGAGCAGCTCGAGAGCTACATCCGCGGCGGCCGCGCCCACCAGCTGAGCGAGCCCATCACCACGCTCTTCAGCCACGCGGCCAACTCCGCCTACTAGGGCCTCCCCCTCACCACGGCACCGGCCGGTAGTCCTTGAAGAACTGCCCGGCCGGGTGCCGCCCGGTGCGGAAGCCCTCGAAGATGGGCGCGACGATCCGCGCCGCCCCGTCCACGATGTCGAGCGGCGGCGAGAACGCGTGCTCCTCCGCCTTGCGCGCGGCGAGGTGGGCCGGGTCCTCGTCGGTCACCCAGCCGGTGTCCACCGCGTTCAGGAAGATCCCGTCCTTCGCGTAGTCCGCCGCGCTGGTCCGCACCAGCATGTTGAGCGCCGCCTTCGCCATGTTGGTGTGCGGGTGCCGGTCGGTCTTGTGCTCGCGGTAGAACTGCCCCTCCATCGCCGACACCATCACCACGTGCCGGGCCGCGTCGCCGCTGGTGGCGGTCCCCGGGGGCGCGCCGGGCGCCCGCGTCATGAGCGGCTTCAGCCGCGACGCCATCACGAACGGCGCCGTCGCGTTCACCAGCAGCACCTCCAGCAGCTCCAGGGTGGGCACCTCGTGCAGGCGCAGGCGCCACGAGTTGTGCGCGCGCAGGTCCACCTGCTGCAGGTCCTGGTCGAGCACGCCGCGCGGGAACAGCTCCAGCGCGCTCCTCCCCGGCAGGAGCAGGTCCGCGTCGCTGCGCGCCTGCGAGAGCAGCGCGGGCCCGGTCACGCCCGCCGCGCCGCCCTGGCCGCGGAGCGCGTCCCGGAACGCCTCCCAGTCGCGCAGCAGCGCGCGCTCGGCCGGCGGCAGCGCGGACGGCGGCGCCTGCTCGGCCTCGAGCAGGTGCGCGTAGAACCCCGGGGGCCGCCGCACCGTCTGGCAGGCGTTGTGGAGCTGGAAGTCGAGCCGCGGCAGCGTCGCCTCGAGCCGCTGGCAGAGCAGCTCGACGCTGGGGGTGTGGCGCAGGTCCACGCCGTGGATCGAGAGCCGGTCCCGCCAGCGCTCGAAGTCCGCCTCGCGCGCGTAGCGCGCCGCGGCGTCGCGCGGGAACCGGGTCAGCGCCACCACGCTGCACCCGGCGCGGAGCAGCAGCAGCGCCGCCTGGTAGCCGATCTTCACGCGCGCGCCGGTCACGAGCGCCACCCGGCCCCGCAGGTCCGCGCCGGCGGTGCGGCGCGCCTGGTTCTCGTCCCCGCAGGCGCGGCACAGCTGATCGTAGAACGGGTGCAGGCGGCGGAACGTCGCCTTGCACACGTAGCACTTGCGCGGCTCCGACAGCTCCGGCCCGGTGTTCTCCTCGGCGCCCGGCGCGCCCGCCCCTGCCCCGGCGCCGCCCTCGCCCGCGCCGGGCAGGCGCGGCCACCAGCCGGACGCGTCGGCGCCTGGCGGCGGCAGCGCGGGGAGCGGCGCCACGAACACCGGCGCCTGCCGGAGCCGCTGGATGCCGGTGTCCCGGCGCAGGTCCGCGTCCCGCGACCGGCGCGCGCGGTGCTCCTCCTTGAGCAGGGCCTTCTGCAGCTTCTTGCGGGCCTTCAGGTCCGGCCGCGCCACCTCGCCGGCCAGCCGCTGCAGCGCCACGCGCGCGTCCGCGTCCACGCGCGCGAGCACGGTGCGGTCCTCGGCCACCCGCGCCAGCACGCGGAGCGCCGCCGCGAGGTCGGCCGGATCGAGGTCCGGCCCGCCGCCGTCGCCAGGTGTCGCCATGGGGGCGCATCCATACCCCGGCCGCGGGCGCGTGCCCACCCCCGCCGCGCGGCGGCGTGCCACGGGCGTCCCTCGTCCGCGCGTCCCGGCCCTGCGGGTCGGGCGCTCGCGCGACTTTCCCGGCGCGGGCCGGCGGGCGACGCTGGGCACGGTCGCAGCGTCGGGCGACCCGGGGGGACGCGATGATCCACTTCTACGAAGAGGCGGCGGGCGGCGCGGCGTGCCGGGCGGAGAACGGCCGGTTCTGGACCATCGTCCCCGTCACCGTCTCCTGCCCCGCCTGCCAGGCGGTGCTGGCCGAGCGCGAGGCGGAGCGCCGGGCGCAGCGGGCCCCGCCGCCCCCGTGCGCGCCGGCGCTGCTCGGCCGGCTGCGCTCCGCCTGACGGCGTCTCACGGATCGGCCGTCCCGTCGCCCGGCGCCGCGCGGCAGCCCGCCTCGAGGACCCGCGCGAGCGTGGCGGGATCGAGGGGCTTCTCCACCCGGGCGTTCGGGACCCGCTCCAGGAACTCGCGCGCGCGCGCGGTGAAGGCGCCGCCGGTCATGAACACGATGCGCGCCGCCTGGCCGGGGTCGAGCTCCTGGACCGACGCGTGGACGTCCATCCCGGCCAGCTCCGGCATCATCAGGTCGCAGAGGATGACGTCCCAGCGCTCGCCCGAGTGGAGCCGCCGCAGCGCCTGCGCCGGGTCGGTGCTCACGTCCACCGTGCAGTCGCGCGACAGCGTCCGGCCGATGGCGCGCGCCACCAGCGGATCGTCGTCGAGCACCAGCACCCGCCGCCGCGGCGGCACGGCCGGCCTCGCGGACGCCTCGTCGGGACCGGCCGCGGCGCCGGCCGGCGCCGGCGGGAGCAGCACCCGGAACCGGCTCCCCCGCCCGACCTCCGTCTCGACGTGGATCTCGCCGCCCAGCGCCTTCACGATGCCGTGGCAGATCGACAGGCCCAGCCCCGTCCCCTCCCCCACGCCCTTGGTGGTGAAGAACGGGTCGAAGATCCGGGGCAGCACGTCGGGCGCGATGCCGGTGCCGGTGTCGGCCACCGCCACCTCGACGCGCCCGTCCGCGGCGAGCGCGGTGGAGACCTCGATCCGGTTCGCGCCCGGGTCGCCCTCGGGGATGGCGTGGGCGGCGTTCACGATCAGGTTGAGCATCACCTGGCCGATCCGCGCCTCGCTCGCCAGGACCCGCGGGACCGGCCCGAACCGCACGATCACCTGCGCGCGCCCGGCGGTGAGCGTGCCCGTCATCTTGAGGCAGCCCTCGACGACGCGCACCACGTCCACCGGCTCGAGCCGGTCGTCCTCGGCGCGCGAGAACGCCTTCAGGTCGCGCACGATGTGGCGGACGCGGTCGGCGCCGGCCAGCGCCTCGCGCAGCGCCTGGAGCGCCTCGACCAGCGGCGCCTCCCGCCGCGCGTCCACCGACCGCAGCCGCTCCAGCGCGAAGGCCACGTTGCCGTACACGTAGGTGAGCGGGTTGTTCACCTCGTGGGCCACGCCGGCCGCCATCGTCCCCAGCGACGCCATGCGCTCGGCGACCTGCACCCGCGCCTGCATCTCCCGCCGCTCGGTGACGTCGCGGGTGACGCCGATGGCGCCGAGCACCTGCCCGCCGGCGCTCCACAGCAGGCTGAAGCGCGACTCCGCCTGGACCCGCCGCCCGTCCTTCGCCACCACCTCGTGCTCGATGAGAGCGTCGGCGAACGGCTGCGCGTGCGGCGCCACCGCGCCGAGCCGCGCGAGCGCCGAGCGGATCCGCTCGATCGACGGCGGCGAGAGGAGCCGCGGCCAGCGGACGCGGCAGGCCTCCTCCGGCGTCCACCCGGCCAGCCGCTGCACCGCCGGGCTCACGTAGGTGAGGCGGCGCGCGGCGTCCACCATCCAGATCACGTCGGTGGCGCTCTCGGCCAGCAGCCGGAACCGGGTCTCCTGCTCGGCGAGGTCCTGCACCGCCGCCTGGTGCCGGCGCCAGGCGCGCAGCGTCAGCCAGGCCGCGGCG
Organism: Anaeromyxobacter dehalogenans 2CP-C; assembly: GCF_000013385.1. Taxonomy (GTDB): domain Bacteria; phylum Myxococcota; class Myxococcia; order Myxococcales; family Anaeromyxobacteraceae; genus Anaeromyxobacter; species Anaeromyxobacter dehalogenans_B. The sequence continues at coordinate 2,480,905 of NC_007760.1, forward strand.
GCGGTGAGCAGGCCGAAGGCGGCCAGCACGGTCGTGGCGAGCAGCGTGGAGCGGCGCCAGGCGGCGAGGTAGTCGTCGAACGCGAGCCCCACGATCACGAGGTGCCCGGTGCGCGGCATCCGCCGGAACGTGAAGGTGCGCTCGATGCCGTCCACCGCCACGCCGGAGTAGGTCGCGGACCGGTGGCCGTCGCGGAGCAGCGCCTGCAGCTCGGGGGAGACGGTGCGGTCGCCGAGCGCGATGGACGCGCCGGAGCTCTGCCGGCGCACGACGACGCCGAGGTCGGGGTCGCGCAGCACGATGACGCCCCGCGCGCCCACGTCGTAGCCGTCGAACGCGCGGGCGAGGTCCTCCAGCAGCACGCTCGCGACCGCCACGCCGGCGAAGGTCCCGTCGGCGTGCCGGAGCGCGCGCGCCAGGACCAGCTGCGGCCGGTCGGTGAGCCGGCCGACGATGGGCCTCGAGACGACCACGCCGAGGCCGGGCTCGGCCCGCAGCCGCCGGAAGTAGTCGCGGTCGGAGACGTCGGTCACGATGCCCGGGGGCGTGTCGCGGCCGTGCGCCAGCACGCCGTCCGCGTCGAACGTGTCGAGCGCGTGGAGCTGCGGGATGCGGCCGCGCTGGCGGGCCAGGAAGTCGTCGAACGCGGGCCCGTCCACCCGGCCCCCGGCCGACTCGCGCTCGTACTCGTCCGCCACGGTGAGCAGCGTCAGCCCGACCTTCTCGAAGACGCCGTCGAGGTACTGCTCCAGCGCGGCGGCGAGGTTCTGCGTGGCCGCGGTGGCGCGCTCGCGGTTGTGCAGGCGGCTCGCCTCCACGGACGAGCCGACCAGCAGGACGGCCAGCAGGTCGATGATCGCGACCGCCACCACCAGCGCCCCGGCTGCCCGGGACGATGACCAGGCCGGCACCGGGGACCGTCTTTCTCCGTCGCTCACGCGCGCGCTCCGGGGGACCGGGGCCACGAGCCGACGGTCGAGCGGCGAGAGTACCCTCCGGACCGCGCGCTCGGAAGCGCCGGCCGGCTCCGGCGCGCCGCGGGCCGCCCCCGCGCTCACGGGACGGCCGGGCAGGTGCTCCCTCCTCCCACCCGGCGACGCGCTACCCGGGGAGGAGCTCGCGGACCGCGTCCTCCAGGCGCGCCCGCGGCACCGCGCCGACGAGCTGCCGGGCCACCTTGCCGCCCATGAAGAAGAGCAGCGTCGGCATCGAGCGGATCCCGTACCGCTCGGCGGTGGCCGGGTGCCGCTCCACGTCGAGCGCGGCGACCTTCACGCGGCCGCGGTAGCCGCTCGCCAGCGCCTCCAGCGTGGGCGCGAGCGCCTTGCAGGGCGCGCACCACGCGGCGGTGAACTCCACCAGCACCGGCTCCGGCGCGGCCAGCACCTCGCGCTCGAACTCCGCGTCGCCGATCTCCATCACCGCCGCCATGGCCGCCTCCGCCGCGCCGCCGGGCGGAGTGCCCGGCCGCCGCGCGGGACCGGATCTACCCGCGCCGGCGCGCCGGGGCGACCGCCCGCGCCGGAACGCTGCGTTCCACGGCGGCCCCCGGACCCTCGGCCGGCGCGCGCCCCGGCGGATCCCAGGGCAGCGCCGCGGCGCCGCCCGACACCAGCTCGAGGAAGGCGCGGACCTTGGGCGCGAGGTGCCGGCCGCTCGGGTACACCGCGTGGACCGGCATGCCGGGCGGCGTCTCCGCCTCGAGCACGGCCACGAGCCGCCCGGACCGGACGTCCTCCGCGACGAGCGCCGCGGGCAGGCGCACCACGCCCAGCCCGGCGCGGGCGGCGAGCTGCCCCGCGCGCACGCTGGGCACGCGCAGGCGGCCGGCGGGGCGCACGGTCCGCGCCGTCGCGCCCGCGCCGAAGAACCACACCTCGTCGGTGCCCGCCTCGGCGAGCAGGATGCAATCATGCGCGCCCGCGTCCCCCTCGCCGCGCAGCGCGTCCGCGGTCGCGGGCGTGCCGCGGCGGGCCAGGTAGGCGGGGCTGGCGTAGCAGCCGGTGCGCAGCGTCCCGAGGCGCCGCGCCACCAGCGAGGAGTCGGCGAGCGGGCCGGTGCGCAGCGCGAGGTCGTGCTCCTCCGCGAGCAGGTCCACGTGCGGCGGCGCGAGCGCGACCTCGACGCTCAGGCGCGGGTGGCGGAGCAGCAGCTCGGCCACCGCCGGCGCGAGCAGCTCGCCGAGCAGGGCCGGGGTGGCGATGCGCAGCGTGCCCTGCGGCGCGCCGCGCGCCTCGGCGGTCTCGCGGTCCAGCGCGCGGGCCTCGGCCACCAGGCGGGCGGCGCGGGCGTGGTACGCGCGGCCCGCCTCGGTGAGCCGCAGGCGGCGCGCGTTCCGCTCCAGCAGCCGCACGCCGAGCCGCTCCTCGAGCGCGGCGAGCCGGCGGCTCACGGTGGACTTGCGCAGGCCGAGGCGCGCCGCGGCCGCCGTGAGGCCGCCGGTGGCCACCACCTCGACGAGCAGCCGGAGGTCGTCCAGGCTCGCGTCCGCTGCGATCATGGCGCGCGGCGCAAGCTCACCCCGCCCGCTCGGCGGCGGCCGGCGCCACCGCGCCCGGGGCGGCCGGGGCCGAGGCGGGGGCCGGGGTCCTGGCGCGGCCGGCGGCGCCGGACGTCGCCAGCCAGGAGCCGCCGAGGATCAGCGCGAACCCCACCGCGGTGCCGACGGTGAACGGCTCACCGAGCAGCGTCACGCCGGCCGCCACCGCCACCGCCGGGTTCACGTACGCCACCACGGTGGCGCGCACCGGGCCGACCTCGGCGATGAGCTGGAAGAACAGCGTGAACGCGAGCGCGGTGCAGAGGACGCCGAGGCCCGCCACCGCGCCGAGCGCCTCGGCGGGCGGCAGGGCGGCGGGGAGCTGCGCGATCCCGAACGGCGCGTAGGCGAGGGCGCACATCGCGAGCGACACGGCCACCACGTCGAGGGCGGGGAGGTCGGAGAGGCGGCGCGCCACGATCCGGGGCGCGAGCGCGTAGCCGATCACGACCACCGCGAGCTCCGCCACCGCGCGCGCGTCGCCGCGGCCGAGGTCGAGCCCGAGCAGCGCCACCACGCCCGCGAGCCCGACGGCGAGGCCGGACATGCGGCGCGCGCCCAGCGGCTCGTGGCCGGCGCTCAGGCGCGAGGCGAGCGCGCCGACCAGCGGCGTGGCGGCGATGACGAGCCCCGCGAGCGAGCTCGTGACGTGGCGCTCGGCGTCGGCGAGCAGGAGCCAGGGGACCGCCATCTCGCCGAACGTGAACAGCGCGATGGGGCGCCAGCGCGCCAGCACCGGCCGCAGGTTGCCGCGGACCAGCACGAACGGGAGCAGCAGCACCGCCCCGGTGGCGGTCCGGAGGAACACGAGGCTGGCGGGCGTGAGATCGCGCACCGCGACCTTGATGAGCAGGTACGGGATGCCCCACAGCACGCACAGCGCGACGAACAGGATCCAGCCTCGGCGGGTCACCCGGGTCTCCTTGGCGCCGCACTGGTCCGGCGCGAGGACGCACGAATAGTCGGCGCGGCCCGCGGGGGCAAGCGCGCCGCCGCGCGCATCCGCGCGCCGGGGACGGGCGTTCTCGCGCCCCCCGGGCAGCCGCGGCCGGGTGCCGGGGCGGCGCTGGCGCTCGCCACCCCGGCGGCCTCTCGCCCGCCTCCGGGGCGGATCCGGGAGCCGTGGTGACGGTCAGTAGACGATCACCGCGTCCGGCGCGAGCAGGCCCGAGGTCGCGTCCACCTGCACCAGCGCGATGCGCCGGGTCGCGTCGGCGGAGAAGAACGCGAAGCGGCCGTGCGAGACGAAGCCCTTGCCGCCCACGCCGACGCGGGTCAGCGGGATCACCTCCTGGAGCGCCAGGTAGTCCTGGCCGAACAGCCGGAGCTCGGTGTCGGCGGCAGGGTTCGCCGGCCAGGACGGCAGGCCCGGCACGACCAGGATCTGCCCGGCGGCGAGCGAGTGGTCGGCCCACTTCACCTGCCCGGTGCCCTCCAGCGCGCCGGCGTAGGTCATGTCCGAGCCGGCGGTGGAGCCCTGCGTCGTGTTCGAGTGGAAGGTGTTGCCACAGGCGGTCACGATGCGCAGCCCGTCCTCGGTGATCCAGAGATCGCCGCACATCGCGTAGTCGCCGTGGTACGGCGAGTCGTACAGGAACGACGCCGCCCCGCCGGAGATCGAGAACTTCCGGATGTCGGCGGGCGACACGAAGTTGTCGGCGCCGTAGAGCGCCGCGCCGCCCGGGTGCAGCTTCGCCTTCGTGCCGTCGAACGGGCTCCACCCGGTGCTCGGCGTGTCCACGCCGGTCGAGATCCGGATGCCGTGGATCTGGTCCCACGCCGTCGGGAACACGTAGATCCAGCCGTTGCCCGCCAGCACCACGTCGGACGGGACCACGCTGGTGGCGAAGGTGCCGACCACCGCCGGCGGCGCGTCCAGCTTCACGTAGGAGACCGCGGCGTCGTGGCCGACCGCGGCGTAGTGCCCGTCCGGCGACACGCTGACGGCGAGCGCCGCCTTCGGGAGCGTCACCGTCACCTCCGCGCCGGCGACGGGATCCGCCACGTAGAGCCGCGAGCCCCCCACCGCCACGATCCGGTCGAGCGCGCGCGAGTACTCCGCGTCGGCGACGGCGTGGCCCAGCATCCACACCTTCTGGTGCACGGTGACCTGCACCGTGTCCGCCGCCGCGCTCGCGAGCTGGCCGTCGTGGACGGCCAGCGAGAACGCGTACACGCCCTCGAGGTCGTAGGTGACGGAGGGCGCGCACGCGCCCGGATCCGAGAGCGCGGCGGCGCTGCCGGCCGGCTTCGCCGTGAGCGCCCAGGCGCAGGTGATCGGGTCCTGGTCCGGATCGGTCGAGGCGGCGGCGCTGAGCGGGAGCGTCGCGCCGGCGTTGGACTCGAGATCCGGCCCCGCGTCCGCGATCGGGGCGTGGTTGCGGACGGTGACGGTCACGTCGTCCTCCGCGGAGAGCACGCCGTCGCTCACGGTGAGGCGGACCACGTAGGCGCCGTAGACGTCCGGCGTGAAGGACGCCTGGGCGAGCGCCGCGCCGGTGAGCGCCGCGGCGCTGCCGTCCGGGCGGGCCACCAGCGTCCACGCGTGGGTGATCGCGTCCCCGTCCGGATCCGAGCTGGCGCGGCCGTCGAGCGCGACCGCGATCCCCCGGCTCCCCTCCCGGTCGGCGCCGGCCGCGGCGACGGGCGCCAGGTTCTGGCTGGTGATGACCACGTCGTCGGACACCGGCGCGTTCAGCCCGTCGGACACCTGCAGGCGCACCACGTAGGCGCCCGGCAGGTCGGCGACGAAGGACGCCCGCTCGGAGGCGGCGAGCTGGATGACGGCCGCGCTGCCCGCGGGGCGAGAGACGAACGTCCACCCGTAGCTGAGCGGGAAGCCCTCCGGATCGCGGCTGGCCGAGCCGTCGAGCTGGACCAGCGCGCCCTTCGCGACGGCGCGGTCGAAGCCGGCCTGCGCGATGGGCGGGGCGTTGCCCGGGATCACCGGGACGGCGGGCCCGTCGCTCCCGCCGCTGCAGGCGAGCAGGGTGCAGAGCGCGAGGGCCGCGGGGACGCGGCGGCGAGCGGAGCGCATGAGGGTCCTCCGGGAGCGCGGAGCCGGCGCGCCGTCATGGCGCCTGCGGTCCGCCCCGATCACGGAGCGTGCATGCTACGCGAACGCCCCCTTCGACCCTGCGCAAAAGCGCGGAGGCCGCGCCGGCGGATGGGCGCGCGCCGCACAGCGGCGGGCGCCTTCGCACACCGCACCACCGCGGCCGCGCCGGGCCGGCGGGCCGCGGCAGGCGGGCTCACGGCTTGATGAACGTCCCCGCGCGCAGCTCGTGCAGGGCCTGCTCGATCTCCTCCTCGGTGTTCATCACGAACGGCCCGTAGCGCGCGTACGGCTCGTTCAGCGGCTGCGCCGAGAGCAGCAGGAAGCGCGCCGGCGCGGCGCCGGCGTGCACCCGGACCACCTCGCCGTCGCGGAGGACGGCGAGCCGCGGGGCCCCGACCGCCTGCGCGGCGCGTCCGGCCTGCGCGCCGCCCACGGTCACCTCGCCCTCGAACACGTACAGGAGCGCCGTGTGGCCGCGCGGCACCGGCTGCTCGAACGTCTTCCCCGCGGGCAGCGCGACGTCGAGGTAGGTCGGGCCGGCGAAGATGTCCTTCACCGCGCCGGCCACCCCGTCCACCTCCCCGGCGACCACGCGCACGCGCGCGCCGCCGGGCCGGGCCACCTCGGGGATGCGCGCCGCCGGCACGTCCTGGTAGCGCGGCCGCGTCATCTTCAGCTTCGCGGGCAGGTTCACCCAGATCTGGAAGCCGTCGAGCCGGCGCGGGCCGACCTTGGGCATCTCCTCGTGCAGGATGCCGCTCCCGGCGGTCATCCACTGCACGTCGCCCGCGCCGATCACGCCCGAGTTCCCGATGCTGTCCCGGTGCGCCACGCTGCCGTCGAGCATGTAGGTGATGGTCTCGATGCCGCGGTGCGGGTGCATGGGGAAGCCGGCGATGTAGTCGTTCGCGTTCTCGGAGCCGAAGTGGTCGAACAGGAAGAACGGATCCAGGTGGTCGAGCGTCCGGGTGGCGATGCTGCGCTTCAGCCGCACGCCCGCGCCGTCGCTGGCGGCGATGGGGGTGACGACGGTCTCGAGTCCGCGTTCGGTCATGGTGATCTCCTGCCCCGGGATGTGCCGGCGCGACCCGTCCGGCGCAATGTCCGGGGGCGCACCGGATCGTTGCGCGGCGCGGAACGCCCGCGGCCGGGGGGCTCCGGTCAGGGCCGGAGCGCGAAGCGCTCGAGCGTCATCACCGCCGACTGGAGCCCCTCGCAGAACGTCGGGTGGGCCACCTCCATGTCCACGAGCGCCCGCGCGCTCGCGCCCGCCTGCATCAGCGCGGCGAGGACGTGCACGAGCTCCCCTCCCTCCGCCCCCACCACCGCCGCGCCCAGGATCCGCTCGTCGCGCGGGTCCACCAGCACGCGCACGACCCCGTCCGGCTCGTCCACCTCGACGGCGCGCGCCACCGCCGAGTACGGCAGCGTGGCGAGCTCGAACGGGACGCCGCGCGCCCGCGCCTCCCGCTCGGTCAGCCCGACCACCCCGACCTGCGGATCGGTGAACACCACGTGCGGCACCAGCCGGTCGTCGCGCGTCCGCCGGCCGCGGCCGAGCAGGAGGTCGAACAGGATGCGGTGGTCGTCCCAGGCGCTGTGGGTGAACTGCGGGCCGCCGGCCGCGTCGCCCACCGCGTACACGCCCTCGGCGCTGGTGCGGTAGCGCGCGTCCACCTCGACGAACCCGCGCCGATCCAGCGCCACGCCGGCCGCGTCGCAGCCGAGGTCGTCGGTGTTCGGGCGCCGCCCGGTCGCGACGAGCAGGTGCGATCCCTCCACCACCCCGCCGCCGGCGAGCCGCACCCGCACGGCGCCCGCGCCGCCCTCGACCGCCTCGGCCGGCGCGCCCAGCGCGAGCCGGACGCCCTCGCGCCGGAACACCTCCTCCAGCGCCGCGCTCACCGCCTCGTCCTCGCGGGCGAGCAGGTGCGGCGAGGGGTCGATCACCGTCACGTCCGCGCCGAGCCGCCGGAACAGCTGCCCCAGCTCGCAGCCCACGTAGCCGCCCCCGAGGACCACCAGGTGCGCCGGGAGCGCGCGCAGCGCGAGCGCGCTCGAGCTGGTGAGGAACGGGACGCGGTCCAGCCCGGGGACGGGCGGCACCGCCGGGCGCGCGCCCACGTTCACGACCACGACCGGCGCCGCGAGCCGCTCGCCGCCGGCCTCCACCTCGCGGGGCCCCACGAAGCGCGCGGCGCCCTGCACCACCCGCAGCCGCGGGGCGGCGCCCTCCAGCCGGCGGCGCACGCCGTCGCGCCAGCGCGCCACCACCGCGTCCTTCCGGTCCATCACCGCCCCGAGGTCCACCGCCACCTCGCCGGCGCGGATCCCGAGCCGCCCGGCCGTCCGCGCCACGTGGGCCGCGCGCGCGCTCGCGAGGAGCGTCTTCGTGGGCGTGCAGCCGGCGTTCACGCAGGTGCCCCCCAGCGCGCCGCGCTCGACCAGCGCGACCCGCCGCCCCGCGGCCGCGAGCCGCGCCGCGAGCGGCACGCCCGCCTGGCCGGAGCCGAGGACCAGCACGTCGAGATCCGATGCCATGCGCCACCTCCCCGCCCGCGCCGGGCGGTCCGGCGTATGTGCCGCCGGCGGGGCGCGCGCGCCAGGCCGCTCCCAGGTGTCGCGCGCCCGCGAAGACGCCTCGCCCGGGCCGGGCCCTTCCGCTACATAGAGGCGGATGGACCGGATCCTCTCGTCCTGGGTGCGGGACGCGCGGGCGCGCACGCTCGGGCTGGCGGCGTCGCTGCCGGCGGACGGCCTGCTCGGCCCGCGGCTCGCGATCGTCAACCCGCCGCTCTGGGAGCTGGGGCACGTGGCCTGGTTCCAGGAGCGCTGGGTGCTGCGCCACGCCGCCGGCCGGCCGCCGCTCCGGGGCGGCGCCGACGCGCTCTACGACTCCATCGCCATCCCGCACGACGTCCGCTGGGACCTGCCGCTCCCCTCGCTGGAGGAGACCGTCGGGTACCTGCGCGAGGTCGAGGCCGGCGTGCTCGCGCTGCTCGAGCGCGGCGAGGCGGATCCCTACTTCGTGCGGCTCTCGGTGTTCCACGAGGACATGCACTGGGAGGCGATGGCGTTCTCGCGCCAGACGCTGGGCTGGCCGGCGCCGCCCGGGCTCCCGCCCCGCACGGCCGGCGAGGCGCGCGAGGGCGACGCCGCGCTGCCGGGCGGGACGTTCCGGCTCGGCGCCGCGCCCGGCGGCGGGTTCGTGTTCGACAACGAGAAGTGGGCGCACCCGGTGGAGCTGGCGCCGTTCCGGATCGCCCGCGCCCCGGTGACCGAGGCGCGGTTCGCCGAGTTCGTGGACGACGGCGGCTACCGCCGGCGCGCGCTGTGGAGCGAGGCCGGCTGGCGCTGGCGAGAGGCCGCCGGGGCCGAGCGCCCGGCGTACTGGGAGCGCGCGGCGAACGGGTGGCGGCGGCGGGAGTTCGACCGCCCCGTGCCGCTCGCGGCGGGCCGCCCGGTGGCGCACGTGTGCGCGCACGAGGCGGACGCGTTCTGCCGCTGGGCCGGGCGGCGCCTGCCGACCGAGGCGGAGTGGGAGGCGGCGGCCACCGCGGAGGGCGCCCCGCTCGGCGGCGCCGGCCGCGTGTGGGAGTGGACCGCGAGCGACTTCCTCCCCTACCCCGGCTTCGCCCCCGATCCCTACCGCGAGTACTCGCAGCCCTGGTTCGGCACGCACCGGGTGCTGCGCGGCGGCAGCTTCGCCACGCCGGCGCGCCTGCTGCGCCCCACCTTCCGCAACTTCTACACGCCCGACCGCCGCGATCCCTGGGCGGGGTTCCGGACCTGCGCGGCGTGAGGATCGTCATCGCCACGCCGGCCGCCCGCGGCTCGCACAAGGGCAACCGCGTCACCGCGCTGCGCTGGGCCGGCCACCTGCGCGCGCTCGGCCACCGCGTCGCGCTGGCCGACGCCTGGGACGGCGCGCCGTGCGACCTGCTCGTGGCGCTGCACGCGACGAAGAGCCACGCCTCGGTGCTCCGCTGGCGCGAGGTCCGCCCGGAGGCGCCGCTGGTGGTGGGGATGGCAGGGACCGACCTGTACCAGGACCTGCCCGCGTCGCCGGAGGCGCGCCGCTCGCTCGCGCTCGCCACCCGCGTCACGGTGCTGCAGGCGCGCGGGCTCGAGGCGCTGCCCCCCGAGATCCGCCCCCGGGCCCGGGTCATCGAGCAGTCGGCGCAGGCGGCCCCGCCCACGCCGCCGCCCCAGGGCGTGTTCCGCGCCTGCCTGCTCGCGCACGTGCGCGCGGTCAAGGACGCCTTCCTCGCCGCCGCGGCCGCGCGCCGCCTCCCCGCCGGCTCGCGCGTCCAGATCGCCCACCTCGGCGCCGCGCTCGACGCGGATGCCGCGCCCGCCGCGCGGGCCGAGATGGCGGCGAACCCGCGGTACCTCTGGATGGGCGAGCACCGCCGGCGCGAGGCGCTCTCGGTCCTCGCCGGGAGCCAGCTGCTCGTCATCACCTCGCGCCTGGAGGGCGGCTCGAACGCGCTCTCCGAGGCGGTCGCGGCCGGGGTCCCGGTGCTCTCGACCCGCATCGACGGGACCGTCGGGCTCCTCGGTCCCGACCACCCCGGCTACTTCCCGGTGGGCGACGATCGCGCCCTTGCCGGGCTCCTCCTCAGGGCGGAGCAGGAGCCCGCGTTCCTCGCCGGGCTGCGGCGCTCGACGGCGCGCGCGAGGCCGCTCGTCGAGCCCGCGCGCGAGCGGGAGGCCTGGCGCCGGCTCCTCGGCGAGCTGTTCCCCGCCTGACCTCCGGGTCGCGCCGCGCGGACGCGCCGGGGCCCCGGCGGCGGGATGCCATGGGCGGCGGATCACCGCTCCTCCGGACCTCCGACGTGGTACACAGGCCGGGGCGGGGACCCGAGAAGAGGAGCGCGTGCGCGTCACCTCGCTGATCGCTGCCTTGGCGCTGCTCGCGGCCTGCGGAGATCGCCGGCCGCCGCGGACCCGCCTGGTCCTCGCCTCGGTGCGGCAGCCCGCCACCGCGCTCCCCGCGCTCGCGGCCGCGAGCGGCTGCTTCGCGGCGGAGGGGCTGGACGTCGAGGAGCGGTCCTTCGACCTGGGGCGCGACGCGCTCGCGCTGCTCCGCTCGGGCGGCGCCGACGTGGCGGTCGCGTTCGAGACGCCGGTGCTGCAGGCTGCGCACGCGGACGGCCGGCTGCGCGCGCTGACGGCGCTGCACACCTCGACGCGCAACACGCGCCTGGTGGTGCGCGCGCCGAGCGGGATCCGCGGCTTCTCCGACCTGGCCGGCCGCCGGATCGGCCTGGCGCCGGGGACGAACGCCGACTTCTTCGCCGACCTGGCGCTCCGGCTGGGCGGCGTCCCGCGCGACCAGGTCACCCTCGTGCACGGCGCGCCGGCCGAGTCGATCGAGGCGCTCGCCGCGGGCACGCTCGACGCGGCCGTGCTCTCCGACCCGGCCGCGCAGGAGGCCGAGCGCCGCCTCGGGCCCGACGCGCAGGTGTTCCAGACCGACCTCTACGTCGAGATCTCGCTCCTCGTGACGCGCGACGACGTGCTGGCGGCGCGGCCCGCCGCGCTCCGGGCGATGCTGCGTGGCCTGGCCTGCGGCGAGCGGCGCGCCCGGGCCGATCGCGAGGAGGCGCGGGCGCGGATCCGCGACCGGTTCCCGGAGACCGGCGACGCCGCGCTCGCGGCGCAGCTGGAGCGGGTGCGCTGGGGGGTCGGGCTGGACAACGTGCTCGTGGACGTGCTGCGCCGCGAGCGCGACGCGCTCACCGCCGCGGGCGCGCTGCGCGGCGAGGTGCCCGACCTCCACCAGCTGCTGGCGCCGGCCCTGCTCGAGCAGGTCGCGCCCGAGTCCGTCATGCTGCTCCCCGGGGACGCGCGATGGTGACCGTCGGCCGGCGCCTGCTCGTGCCGACCACCCTCCTCGCCGCGGTGGCCTGCGCGGCGCTGGCGTACGCGGCGTGGTCGTCCGCGCAGCAGGCGCGCACCCTGGAGCGCGACGCGCGGGCGGTGCGGACCGCCATCTCCCTGGCGTTCGCGCTCGGCGACGCGACGCACGAGGAGGAGCGCTGGTTCCTGTCGCTGCCGCGCGCGCACGGCGGCGTGCAGGAGACCCGGCTCGACGAGGCCGGCGCGCGCATCGCCGGGCTGATGCGCGACCTCGAGGCGCTCCCGCTCCCGGCGCGCGTCGCCGACGTCTGGCGCGAGTACGTCGAGGTCCGGGCCGCGCAGGACGCGCTCGGCGACGACATCCGCCGGGTCGCGCCGCAGGGCGGCGCCGCGCTCGAGCGCGCCCTGGATCGCTGGCGGCTCATGTCGTTCCGCAGCGAGGCGCTGCTGAAGGACGTGTCCGGCTACTACCTGCGCTTCCTCGACCGGATCGTGGTCGAGCTGCAGGCGCGCCGGGCCCGCGCGCTCTGGATCTCGGCGGCCGCGGTGGTGGTGGGCCTGCTGGCGGCCGCGGCGCTCTCGCTGCTGGCGGCGCGCGCGGTGGTGCGGCCGCTCGAGGCCATCGCCCGCACCGCCGAGCGGATCGCCGAGACCAGCCTCCCCGCCGAGGTGGCCGGGGCGGAGCGGCCCGACGAGATCGGCACCCTCTCCCGCGCGTTCAACCGGATGACCGGGCGGCTGGTCAGCGCCAACGCCCGCCTCACCGAGATCGACCGGCGCAAGGACGAGTTCCTGGGGATGCTCTCGCACGAGCTCCGCAACCCGCTCGCGCCCATCCGCAGCGCGCTGCACCTGCTGTCGCACCCCGCGGCGCGCCCGGCGCAGACCCGCCGCGCCCTGGAGGTCATCGGCCGGCAGGTGGACCACCTGACCCGCATCGTGGACGACCTGCTCGACGTCACCCGCATCGCGCGCGGCAAGATCGAGCTGCGCCGGGAGCGCGTGGACCTCGCCGAGGTGGTCGCGCGCACGGCCGAGGACTACCGGGACCTGCTGGACGACCGCCGCATCGCGCTCGAGGTCGGGCTGCCCGGCGGGCCGCTCTGGGCGGACGCCGACCCCACCCGCGTGGCGCAGGTGATCGGCAACCTGCTCAGCAACGCGGGCAAGTTCACGCCGCCGGGCGGCCGCGTCACGGTGCGCGCGGACGCGCGCGGCGGGCGCGCGGTGATCCGGGTGATCGACACCGGCGTGGGCATGCCGCCCGAGCTGCTCGGGCGGATCTTCGAGCCGTTCGTGCAGGCGGATCGATCGCTGGCGCGGAGCGCCGGGGGGCTCGGCCTGGGGCTCTCGCTGGTGAAGGGGATCGTCGAGCTGCACGGCGGCGCGGTCGAGGCCCGCAGCGCCGGGCCCGGCGCCGGCAGCGAGCTGGTGCTCGAGCTGCCGCTGGCCGCCGGGGGCCCGGGGCAGCTGGCCGCGCCGTCGGCGGCGCCGGCCGGCGCGGCGGGGCCGCGGCGCGTGCTGATCGTGGACGACAACGTGGACGCGGCCGAGACGCTCGCCGAGCTGCTCCGCCACGCCGGGCACGCGGTCGCGGTGGCGCACGACGGCCCGGGCGCGCTGGCGGCGGCGCGCGCCGACCCGCCCGAGGTGGTGCTCTGCGACATCGGCCTGCCCGGCATGAGCGGGTACGACGTGGCGCGGGCGCTCCGGCGGGAGCGCGGGCCGGGCCTGCTGCTGGTGGCGGTGAGCGGCTACGCCCAGCCGGAGGACGTGGACGCCGCCCACGAGGCCGGCTTCGACCGGCACCTGGCGAAGCCGCCGCGGCCGGACGAGGTGGAGCGCGCCGTGGTGGCGCCGCCCGCCGGGACCCGCGCCGGCGCGGGCAACTGACGGCGCGCCGTGCTAGACACCTGGGCTCGGAGGAACCCATGCCGCTCGTCCGGATCGACACCACCCTGCGCCTCGGCCCCGAGCAGCGGCGCGCCGCCGGCGACGCCGTGCACCGCGCGCTCGTGGACACGTTCAAGGTCCCCCCCGACGACCGCTTCCAGGTGATCGCGGGCCACGGCGACGAGGGGCTGAGCATCGCCCCGAGCTACCTCGGCATCGACCACGGCAAGGACGTGGTGGTGGTGCAGATCACCGCCAACGCCGGGCGGACCGTGGACATGAAGCGCGCGCTCTTCCGGCGCGTCGCCGACGACCTGCACGCAGCGGTCGGCGTCCGCCGCGAGGACGTCATCGTCAGCCTGGTCGAGGTGGCGAAGGAGAACTGGTCGTTCGGGAACGGCGAGGCGCAGTACGCGACCTGACGCGGCGCCGCGGCGCTAGCCGCCGCGGCGGAGCACCTCGCGCACCACCGCCACGAAGCGCACCACCAGCGGCGACGGCTCGCCGGGGCGGCGCAGCGCGACCAGGCGCGTGCGCGCCCGCGGCGAGGCGATGGAGCGGTAGTCCACGCCGCTCCGGCGCAGGTCCTTCACCGACGCGGGCACCAGCGTCACGCCGAGCCCCGCCGCCACCAGCGCCATGGCGGTGGCGAGCTCGGGCGCGTCCTCGGCGACCCGGGGCTGGAAGCCGGCCTCGCGGCACAGCCCCAGCACGAAGTCGTACCAGCCCGGCCTCCGGTCGCGCGGGAACAGCACGAACGGCTCGCGCGCCAGCGCCGCCAGGCGCAGCGCGCGGCGCGCGGCGAGCGGGTGGCCCGCCGGCAGCGCCACCACCACCGGCTCCTCCAGCACGGTCTCGGCCACCAGCGTCTCGTCGCCGAACGGCGTGCGCGCCAGCCCGAGGTCGAGCTGCCCGGCCCGGAGCGCCGCCACCTGCGCGCCGGTGCTCATCACCGCCACGCCGAGCGCGACGTCGGGGTGGCGGGCCCGGAACGTCCGGAACACGCGCGGCATGAGGCCGTAGGTGGCGGACGCCACCACGCCGACCGAGAGCGCCCCGGTCTCGCCCCGCGCCGCGCGCCGGACGTCCTCCGACGCCTGCGCGGCGCGCTGCAGGATGGCCCGGGCGTGCCCGAGCAGCACCCTGCCCGGCTCGGTGAGCTCGACGCGCCGCCGGGCCCGCGCGAACAGCTCCACCCCGAGCTCGCGCTCGAGCTGGCGGATCTGCTGGCTGAGCGGCGGCTGCGCGATGCCGAGCCGCGCGGCGGCGCGGCCGAAGTGCAGCTCCTCCGCGACGGCCACGAAGTACCGCAGGTGCCGGAGCTCCATGGCATCGAGATCTAGGACGTCTCGACACGAGAGCAAAGATATATTGGACGTCTCGACCTTCCCTCCCGCATGTTCCCGGCCCATGCCCGAGGCCGCGCGCACCGTCCCCATCCCCCGCCTCGCCCCCGCCGACCCCGCCCCGGCCGCGCCGGTCGCCGAGGACGCACCGGAGGTGGCGCGGCCGGCGGCGGGGCTGTTCGCCATCGGGCTGGCCGGCTTCTGCGCGTTCGTGGGCTTCTACGCCACCCAGCCGCTGCTCCCCACGCTGGAGCGGGTGTTCGCGGTCTCCAAGGCCGGGGCGGCGCTCACCGTGAGCGCCCCGACCATCGCGGTCGCGCTGGCCTCGCCCTTCGCGGGCCGCGCCATCCGGCGCTGGGGGCACCGGCGCATCATCGTCGCCTCGCTGCTGTTCCTGCCCGTCCCCATGCTGCTGACGGCCGCCTCGCCCGGCGTCGCGATGCTGGTG
Organism: Anaeromyxobacter dehalogenans 2CP-C; assembly: GCF_000013385.1. Classification (GTDB taxonomy): domain Bacteria; phylum Myxococcota; class Myxococcia; order Myxococcales; family Anaeromyxobacteraceae; genus Anaeromyxobacter; species Anaeromyxobacter dehalogenans_B. The sequence goes on from NC_007760.1 coordinate 2,496,054, forward strand.
GGCTGGCGCTTCGTGCAGGGGCTGGCGGTGCCGGGCATCTACGCGGTGGGCGTCGCCTTCCTGGCCGAGGAGTGGCCGCCGGCGGCGCTCGGCAGCGCCATGTCCGCGCTGGTGACGGGCAACGTGATCGGCGGCTACACCGGGCGGCTGCTCGCGGGGTTCGCCGCCGAGCGGTGGGGCTGGCGCGCCGCGTTCGTGGTGCTCGGCCTGGTCACGGCCGCCGCCGGGGTGGCCGCCGCGCGCCTCCTCCCGCGGGCGCGCCGGGCGCGCCCCGCCGGCCCGGCGCCGCGCGCGCGCCCCGGCGACCTGCTCCGCGCGCCGCGCCTGCTCGCGACGTTCGCGGTCGGCTTCAACGTGCTCTTCACGCAGGTGGCGGTGTTCACCTACGTGACCTTCCACCTCTCCGCGCCGCCGTACCGGCTCGGCACCGCCGCGCTGTCCTCGGTGTTCACCGTCTACCTGATCGGCGCCGTGGTGACCCCGTTCGCCGGGCGCTGGATCGACCGGGTCGGCTCGCGTCGCGCGGTCACGGTGGCGCTCGCGGTGGCGGCGGCCGGCGCGCTCGTGACGCTGGCGCCGTCGGTGGCGCTGGTGGTGGCGGGCCTGGCCGCGGTGTGCACCGCGGTGTTCGTGAGCCAGTCCGCCTCCACCGCGTTCCTGCGCACCGCCGCGCCGCCGCGGCTCCGGTCCTCCGCGTCCGGGCTGTACGTGTCGAGCTACTACCTCGGGGGCGCGGCCGGCGGCGTCGCGCCGGCGCTCGCCTGGCACGCGGGCGGCTGGGGCGCGTGCGTCGCCATGGTGGTGGCCGTCCAGCTCGGGACCGTGGCGCTCGCCCACCGCGCCTGGCGCCCGGCCGCCTGACGCTCAGCCCTGCGCCTCGCCCGCGCCGGGCTCGCCGAGCGCGGCCACGATCGCGTCGCGGAAGCGCGCCACCGCCACCGGCTCGTAGCGCCGGCTGGGCCAGACCACGCTCACCGGGCCGCCGCGCCGGACGTACTGCGGAAGCACCCGCTCGAGGGCGCCCGTGCGCAGGTGGGCGGCCACCATGCCGGTGGGCACCAGCGCGATCCCCGCGCCGGCCAGCAGCATGCCGCGCACGAACGCGAACTCGTCGGCGGCCGCGCGCCCGCGCACCGTCACCTGCTCCTCGCCGCGGCGGCCGGTGAGCCGCCACACCGCGGTCTCCCCGCCGGCGCGGTAGAGCAGGCAGTCGTGCCGGGCCAGATCGGCGAGGCGCCGCGGCCGCCCGCGAGCCTCGAGGTAGGACGGCGCCGCGAACAGCGCGAGGGCGCTGTCCGACAGCTTGCGCGCGAGCAGCGAGGAGTCGGCGAGGACGCCGGCGCGGATGGCGAGGTCGAACCCCTCCTTCACCAGGTCCACGTACCGCGCCGTCAGCGACACCTCGACCCTCACCTGCGGGTGCGCGCGCAGGAACGCGTCGGTCAGGCGCGCCAGGTCGGGGGCCAGGTCCACCGGCGCGGTGACCCGCACCGTCCCCCGCGGCTCCGCGCCGAGCGCGGCCGCCTCCTCGCTCGCCTCGCGGAGCCCGGCGAGCGCGTCGCGGGTCCGCTCGTAGTAGGCGCGGCCCGCGTCGGTGAGGCTGAGCCGGCGGGTGGTCCGCTGCAGCAGGCGGATCCCCAGCTCGCCCTCGAGCGCCGCCACCGCGCGGCTCACCGACGACTTGCGGAGCCCCAGCGACGCCGCCGCGGCGGTGAAGCTGCCCGCCTCCACCACCTGCGCGAACACCGCGATCCGGTTCAGGTCCATCGTTGCTCCTCGCGCATCGGTCTTTCCCTGCATCACTATCTAGTCCACTCTCCCGCAACGGCCTAGGCTGCGCAGCATGACCACCGTGACCGCCACCTCGACCGCCGCCGCGAACCCCCGCCACCCCGAGCACCCCATCGACGCGCCGTTCGTCGCCCGCTGGTCGCCGCGCGCGTTCACCGACGAGGCGATCCCGCGCGACACGCTGCTCGGCCTGCTGGAGGCCGCGCGCTGGGCGCCCTCCGCCATGAACGCGCAGCCCTGGCGCTTCGCCTGGGCGCGCCGCGGCACGCCCGCGTTCGAGCGGTTCCTGTCCGCGCTCGCGCCCGCGAACCAGGCCTGGGCGCGGAACGCCGCGGCGCTCGTGGCGGTCGCGTCGCGCGAGGCCATGGAGCTGCCCGGCCGCCCGGGTCCGGTGCCGAACGCGAGCCACGCCTTCGACGCGGGCGCGGCCTGGGCGCAGCTCGCGCTCCAGGCGCAGCGCTGGGGCTGGGCCACCCACGCCATGGGCGGCTTCGACGCGGCCCGCGCGCGCGAGGCGCTGGCGTTGCCCGAGGGCCTCGCCCTGCACGCGTTCGTGGCGATCGGCCGCCGCGGCGACGCTGCGGCGCTCCCCGAGGCGCTGCGCGCCCGCGAGCGCCCCAGCGACCGGCTCCCGCTGTCGGCGCTCGCGCTCGAGGGCGGGTTCCAGGGCGCGGGCGCGTGAACGGCCGCTGACCAGCGCCCTCGCGCGGCGCTCCGCGCACGATTTGCCGCGCGACCGATCGCCGTGGGTCGAAACTCCGCGATCGCGGCGGTCGCCTCCGACCCGGTGCGACACCGCGCCGCGAAAAGCGCGCCCGCGTTGACGCCCGTCAAGATCTCGCTGGCCCCAACGGGACTATCAAGGCGATAGTCAAACCTATGGGTGCGGTCGAATGCGCGCCCCAAGGAGCCAGACGCAATGATCCGACGGACACTGCTGCTCGCGGCGCTCGGCCTCGTGGTCGTCGCCTGCGAGGGCGCGAAGGGCCCTGCCGGCGCACCCGGGCGCGACGGCACGAACGGGCAGGACGGCCAGGACGGTTCCAACGGCACCTCCTGCACCGTCACCGACAACCACGACGGCACCCACACCATCACCTGCACCGACGGCACCTCCGTGACCGTGTCGAACGGCGCGACCGGCGGGAACGTCGCGATCACCGACTTCCACGGCGCCGCGTTCATGAAGTCGAGCGGCGAGTACGCCACCGGCAAGTTCGACGTGAAGGTGACCATCACCAGCGCGACCGCCGCGGCCGACGGCACGCTGGCGGTGGACTTCACCGCCGCCACCCCCGGTGCCGGCGGGCAGCCGGTCCCGGGCATCGCCGCCATCACCGCCGACGTGGCGAAGCTCGTCCCCGGCACCGCCACGGAGCGGGCCTCCCGCTTCGTGCCGTACATCACGCGCATCGAGACCGCCACCACCGGCGACTGGCCGAACCCGGCCGGCACCACCGCGGTCCAGGGCAACACCGAGGGCAACGGCGCGCTCACCGACCACGGCGACGGCAGCTACACCTACGTGTTCGCCACCAACCTCGCGAACGCGACCACGGAGGGCGCGCCGGTCGGCTACCAGCGCAACCTGCTGCACCGCGTGTCGGTGATGATCGGCGGCCACGACGGCCCCACCGGCGAGGCCACCTTCGACTTCGTGCCGGACGGCTCCGCGATCACCACCACCCGCAACATCGTCCAGACCGCCGCCTGCAAGGCGTGCCACGGCGAGGAGTTCCACGGGCACGGCGGCAACCGCCTCTCGGTCGAGAACTGCGCCACCTGCCACGTGCCCGGCACCGCCGACGCGAACGGCGGCCAGAGCCTCGACCTCGCGGTCATGATCCACAAGATCCACGCGGGCGGCGAGCTGGCCAGCCTGCCCGGCGCGGACGGCAAGATCTGGGACGACCCGAGCACGCCGGCGGACGAGTCCGCCGACAACGGCGAGTACGCGATCTGGGGCTACCGGAACACCAAGCACGAGTGGTGGAAGGCCGAGTTCCCGGCCGTGCTCGCGAACTGCCAGAAGTGCCACACCGGCACCGGCGCGCAGGTGGACAACTGGAAGACGAACCCCACCCGCCAGGCCTGCGGCTCCTGCCACGACACGGTGGACTTCGCCACCGGCGCGAACCACCTGGGCGGCGCCCAGGCGGACGACTCCGGGTGCGCGACCTGCCACGGCGCGACCACCGGCTGGGCGCCCATCGTGCCCGCGCACGACTGGACGACGAAGGATCCGCGCAACGTCCCCGAGTTCGACGCGGAGCTGTCGCTGTCCGCGCCCGCGAACGGCAAGTACTACGTGGCCGGCGAGGCGCCGGTCGTCACGGTGGTCCTGAAGGACAAGGCGACGGGGACGCCCATCGACCACGACCTCGTCACCGGCGCGGCGCTCGGGTGCCTCCCCACCGGCTGCCCGGCCCCGACCAGCCCCACCACCTTCGCGAACACCGCCTTCTTCATGAGCGGCCCGCGCGCCACGCGCAACCCGGTGCTCACCACCACCGCGCGCGCCAAGATCGAGGCCGCCGCGCCCGCCTCGTGGGACCTCTCCGGCGGCGCCGCGCTGGCGCTCAAGGTGGACAACGGCCGGGACGTCACCATGTACAACCAGACCGGCGGTGACTTCGTCGCGTCCGGGACCATCTCGGTGACCGTGCCGGCGGCGGCGTTCGCGAACCCGGCCGCGGCGACGCCCGCGGAGCTGGCGGCCGGCCTGAACGCCATCCCGGCCTTCAGCCGCCGCGCCATCGCCTACGTCGAGGGCGGCCGCTTCGGCATCCGCAGCCGCAACCTGGGCCGCCTCTACGCGATCCAGCTCGATCCCAGCGCGGTGACGACCGCCGTGTTCGGGGGCGACACCGCCCTGAAGCTGCCGGGCGGCTACTACCCGTCCAACACCCTCGCGTTCAACGCCGCGCCCGGCGCGGCGAACGACCGGAAGGTGACCCGCACCGCCGGGTCGATCACGTACCAGCTCGATCCGGTGGACGACCTGCAGCCCGGCACCTACGTCGCGAGCGTCGAGATCTCGCGGCTCGGGCGCGTGAGCGAGACGAACTACCGCACGCCCACCGTGGCGAAGGTCGCGTTCCAGGTGAAGACCGCGGCGGTGGAGAAGCCGATCGCGAGCAACTGCAACTCCTGCCACCAGAGCGCCGACGGCCGGGGCTTCGTCCTCGACTTCTCGCGCCACAACAAGATCTTCTCCGACGACGCCGTGGACCAGTGCGGCGCGTGCCACGACTACCAGCCCGGCTCCGCCACCGGCGCCTGGCTGGGCGGCCACCCGATCTCGAAGCGCGTCCACGCCGTGCACTTCGGGTCGAGCCTGTTCACCCCGCTCGCCACCGTCGCCTACTCCAACGGCGACCCGGTCGCCGGCCGGAACTGGGACATCACGTTCCCGCAGGACGTCCGGAACTGCCAGGCGTGCCACCCCGACGGCACCTCGAGCGGCACCTGGGCCGCGCGCCCGAACCGGCTCGCGTGCTGGGGCTGCCACGACGGCGACGCGGCGAAGGCGCACATGGCGCTGCAGACGCTCGACCCGACCCCGGCGAACCCGTGGAGCGGTGACGAGCAGGAGTCCTGCCAGGCCTGCCACTAGGCCCGGCAGCCGCTGAACCTCGGGCCCGGTGGGGCGGCTTCGGCCGCCCGCCGGGCCCTTCCCTTTTCCGGCGCCGCGCGGGGCCGCGCCCGGCCCCCTAGAGCGCGTCCTCGCCCCGGTCGCCGGTGCGGATCCGGACCGCCTCGTCCACCGGCGTGACGAAGATCTTCCCGTCGCCGATCCGGCCGGTCCGCACCCACGCCTCGAGCTCGGCGACCATCCGCGGCACGAGCGGATCCGGGACCACCAGCTCGACCCGCAGCTTCGGCACCAGCTCGACGGCGTACTCGGCGCCCCGGTACAGCTCGACGTGCCCGCGCTGCCGCCCGAAGCCGCGCGCCTCCGACACCGTCATCCCCGAGAGCCACGGGTGGGCCAGCGCGGCGCGGACCTGCGCCATGCGCGACGGCCGGATGATCGCCTCGATCCGCTTCATGGACACCTCCGCGCCGGCGCACGTGCAATCACCGTGCGTGCACCGCGGCCCGCGCCGCGGGCGCCGGGACCACGTCGCCGCGCCGTCGCCGCCGCATCCCCGTGCACGCCGCTGCCCGCCCTCCCGGCAGCAGCCCCCGCCGGAGCGCGCGCGCTCGCCGGAAACCGCCGCCAACGGGCCTCCGCGCGCGCCGGTACGCGCGCTGCAAAGGCGCCTCGCGTCCCATCCAACGCGACCGCGTCCGGCCGCCCACAGCACGGGAGAACTCGTCCGATGAAGAAGCTCCGAGCCTTGCTCCTCCTCGCAGCGCTGGCCGCCCCGGCGGCCCTGCTCCTCCATGCGCCGGCCGCGCGCGCCGCCGACGCCGCCGCGGCGGCGCCGGTCGCGTTCACGCAGGGGATGGCCGACGCCATCGCCGCCCAGAAGGTCGGGCTCGACACGATCTGGGTGATGATCGCGGCGTTCCTGGTCTTCTTCATGAACCTCGGCTTCGCGCTGGTCGAGTCCGGCTTCTGCCGCGCGAAGAACACCGTGAACATCCTGTTCAAGAACTTCGTGGTGTTCGCGATCTCGTCGCTCGCGTTCCTGGTGATCGGGTACGGCCTGATGTTCGGGGACGGCAACCCGTTCTTCGGCACGAGCGGGCTCCTGTTCGCGTCCGGCGCGGACAACAGCCCCGCGCTCGGCGACGCGTACCAGGGCGTCTACCACGCGCTCAACTGGACCGGCGTGCCGCTGTGGGCGAAGTTCTTCTTCCAGCTCGTGTTCGCCGGCACCGCCGCCACCATCGTGTCCGGCGCGGTCGCCGAGCGGATCAAGTTCAAGTCGTTCATCGTCTTCACGCTGTTCCTGGTCGGCGTGGTCTACCCGGTTGGCGGCCACATGATCTGGGGCGGCGGCTGGCTCGCCGGCAAGGGCTTCCTCGACTTCGCCGGCTCGACGGTGGTGCACTCGATCGGCGGCTGGGCGGCGCTCGCCGGCATCCTCGTGCTCGGGCCGCGGCTCGGGAAGTACGGTCCCGGCAAGCAGATCAACGTCATCCCCGGCCACAACATGACCAGCGCCGCCATCGGCGTGTTCGTGCTGTGGTTCGGCTGGTTCGGCTTCAACCCCGGCTCGACCATGGCGGCGGACGGCGCGTCCATCGCGCACATCGCCACCACCACCAACGTGGCCGCCGCGGCGGGCACCGTCTCCTCCATGCTCGCCGCCTGGATCTTCCTGAAGAAGCCGGACTTCGGCATCACGCTGAACGGCTGCCTGGCGGGGCTCGTCGCCATCACCGCGGGCTGCGCGTTCGTGAGCGTGCTCAGCTCGCTCGTCATCGGCCTGGTCGCCGGCGTGCTGGTGGTCGCGGCGGTGGTGTTCTTCGACCGGATCCGCGTGGACGACCCGGTCGGCGCGACGGCGGTGCACCTCGCGAACGGCGTCTTCGGCACCGTCGCGCTCGGGCTGTTCGCGGATCCCACCGTGGCGCCGTGCGCGGCGGTCGCGAAGCCCGGCCTGTTCCTGGGCGGCGGCATGGCGCAGCTCGGCCCGCAGCTCCTGGGCGTGGGCGTGGTGGCGGTGTCCGTCTTCACGCTCTCGCTGGCGGCCTGGTACGTGACGAAGCTCCTGTCCGGCGGGATCCGCGTGACGGCCGAGGAGGAGCTGGAGGGCCTGGACGTCGGCGAGCACGGCAACTCCGCGTACCCGGAGTTCCAGATCCGCTCGGGCGGCGCGTTCGGCGGCACGGCGCCCCACGGCGCCGAGCCGGTCGCGGTCGCGGTCGGCAAGACGACCCCGGCCTACTGACCTGGGGCGGGGGGAACGACGCGAGGCGGGGCCCGTCGCACGGCGGGTCCCGCCTCCGCGCACCCGGGCCGCGCGGCGCGCTACCGCGGCGGCAGCGCGGCGCGCAGGGTCCGGGCGCGGGGCGAGAGCGCCTCCTCCGGCTCCGCCTCGACCGCCGCGCGCGCCTCGGCGTCCAGCGGCGCGCCACGGCCGGCCGCCTCCAGCCACAGCTCCGCCGCGCGCCGGCGCCAGCCCGCCTCCAGCGGATCGGCCTGCTCGCGCGCGATCTCCGCGCGCTCCTGGCACAGCCGCGCGAGCACCAGCAGCCGCTCCGGCTCCGCCACCAGCGCGGCCGCGGTGGCCGACTCCACCGAGGCGACCATGCGCAGGTCGATGCCGACCAGCCCGGTCGCGGTGGCCTCGAGCTGCTGGACCGCCTGCTCGTGCGCGCCGGCCCGCCGGAGCTTCAGCACGCCCGCCAGCGCCCAGCCGAGCTGCTCCAGCATCCGCTGGATGAAGTCGCGGCGGAGCGTCATGCCCGCTCCCCGCCCGCCGCGTCGCCGGCCTCCCCCGGCCCGGCCGGCGGCGGCGGTGCGCCGCCCGCGCCCGCCCAGCGCGCCGGCCGCGCCTCGAGCCCCTGCACCAGCCGCTCCGCGCCGAGCGAGGCCGCCCAGGCGCCGAGCCGCTCGCGCGGGAGCCCGGGCCAGCGCAGGTCCTCGAGCCGCTCCGGCAGCGGCGCGTCGGTGACCAGCGTGGCGAGCCGCCGGTACAGCAGCGCCGCCTCGCGCCCGTCCTCCAGCGCCCGCCCCAGCTTCGCCGCGCCGCGCACGCCCGCCGGCCAGCGCGCCGGGTCGGCGGGGACGTCCTCGAGGTGCCCGTACACCGCGAGCAGCGCCGACGCGCTGCGCTCGCCGAACCCCGGCAGCCCCGGGATCCCGTCCGCCGCGTCGCCCACCAGCGCCAGCCAGTCCGGCACGCTCTGCGGCTGGATGCCCCGCCGCGCCAGCAGCGCCGCCTCGTCCACCTCGCGCCCGCGCATGCGGTCCACCTGGACCACCCGCCGCCCGCGGAGGCACTGCCCCAGGTCCTTGTCCGGCGTGAGGATGCGGACCTGCTCCACCTCGTCGCGGAAGCGAGCCGCCGCGGTGGCGAGCGCGTCGTCCGCCTCCAGCGCGTCCATCGACCACACCACCAGCCCGAGCGCCCGCGCGGCGTCCTCGGCGGCCTCGAGCTGCGCGAGCAGCTCGGGCGGCACGCCCTCCTCGCTCTTGTAGCCGGCCCACAGGTCGTTGCGGAACGAGCGGATGGGCCGGTCGAACGCGACCGCCACGTGCGTGACCGCCTCGCCCGCCTCGTGCAGCAGCGCCACGAGCGACGCGGCCATCCCGAGCGTCGCCTTCACCTCGCGGCCGTCGGGCGCCCGGTGCCCCGGCCGCCCGGAGAAGTGCGCGCGGAACAGCTCGTAGGTGCCGTCCACCAGGTGGAGCCTCATGCCGCGGAGTATACGCTCCGCGAACCCGCGCCCGGGGCGTGCGCGCCCGGCCGCGCCCCTGAGGGCACGTGGTCCGACGAGCCCCCTCCCGCCCGGGCCGCGCCCCGCGCGTGCGCCCCCGATGCGCGGTGGCCTCCCGGACCGTCCGGGTCCAGCCTGTCGGGACGCGCCGCCGACGGCGCCAGGAGACGACACATGGACTTCGAGCAGGAGGTCGCGGCGCTCCGCCGCTGGTTCGAGAGCCCACGGTTCGCGGGCATCCGGCGCATCCACACCGCCCGCGAGGTGATGGAGCAGCGCGGCACGATCCGCCAGGACTACCCGGTGGCGCGCGAGGCCGCCGAGGCGTTCCACGCGCGGCTGCGCGAGCTGTTCCAGCAGCGGCGCTGCATCACCACCTTCGGCCCCTACTCGCCCGGTCAGGCCGTGGCGATGAAGAAGATGGGCATCGAGGCGATCTACCTGGGCGGCTGGGCCACCTCGGCGAAGGGCTCCGTCCAGGAGGACCCCGGCCCCGACCTCGCCAGCTACCCGCTCAGCCAGGTGCCCGACGAGGCGGCGCCCATCGTGCGCGCGCTGCTCACCGCCGACCGGAACCAGCACCACGCCCGCTCGCGCATGACCGAGGAGCAGCGGCGCGCCACCCCGGCGGTGGACTTCCGGCCGTTCATCATCGCCGACGCCGACACCGGCCACGGCGGCGACGCGCAGGTGCGGAACCTCGTGCGCCGCTTCGTCGAGGTCGGGGTGCCCGGCTACCACATCGAGGACCAGAAGCCGGGCGTGAAGAAGTGCGGGCACCAGGGGGGCAAGGTGCTCGTCGCCGAGGACGAGCAGCTGAAGCGGCTCTCCGCGGCGCGGTTCCAGCTCGACCTCATGGGCGTGCCCGGCATCGTGGTGGCGCGCACCGACGCCGAGTCGGCCACGCTGCTCGACGGCCGCGGCGACGAGCGCGACCAGCCGTTCATCCTGGGCGCGAGCAACCTCGCGGTCCCGGCGTTCCGCGCGGCGTTCCTGGCCATCCTGCGGCGGTTCCGCCGCGCCGGCGTGGAGGAGCTGTCCGGCCACGAGCTGTACGCGGTGTGCGACGAGGAGTACGCGGCCGCCGACGCGTGGCTGGACCGGGCCGGCTTCGACAAGGCCATCGCCGCCGCCGCCGCCGAGCACCAGCGCGGCGCGCTCGCGGTGGACGCCGCGCTGGACCGGGTCTTCGATCGCTTCGTGGACGCGTGGCAGCAGGAGGCCGGCGTCTGCACCTACGCCGAGGCGGTGGGGCAGGCGATCGCGTTCCGCGAGCACGAGGGCGAGCGCCCGGCCATGCGCCGCGACGAGTGGATGGCGTTCGCCGCGCGCGCGCCGTTCTACCGGGCGCGCGAGAAGGCGCGCGCCATGGGGATCGACCCGCCCTGGGACTGCGAGCACGCCAAGACGCCCGACGGCTACTACCAGGTGCGCGGCGGGATCGACTACGCCATCCAGAAGTCGCTGGCGGCGGCGCCGTTCGCGGACCTGCTCTGGATGGAGACGAAGACCGCCGACCTCGCCGACGCGCGGCGCTTCGCCGACGCCATCCACGCCGTCCACCCGGACAAGATGCTCGCCTACAACCTGTCGCCGTCCTTCAACTGGGACACGACCGGCATGGACGACGACCAGATGCGCCGCTTCCCCGAGGAGCTCGGGAAGCTCGGGTTCGTCTTCGACTTCATCACCTACGGCGGCCACCAGATCGACGGGCTCGCCGCGGAGGAGTTCGCGACCGCGCTGCGCGAGGACGGGATGCTCGCGCTGGCGCGGCTGCAGCGGAAGTTCCGGCTGCTCGAGTCCGGCTACCGGACGCCGCAGACGCTGGTGGGCGGGCCGCGGCTCGACGCGGCGCTCATGGCCGTCTCCGGCCGGACCGCCACCACCAAGGCCATGGGCCAGGGCTCGACCCAGCACCAGCACCTCGTCCAGACCGAGGTGCCGCCCCGGCTGCTGGACGACTGGCTCGACCTGTGGCGCGACCAGCACGGCGTGCCGGGCAGGCTCCACGCCACGCTCAGGCCGGTCACCGCCGGCTCCGACCTGCTCGAGCTGGTGGTCACGTCCGCCGACGGCGAGCGGAAGCTCGACGTCACCTTCGCGAGCATCACCGACCGCCGCGGGCGCAGCATCCTCTCGGTGCGCGACCAGAACACGCACGACCTGTCGCTCCGGCGCAAGCGGCTCATGACGCTCGCGCAGCTGTTCCTGTTCCACCGCTACCGGGTGGACTCGGCGCACTACGTCACGCCCACCGAGGACAACCAGCGGCAGGCGGAGGGCATGAAGGCGCTCGGCCTGTTCCGCTCGGTGGCGCAGGAGGTGGGCGAGATCATCGTCGCGGACGTGGACCGGGCCCGGGTGAAGGCGCTCGCCGCGCGCGACCACGCCGCGCTGAAGGCGCTCATCGCCCGCGCCTGACGCGCCCTGCGCGAGGCGCCCCGACCGGCGCGTTGCGGCGGGCGGTCACGTCCACCATGCGTGAGCCTCGTTTCCCCGAGGCCCGCATGCCGCTCGTGACCTTCACCGCGACGCTCCGGCGCCACCTCGACGCGCCGCCCGCCGAGGTGCCGGGCGCGACCGTGCGCGAGGCGCTCGAGGCCGCGTTCCGCGGCAACCCGCGCCTGCGCGGCTACGTGCTCGACGACCAGGGGCGGCTGCGCAAGCACGTGGCCGTGTTCGTGGACGGCGCGCTCGTGCTCGACCGCGACGGCCTCGCCGACCCGGTGCGCCCCGGGAGCGGCATCCACGTCATGCAGGCGCTCTCGGGAGGGTGAGGCCATGGGCTCGAGCGATCGGCTGAGCGTCGCCACGCGCAAGGGGCTGTTCCTGCTGGAGCGGCGCGCGGGCGGCTGGGAGATCGAGCGCTGCGCGTTCCTGGGCGACCCGGTCAGCCTGGTGCTCGACGACCCGCGCGACGGCGCGATCTACGCGGCGCTGGCGCTCGGGCACTTCGGCGTGAAGCTGCACCGCTCCGACGATCGCGGCCGGACCTGGACCGAGGTGGCCGCGCCCGCGTTCCCGCCCGCGTCCGGGGGCGCCGGCGAGGCGCCCAGCGTGCAGCAGCTCTGGGCGCTCGAGCCCGCCGGCCCGGATCGGCCCGGCGCCCTGTGGGCGGGGACCATCCCGGCGGCGCTGTTCCGCTCCACCGACCGCGGCGAGTCCTGGACGCTGATGCGCGGCCTGTGGGACCGCCCCGAGCGCAAGGACTGGGGCGGCGGCGGCTACGACCAGCCCGGCCTGCACTCGATCGCGGTGGACCCGCGCGACCCGCGGCGGCTGCTGTGCGCCATCTCCACCGGCGGCGTCTGGGGCACGGCGGACGCCGGCGAGACCTGGGCGCTGCGCGCCACCGGCATGTACGCGGAGTACATGCCGCCCGAGCGCCGCGGGGATCCCAACGCGCAGGACGTCCACCGCCTCGCCCAGGCGCCCACCGCGCCCGAGCGCCTGTACGCGCAGCACCACAACGGCGTGTTCCGCAGCGTGGACGGCGGCGAGCGGTGGACCGAGATCACCGCCGTCCAGCCGTCCAAGTTCGGCTTCGCGGTGGCGGTGCACCCGCGCGATCCGCTCACGGCCTGGTTCGTGCCCGCCGTGAAGGACGAGCGGCGCGTGCCGGTGGACGGGAAGCTGGTGGTGGCGCGCACGCGCGACGGCGGCGACACGTTCGAGGTGCTGCGCGAGGGGCTCCCGCAGGCGCACGCGTACGACCTCGTGTACCGGCACGGGCTCGCGGTGGACGCCGGCGGGGACCGGCTGGCGATGGGCTCGACGACGGGCGGGCTGTGGCTCTCCGAGGACGGCGGGGATCGCTGGGTGCAGCACCCGGCGCGGCTGCCGCCGATCTATCAGGTCGCCTTCGGGCAGGTCGCCTTCGGGCAGGTCGCCTCCGGGCAGGCGGCGTCCGGCGGGGCCTCCCGGTAGGGCGCCCTCCCGCCGGCCAGCCCGGCCGGACAGGCGCCGGACGGCCAGGCGTGCCCTAGCGTGAGGCGCCTCGCGGCGTCCGCCGCGACGCCCACGCCCACCCGGAGGCCCCATGCTGCCCGCCCGCCGCCCGCGGCCGTTCCCGCTCGCGATCCTGCTCGCCCTCGGCCTCGCCGCCCCCGCCGGCGTGGCCGCCGCGCAGCCGCAGGACGTGCGGGTCCTGCAGTGCGGCACCGGCGTCCACCAGGACGAGGCGTTCGGGGTGGTGTGGCTCCCGCAGGGCGAGGTCTTCTGCCCGCTCGTCGCCGACCCGAAGGCGGTGCGCTCCTTCGTCTCGTACCTGTACGGCAAGTTCCCGACCAGCCGCGGCTCGCTCCACCTCGGCTCGGTGGGCATCGGCGACGGCCTGCCGCTGCTGCGCGTCGGCGGCCCGCGCGCCGCGGACGGGCTGCAGGTCGGCCTGGAGGCGGCGGTGTTCGCGCAGTTCGACCTCGACTCGCGGAGCGACGACCTCCTCAACGCCGACTACACCGTGGGGATCCCGGTGACGTTCCGGCGGGCGGGCTTCTCCGTCCGGCTGCGGCCGTACCACCAGAGCTCCCACCTCGGGGACGAGCTGCTCCTGCGCGCCGACGGCGAGATCGTGCGGCAGAACCTGTCGTTCGAGTCGGTGGAGCTGATCCTGTCGCAGGAGCTCGGGCCGCTGCGCGTCTACGCCGGCGGCGAGCACCTCCTCCGCCGCAGCCCGGGCGCGCTGGATCCGCGCGTCGCGCACGCGGGCGCAGAGCTGCGCGCCGGGCCGGACCGCGGCGCCCGGCTGGTCGTCGCCGGGGACGTGAAGTCGAGCGAGCAGCAGCAGTGGAAGCCGGCCTGGAGCGGCCGCGCCGGCGTCGAGGTCGCCTGGTGGCGCTCGCCGGGCCACCCGCCGCGCGTGTGGAGCCTGCTCGCGGAGTACTACGACGGCCCCTCGCCGTACGGGCAGTTCTTCCTCGAGTCCACGCGCTACGCGGGGCTGGGGCTGCACCTCCAGCTGTAGCGCCGGCGGCGGCCGGGCGTCCGGGCGCTCGCCGGCCCGGCGCGCGCAGCGCCACGCTTTCGCCCCTCGCGGCCGTTTCGACGCGGCGCCCGCTCGCGCATGCACCGGCGCGACGCCGGCCGGGCGCGCCGGGTGTGCGCCGAGCGGGCCGGGGGAGGCAGCCATGGCGTTCGACGTGATCGTGGTGGGCGGCGGGATCGGCGGCGCTGCGCTGGCGGGCGCGCTCGCCCGCGGCGGGCGCGAGGTGCTGGTGCTCGAGCGCGAGACCCGGTTCCGCGACCGGGTCCGCGGGGAGAACCTGCTGCCGTGGGGTGTCGCGGCGGCGCGCCGCCTGGGGATCCTGGACGACCTGGTCGGCGCGGGCGGGATCCTCATCCCCTGGTTCACGAACTACGCGGGCGGTCAGGTGGCCCGGCGGCGGCACCTGCCGTCCACCACGCCCGGCGCGGACCCGGCGCTGAACGTCTACCACCCGGCCATGCAGGAGGCGCTGCTGGCGCGCGCCGCGGCGCGAGGCGCGACGGTCCGGCGCGGCGCCACCGTGGTGGCGCTGGCGTGCGTGGACGGCCGGCCGCCCGAGGTCACCTGGGTCGAGGGCGGCGACCGCCGGACCGAGGTGGCGCCGGTGGTGGTGGCCGCCGACGGGCGCGAGTCCCGGGCCCGGGCGTGGGCCGGGTTCGAGGTCCGCCGCGAGCCCGAGCTGCTCGACATCGCCGGCGTGCTCGTCGAGGAGGCGGCCGCCCCGGAGGACTCGATCCACCTCGCGTTCGGGGACGGGGTCGCCATGCTGCTCGGGCCGCTCGGCGGCGGCCGTGCGCGCCTGTACTTCGTCTGCCCGGCCGCCGCGCGCCGGCCGGCCCTGACCGGGGACCGCCGCTTCGCGGCGTTCGCCGAGGCCTGCCGCGCCACCGGCGTGCCCGCGGCGTGGCTGGCGCGGGTCCGGCAGGCGGGGCCGCTGGCGCAGTTCTCCGGCGCGGAGCGCTGGGTGGACCACCCCTGCCGCGACGGCGTGGCGCTGATCGGCGACGCGGCCGCGTCCTCGGACCCGAGCTGGGGCTGCGGCCTCGCGCTCACGCTGGTGGACGTGGAGCGGCTGGCGGCCGCGCTCGGCGCGTGCGGCTCCGACGCCGAGGCGCTCGAGCGCTGGGCCGGCGAGCACGACGCGTACGCCGGCGCGCTCCGGCGCGTCCTCGACGGCATGGACCGGCTGGTGTGGACGCCCGGGCCCGAGGCGGCGGCGCGGCGCGCGCGGGTCATGCCGCGCCTGCTCGCCGGCGACCCCGCCCTTCCGGATCCGGTGGGGCTCGGACCCTTCGGCCCGTGCGACGACGCGGCGCTCGGGGCGCTGCTCGGGGACGGCGAGCCCGCCGCCCAGCTCGGGCTCGCCTGAGCCCGCAACGGCGGGGCCCCGACCGCCTGGCGGCGATCGGGGCCCCGGATCCTGCTCCGCGGCGAGGCCGCGGCGGCCGCTACTTCAGCGTGGCGACCAGGTCCTTCACGGCCTTGACGGACTTGTCCATCATGGCCTGCTCCTCGGCGTTCAGCTTGAGCTGGAGGACGCGCTCCGCGCCGCCCGCGCCGATCACCACCGGCACGCCGACGTAGAGGCCGTCCACGCCGAACTCGCCCTTCAGGAAGGCGCAGGTCGGGAGCACGCGCTTCTGGTCCTTGAGGAACGACTCGGCCATCGCGATGGCGCTGGAGGCCGGCGAGTAGAACGCGCTGCCGGTCTTCAGGAGGGCGACCACCTCGCCGCCCGCGCCGCGGGTGCGCTTCACCATCGCGGCCATCACCTCGGCGGCCTTGGCGGCGCCGTACTTCTGCTCGAGCAGCTCCATCACCGGGACGCCGCACACGCTGGTGTAGCGGACGAGCGGCACCATGTCGTCGCCGTGGCCGCCCAGGGTGACGGCGGTGACGTCCTTCACCGAGACGCCCAGCTCCCAGGCGATGAACGCGGCGAAGCGGGCCGAGTCGAGCACGCCGGCCTGGCCGACGACGCGGTTGTGCGGGAAGCCGGTGATGCGCTGGCAGAGCGTCACCATCGCGTCGAGCGGGTTCGAGATCACGATCACGAACGCGTTCGGGGCGTACTGCTTGATGCCCTCGGCCACGGTCGTCATGATCTTCGAGTTCACCGCGATGAGGTCGTCACGGCTCATGCCCGGCTTGCGGGGCAGGCCGGCGGTGACGATCACGACGTCCGCGCCCTTGATGTCCTCGTAGGTGTTGGTGCCCTTGAGGCTCACGTCGAAGCCGTCCACCGGCGCGGCCTCGGCGATGTCCAGCGTCTTCCCCTGCGGCAGCCCCTCGACGATGTCGAAGAGGACCACGTCGCCCAGCTCGCGGAGCGCCGCGAGCTGCGCCAGCACGCCGCCGATCTGCCCACCGCCGATCAGTGCAATCTTGGACCTGGCCATGTTCGTCTCCCTCGCCTGACTGGTTGGATTCCTGCAGCTACGCCATCGCGTCGATGATTGCGTTCAGCGTCGCGCTGGGACGCATCGCCTTCCCCGTCTTCACCGGATCCGGGCGGTAGTAGCCGCCCATGTCCACCGGCTTGCCCTGGGCCGCGAGCAGCTCCTGGTCGATCTTCGCGGCGTTGTCCGCCAGCTGCTTCGCGAGCTTCGCGAAGCGGGCCTGCAGCTCCTTGTCCTTCGACTGCGCGGCGAGCGCCTCGGCCCAGTACAGCGCCAGGTAGAAGTGGCTGCCGCGGTTGTCGATCTGGCCGACCTTGCGGGCCGGCGACTTGTTGTTGTCGAGGAACTTGCCGATGGCCTGGTCCAGCGTCTCGGCGAGCACCGCCGCCTTGGCGTTGCCGCCGGCGCGGCCGATGTGCTCGAGCGACGCGCCCAGCGCGGAGAACTCACCCAGCGAGTCCCAGCGCAGGTAGCCCTCCTTCACGAACTGCTGCACGTGCTTGGGGGCCGAGCCGCCCGCGCCCGTCTCGAACAGCCCGCCGCCGGCGAGCAGCGGGACGACCGACAGCATCTTCGCGCTGGTGCCGATCTCGAGGATCGGGAACAGGTCGGTGAGGTAGTCGCGGAGCGCGTTGCCGGTCACCGAGATGGTGTCCTGGCCCTTGCGGATCCGCTCCAGCGAGTAGCGCATCGCCTCGACCGGCGCGAGGATCTTGATCTCCAGGCCGCGGGTGTCGTGGTCGTTCAGGTACTTCTGCACCTTCGCGATCATCTGCGCGTCGTGGGCGCGGTTCTTGTCCAGCCAGAACACCGCCGGCGCGCCGGTGGCGCGGGCGCGGTTCACCGCCAGCTTCACCCAGTCGCGGATCGGGATGTCCTTCGCCTGGCACATGCGGAAGATGTCGCCCGCCTCGACCGCCTGCTCGAGCAGCGTCGCGCCGGCGCCGTCCACCACCCGGATCTTGCCCTTGGCGCTCGCGATGAACGTCTTGTCGTGCGAGCCGTACTCCTCGGCCTTCTGCGCCATCAGGCCGACGTTCGGCACGCTGCCCATGGTGGCCGGGTCGAAGGCGCCGTTCTTGCGGCAGTCCTCGATGATCTCCTTGTAGATCGTGGCGTAGCAGCGATCCGGGATCACCGCCTTGGCGTCCTGCAGCTTGCCCTCGGCGTTCCACATCTTGCCGGACTCGCGGACCACCACCGGCATCGACGCGTCGATGATGATGTCGTTGGGCGCGTGCAGGTTGGTGATGCCCTTGTCCGAGTCCACCATCGCGAGCGCCGGGCGCTTCGCGTAGGTCGCCTTGATGTCGGCCTCGATCTCGGCCTTCTTCGCGGCCGGCAGGCCCTCGAGCTTCTTGTACAGCTCGCCCAGGCCCAGGTTCGGGTTCACGCCGAGCTGCTTGAACGTGTCGGCGTGCTTCGCGAACACGTCCTCGAAGAACACGGTCACCGCGTGGCCGAACATGACCGGGTCGGAGACCTTCATCATGGTGGCCTTGAGGTGCAGCGAGAACAGCACCCCCTGGCGCTTCGCGTCCTCGATCTGCTCCGCGTAGAACTTCCGGAGCGCGCGGACGTCCATGATGGTCGAGTCGACGATCTCGCCGTCGAGGAGCGGCGCGTCCTTCTTCAGCACCGTCACCGCGCCGTCCGGCGCCACGTGCTCGATGCGGAAGGTGGTGGCCTTCGCGACGGTGGTGGAGGTCTCGTGCCCGTAGAAGTCGTCCGCGGTCATGTGCGAGACGTGGGCCTTCGACTCGGGGTTCCACGCGCCGAGCTTGTGCGGGTGCTTCCTCGAGAACGCCTTCACCGACAGCGGCGAGCGGCGGTCCGAGTTGCCCTCGCGGAGCACCGGGTTCACCGCGCTGCCCAGCACCTTGGCGTAGCGCGCCTGGACGGCCTTCTCGGCCTCGTCCTTGGGGGCCTCCGGGTAGTCCGGGACCGCGTAGCCCTTGCCCTGCAGCTCCTTGATCGCCTCCTTGAGCTGCGGGATCGAGGCGCTGATGTTCGGGAGCTTGATGATGTTCGCGTCGGGGCTCTGGGTGAGCTCGCCGAGCTGGGCCAGGTAGTCCGGGATGCGCTGCGCCTCGGTGAGCTGCTCCGGGAACGCCGCGATGATGCGGCCGGACAGCGAGATGTCACGCGTCTGGACGTCTACGCCGGTGCCCTTGGTGAAGGCCTGGACGATGGGCAGCAGCGAGTAGGTGGCGAGCGCCGGCGCTTCGTCGATTTCGGTCCAGATGATCGTGGAGGTCTTCGTCGTCATTTTCCCTCGTCCTTGGCTTTGCGTGATCCTCGTCGTCGGCGACCACCACGGCAGCGCCGGCCCCGTCCCGAGTGAGGTGCCCGACATGCCACGATTCCTCACGCGAGATCAATGATGGAAGTCACGGATCTTCGGCCGGAAAGTGGACTGCCAACGTCTACGAACAGACCCGCCGCGCGATGGATTCCGGGGGCCGTCCGGAAGCGTGCGCGCCGGCCGCCGCGAGGCGCCGCGGGCGCTCAGGCGCCGGCTCGCGCCGGCCGCTCGGCCGCCTGCTCCACGCACCACCCGGCGCGGCTGCGCGGGGTGCCGGCGGCCCGGCCCGCGGCGTCGGGGCGGGCGAGCAGGAGCTGGAACACGCTGATCCGCCCGAGCCGGAAGCCGGCGGCGGAGGCGGCGAGGTAGAGCCGGTACAGCCGGGCCCGCCGCTCGCCCACCAGCCCGACCGCCTCGCCGTACCGCGCCTCCAGCCGCTCCAGCCAGGCGGCGAGCGTCTCGGCGTAGTGCTCCCGCAGGCACTCCAGGTCGCGCACCTCGAACCCAGCCCGCGCCGCGCGGGCGATCACCTCGGCGATGGGGATGAGCTCGCCGTCCGGGAACACGTAGCGCCAGATGAACCCGCCGCCGCGCTGGCCGGCCCAGGGCAGCGTCGGCCCCCGCCCGTCCACCGCGGCGATGGCGTGGTTGAGGAACAGGCCCCCCGGCCGGAGCAGGCGGTGGACCGCCGCGAAGTACGCGTCGAGGCGCGCCCGCCCGACGTGCTCCATCATGCCGACGCTCGCCACCTTGTCGAACGGGGCCTCGGGGCGGAGCGTCCGGTAGTCCTCCGGGCGCACGGCGATCTCCGCGCGCCCGCGCAGCCGCTCCGCGCGCGCCTCGGCGGCGCGGAGCTGGTGCTGGCTGAGCGTGATGCCGGTGGCGCGCGCGCCGTGGTGGAGCGCGGCGTGCTCCACCAGCGCCCCCCACCCGCAGCCCACGTCGAGGAACCGCTCGCCCGGCGCGAGCGCGAGCTTGCGGCACACCAGCTCGAGCTTGGCGCGCTGCGCCTCCTCCAGCGACTCCCGGCCGGTCGGGAAGTACGCGCACGAGTAGACGAGGTCGTCGCCGAGGAACAGCCGGTAGAACGCGTCGGAGACGTCGTAGTGGTGGCGCACCGCGTCGCGGTCGCGCCGGACGCTGTGCCGTCCGCCGTGCAGCCGCGCCTCGAGCGGCGCGGGGCCGAGCGCGTGCAGCGCCCGCCGGGCGAGCGCGCCGGCGATGGCGGCCGCGAGCGCGGGGTGCGGGCGGGGGCCGGCCCACCGGGCCGCCGCCTCCACCAGCGCGATCGCGTCCCCCTCCAGCTCGATCCGGCCGTCGAGGTACGCCTCCGCGAGGCGCCGCTCCGCGGCCGGCGGCACGAGCGCGTCGAGCGCGGCGGGATCGCGCAGGACCACCGCCCCGCGGACGCCGGCGTCGCGCGCGGGCGGGAGCAGCGTCCCGTCCCAGAGCCGCACCGGGAACGTGCGCGACTCGGACTCGAACATCGCCGCGGCGACCCTGGCCGGGTCCATGCGCACAGGATATCCGGCCGCGCGCCCCCGCGCCGATGCGCCGGCCGGGGTGCCGCGGGAGCGCCTGCCGCGGTGCGGCACGCAGCGGTGGCCGCGCGGCGGCGCGGCTCAGGGCGCCGGCGCCGGGTCGCGCAGCATGACGAGCAGCATGCGGGCCCGCGCGCCCGCGTCCACCGCGTGCGGAACGTTCGCCGGCATCCGCGTGATGCTTCCGGTCGGGGCCTCGACCGGCTTCCCGCCGATCGTGAGCGTCAGCGCGCCCTCCAGCACCACCACCAGGGCGTCGAACGGCGAGGTGTGCTCGGTGAGCCCCTGCCCCGCGTCGAACGCGAACAGCGTGACGTTGCTCGTCCCCTTCTTCGCCAGGATGCGGCTGGCGATGCCGTGCTCGGCGTAGCCGAGCAGCTCGACGAAGCGGTGCGCCTCGGCGGGCGGCAGCAGGTCGTCCTTGGCCATCGGGGCTCCTCGTCGCCCCTGGCGCGGCACCGCGCGCGGCAGCCGGGGGCGTCATCGATCGTTTGCGTACCAACGCTTTGCGTCACGGCGCGCGCCGCGCGACGCTCCGTGCATGGTACGCCCCCGCCGGCCCGTTGCCACCTCCGCGGCGGAGCGGACAGGAGAGCGCCTTCCCGTTTCCGTTCCCCCGGAGGCTGCATGCCGCTCACCCGCCGTTCCCGGATCGCCGCCGTCACACTCGCCACCGTCGCCGCCGCGTCGCTCGGCGCCGCCTCGCTCCAGGGCGGCAGCCGCGCCGCGGTGCGCGACATCACGGTCCACGAAGGGACCAACGTCGCCGTGACCGCCTCGCCGGACGGGCGCGACCTCGTCATGGATCTCCAGGGCGTGCTCTGGTCCCTGCCGCGCGGCGGCGGCGAGGCGCGCCGCCTCACCGACGGGCTCCTCGAGCCCGCCCGCCCCGACTTCTCGCCGCGCGGCGACCGGGTGGCGTTCCAGGCCTACGCGGGCGGGACGTTCCACATCTGGACCATGCGGCCCGACGGCACCGACGTGCGCCAGCTCACCTCCGGCCACGGCGACGACCGCGAGCCGCGCTTCTCGCCCGACGGGACGCGCATCGCGTTCTCCTCCGACCGCGCGTTCGAGGGCAGCTACGACGTGTGGGTGGTGGACGTCGCGAGCGGCGCGCTGACGCGCTGGACCGAGGCGCCGGCGGACGAGTTCGAGCCCGCCTGGACGCCCGACGGCGGCGAGATCGCGTTCGTCAGCGGCGCCGGATCCACCGGCACCGCCATCGAGGCGGTGGACTCGACCGGCGCCCGCCGCACGCTCGCGACCGCGCCCGCCGGCGCGCGGCTGAACTCGCCGTCGATCTCCCCCGACGGCGCGCACCTCGCCTGGATCCAGTTCGCCGCGAACCGCAGCCGGCTCGTGGTGGACGGCGCGCCCGCCTCGCCGTTCGAGGACGTGTTCCCGTTCCCGGCGCACTGGCTCTCCGCGCGGACGCTCCTCTACTCCGCCGACGGCGGCATCCGCGTGACCGATCTCGACGCCGGCACCAGCGAGCAGGTCGCGTTCCAGGCGACGTTCCGCCTGGTGCGGCCGGCGTGGGACCGCAAGCGCTTCGACTTCGACCGCACCGCGCCGCGCCAGGCGCTCGGCATCGTCGCGCCGGCGCTGTCGCCCGACGGCACGCGCGTGGTGTTCCAGGCGCTGAACCGGCTCTGGCTGATGGACGTGGGCGGCGCGCCCCGCCCGCTCACCGACGGCCCGTACTACGCGCAGGACCCGGCCTGGTCGCGCGACGGCACGCGCATCGCGTACGCCTCGGACAAGGCAGGCACCGCCGACCTGTACGTGCTCGACGTGGCCACCGGCGCGGAGCAGCGCGTGACCTCGCTGCCCGGCGCCGAGGTGGCGCCGGCGTGGTCGCCGGACGGCGGGCGGCTCGCGTTCCAGGACCAGGCCGGCGCGACGCACGTGCTCGACCTCGCCAGCGGCGCCGTGCGCCAGATCGTGGCGCCGCTGTTCGCGCCGGGGCGCCCGACCTGGTCCGCGGACGGGCGCACCGTCGCGCTCGCCGCGCTGAAGCCCTACACGCGCCGCTTCCGCGAGGGCACCAGCCAGATCCTCACCGTGGACGTGGAGTCCGGCGCCACGCGCTACCAGGAGGCGGCGCCGTTCGAGTCGCTGAGCACGCGCGGCGACGACGGTCCGGTGTGGTCGCCGGACGGGACCGCGCTCGCGTTCGTGATGCAGAGCACGCTGTGGGTCATGCCGGTGGACGCGGCCGGCCGCGCCGCCGGGTCGCCGGTGCGGATCACCTCCGAGCCCACCGACGCGCCCACCTGGAGCGGCGACTCCCGGCGCCTGCTGTACCTGTCGAGCGGCACGCTGCGGATGGTGGCGCGCGAGGGCGGCGCGCCCTCGACCGTGCCGGTCGAGCTGCGCTGGCGCCCCGAGCGTCCGGAGGGCTCCGTGCTCGTCCACGCCGGGCGGCTCTGGGACGGCCGCGGGCCCGCGGTCCAGCACGACGTGGACCTCGTCGTCGCCGGCAACCGCATCCGCGCCATCCTCCCGCACCGCGCCGACGCCCACGCGCGCGCCGCCGCGCAGGGGCAGCGCGTGGTGGACGCGTCGGGGCTCACCGCCATCCCGGGCCTGTGGGAGTCGCACACGCACGAGTGGATCAGCGGGAAGTTCTACGGCGCCCGGCTCGGCCGGCTTTGGCTGTCCTACGGCGTGACCTCGGCCCACTCGCTCGGCGATCCGGACTACCGCGCGGTGGAGACGCGCGAGGCGTACGCCTCGGGCGCCCGCGTCGGCCCGCGCTTCTTCGCGAGCGGCGAGGCCATCGACGGCGAGCGCGTCTACTACAACTTCATGCGCCCGACCACGACCGACGCGCAGCTCGACCTCGAGCTCGCCCGCGCCAGGGCCCTCGACTACGACATGGTGAAGACCTACGTGCGCATGAAGCACGAGTGGCAGGCGAAGGCCGTGCGCTTCGCGCACGAGGAGATGGGCGTGTGGGTCGGCTCGCACTACATGCTGCCCGGCATGTCGTACGGGATGGACGGCCAGACGCACGTGAGCGCCACCACCCGCCTCGGCTTCGCCTACACCCGCTCGTCGGGCGGGGTGAGCTACGGCGACGTGCGCACGCTGTTCGCCCGCTCCGGCATGTTCGACATCTCCACCACCTTCAACTCGTCGCTGTACGCCGAGGACCCGGCCATGGTGGACGACCCGCGCCTGATCGCGCTCAACACGCCGTGGGACCAGGTGCTGCTGCGCGGGAAGCGCGACCGCGCGCTCACCACCGACCAGACCGTCAGCCTGGAGAGCCTGCGGCGGGAGGAGGAGACGCTCGCGGCGGTGCTGCGCGCCGGCGGCACCATGCTCGCCGGGACGGACTCGCCCATCGACAACGTCGCGACCGCGCTGCACCTCAACCTGCGCGCGCAGGTGAAGCTGGGCGGCCTGGCGCCGTGGGAGGCGCTGCGCACCGCCACCGCCCTGCCCGCCCGCGCCTTCGGGGTGGACGCGGACCTCGGGACGATCGAGGCGGGCAAGCTCGCCGACGTCGTGTTCGTGCGCGGCGATCCGCTCGCGGACGTCGCCGACGCGGCCAACGTGGAGCTGGTCATGAAGAACGGCCGCCTCCACACGGTCGCGGAGCTGATGGCGCCGTTCACCGGCGGCGGCGCGACGGCCACGTCCGGCCCCGCGCACCGGCGGCTGCCCGCGGCGCCCGGGGTGGCGGTGACGCCGGCGCGGTGGTGGCACGATCCGGAGGCGATGGTCGAGGAGGACCACCGGTAGCCCCGGCGGATGGCGCCCGCCCCGGCCTCACGGGCCGGCGGCGGGCTCCGCCCCGGCGGTCCCGGCCCGGCGCGCCTCGCGGCGCGCCGGGGCCGGCGCGGCCAGCGCCAGCAGGAGCGCGGCGGCGGACGCGGAGAACACCGAGTAGTCGAGCGGCGACTTCGGGCCGAACGAGACGCCCATGGCGGCGCCGAACACCGCCAGCAGGCCGGCGCTGGCGAGCGCCACCCAGCGCAGCCGCACGCCGGCGAGGAGCGCGAGGCCGAGCGTGGTCTCGGCCACGGTCGCGGCGCGCGCCAGGAACGGCGCCAGCGACGCGGGCAGGAACGCGTTCACCTCGGCGGTGTAGCGCACGAACGCGTCGAAGTCGTTGTGCCCCCAGAGCCCGAGCCGGCTGCCGACCGCCGACAGGAACGCCGCCGCCAGCGCCAGGCGCGCGTACAGGACGGCCCAGCGGAGCGCGCCGCCGCTCACCGCGCCGCCCCGTGCCGCGCGAGCACGCCGCGGTAGAAGGCCGCGATGCCGGCGGTGGTGCTCCGCTCGGCCACCCCGCCCTGCGGGTCGAGCGTCTCCATCGCGCCGCGCACGGTCACGAACACCACCACCGGCTCGTCGCCCACCGCCATCCAGCTGTCCTCGTTCCCGGCCGGCTCGTGCACGTAGCCCCCCGGGCCGACGATCTCGCCGGTGTCGAGCAGCTTCCGGTGGCCGGCGAGGTTGAGCGCGTGCACCTCGCCCTCGTGGCGGTGCCGCGGGACGAGGGTGCCGGGCTCGAGGCGGAGCAGCAGCGCCCGCGTGTCGCCGTCCGCGGCGCCGTGGAGGAGCTTCAGGGAGAAGCCGGGCGACACCTCGGCCCAGGGCAGGTGATCGGTTCCATCCGGGTGGTTCGGTTCGTGGGTCATGCCACCCGGATAGCGGCCGGAGTGGCTCCCTCACAGGTCCACCCTGGCGAAATTCGATGGATCCATTAACGTCCCCGACCGTGGACCTGCACGTCTCGCTGGACCGCCGCGGCCGGCTCGCCGCCGACGCCTACCGCCAGCTCCGGGAGGCCATCCTGGACGGCCGCCTGCGCGCCGGCGAGCGGCTCCCCGCCACCCGCGAGCTGGCCCGCCGCCTCGACGTCTCGCGCAACACCGTGCTGCACGCCTACCAGCGGCTCGCGGCGGAGGGGTTCCTCAAAGGCCGGGCCGGCGCGGGCACGTACGTGGCCGAGGGCGTCCGCGCCGACGCCCGCGGCCGCCGCGCGCCCGCCGGCGCGGCGCTGCGACCGAGGCCGTCGTGGCGGTCGCTGCCCGCGCCGCCGGCCCCGCCCGCTGCGCTGCCCTACGACTTCCAGGTCGGCGCGCCGGACCCGGCGCTCTTCCCGTGGGACGCCTGGCGCTGGCGGGTGTCGCGCCAGCTCCGCGGCCGGCGCGCGCGCGCGGGCTACCCGCCGCCGGAGGGCGATCCGGGCGCGCGCGCGGCGATGGCGCGCCACCTGGGCGTGGCCCGCTCGGTGCGCGCCGGCGCGGACGACGTGATCCTCACCTCGGGCGCGCAGCAGGCGCTCGATCTGGTCGGCCGGGTGCTGCTCGCGCCGGGCGATCGCGTGGCGGTGGAGGACCCGGGCTATCCGCCGGCCCGCGCCGCGTTCGAGGCGCTCGGCGCGCGCGCGGTGCCGGTGCCGGTGGACGCGGAGGGGCTGGTGGTGGACGCGCTCCCCGCCGACGTGCGGCTCGTCCACGTCACGCCGTCGCACCAGTTCCCGCTGGGCATGCCCATGTCGCTGCGCCGCCGCCAGGCGCTGCTCGCCTGGAGCGAGCGGACCGGCGCGGCGATCGTCGAGGACGACTACGACAGCGAGTTCCGCTTCGACGGCCGGCCGCTCGAGCCGCTGCAGGCGCTGGATCGGCAGGGGCGCGTCGTCTACGTGGGCTCGCTGTCGAAGGTGCTGCTCCCGACGCTGCGGCTCGGGCTCCTGGTCGCGCCCGCCTCGCTCGTCCCCGCGCTGCGCGCCGCCAAGGCGCTCTCCGACTCCCACGGGCCGCTCGAGCTGCAGCGCGCGCTCGCGGAGCTGGTGGACGACGGGCTGCTCGCGCGCCACGTCCGCCGCGTGCTGCGCGTCTATCGGGAGCGCCGCGACCGGCTCGCCGCCGCGGTGGCGCGTCACCTCGGCGACCGGGTGATCGCGCTCCCCGCCTCCGCCGGCCTGCACCGGAGCTTCCACCTCGCCGGCGGGTGCGCGGACGAGGCGGAGGTGGTCCGGCGCGCGCAGGCGCTGGGCGTGGCCGTCCAGCCGCTCGCGCCGTATCACGCGCGGCCCGGCCGGCCCGGGTTCGCGCTCGGCTACGGGGTCATCCCCGCCGACCGGATCGACGAGGGCATCCGCCGGCTGGCGGCGGCGCTGGAGCCGCCGCCCGCCGTGCGCCGCCCTCGGCGCTGACGGGGCGCGCTACCCGCGCTCCGGCCCGCCGCGGTCGTGCCCGCGGCCGCCGCGATCGCCGCCGCGCTCGGGACCGCGGTCGCCGCCGCGGTCGCCGCCGCGCTGCGGCGCGGGGCCGGCGTCGCGCCCGGGCCCGCCGCGGTCGTACTGCGGGGCCGCGGCGCCGCCGCGCTCCTGCGGGCGACCGCCCTGGCCGCCGCGATCCTGCCAGCCGCCGCGGTCCTGCCGCTGCTCCGGCTGCTGCCGCTGCCACCCGTCGCCACGGCCACCTGGACCGCCGGGGCCGCGCGCGGGCTGCGGCTCGCCGCGGCTCCAGCCCTGCGAGTCGTGGGGCCGCGCGGCGGGGCCGCCGCGGTAGCCCGGGCCAGGACCCGGGTCGTGGCGCCGGGAGAAGTCCTCGCGCGGGCGATACCCGTAGCTCGTGCTCCGGATCGAGCGCTGCTGCTCGACCGCGCGCGGGTAGCGGTCGCCGGCGTAGCCGCGCTGGTACCTCGGCAGCGGGGCCGGGCGCGGCACGGCGCGGCGATCCCACCGGTCCCAGCCGGCGCGGCGGTGCTCCCAGTCGTGGCCGTAGTGGTGGCCCCAGCGCGGCGGCGCGGCGGCGCGCCAGCCGCGGAAGTACGGCGGGGGCGCGCGGTAGTAGCGCACCGGGACGCGGAGCACGTACGCGGGCACGTAGTACGGGTCCACCGCGTCCCACGGGCCGTCGTACCAGCTGCTCGCGTACCAGGTGTCGTTCGCGTAGACCCAGTACAGGCCGTCGTAGAAGAAGTAGTTCGCCGGGAGGCGCGGGGCGTAATAGACCGGGTAGCCCGGCACCGCGACGAGCTCCGGGTACGCCGGCACGTTGATGCCGATGGAGACGCCCGGCGCCGTGATCCCGATCCCCACGCTGATCTGGGCGCGGGCGGGGGCCAGCGGGGCGAGCAGCAGCGCGAACGCGACGGGCAACCAGCGCATCTCGACCTCCTGTCGGAGCCGCGGCCCTCCAGCGGGCCGGGCGAGCACCGATGGAGGGACGAACCGGCGAACCCGGGGATTCATGCCCCGCCGCGCGATCCCCGAGTTTCCGCCGGCGCCGGCCCCACACCGGCGCCGGGCGGCGCCGATGTGGTCCGGTCCGGCGTCAGGCGCCGCCCTCCTGCGCGCCCTTGCCGCGCGCGGCGGCGAGCGGCCCCGCCGCCCACGCCAGCCCGAGGGCCATCGAGGCCACGAGGAGGATGGCCGCGGCCGGCCCGCCGGTCGGCTTCATCGCCATGAGCGCGAGCACGCCCACGCCGAGCGCGGCGCGGAGGCGGAGCGAGGCGTCGAGCACGGGGCTCGAGAGCCGCGCGCGCAGCTCCGGCGTCAGCGCCGGCCCGCGCTCCTGCTGCACCGCCGGGCCGACCCGCTTCAGCCACCGCCCGGTCACGCCGCCGCCGAGCGCGCCCATCAGCACCATGCCGGCGAAGCCGCTCGCGATCCAGGGCGCGTGCCCCCAGACCGACACCGTCATCCAGATGCCGGACGCGAGGATGGCGAGCATGGCGAGCCCGCCGAGGCGCCCGGGCAGCGCGAGCTGCCCGACCCAGCTCCGCGCCTCGTCCGGCGTGGCGGCGCGCCGGAGCCGCGCGAGCGCCACCGCCTCGATCCCGCCCGCCACGCCGAGCGTCACCGCGCCGGCGACGTGGGCGAACACCGCGATCGGATAGACCCCGTCCATGTTGGTCTCCTTCCGCCCCTCAGGGCTCGGTGCCCGAGGGGAGCTGCGGGTGGAGCGGCACGTTCACCGCCGGCTCGAGCACCGCCGGGCGCGCCGCGAGCGCCTCCTTCCGGTGGTCGCGCGCGATCAGCACGTAGATCGACGGGAGGAAGAGCAGCGTGAACGCGGTGCCCACCGTCATCCCGGCCACCAGCACCAGGCCGATGCTGTTGCGGGCCTCGGCGCCCGGGCCGGTCACGTAGGTGAGCGGCAGGTGCCCGAAGACGGTCGCGAAGGTGGTCATGAGGATGGGCCGCAGGCGCGTGACCGCCGCCTGCCGCACCGCCTCCACCTTGGACAGCCCCTGCTCCTGGAGCTTGTTCGCGAACTCGACGATGAGGATGCCGTTCTTCGCGACCAGGCCCACCAGCGTCACCAGGCCCACCTGCGAGTAGACGTTGAGCGTGGTGGTCCAGCCGTCGGTGAAGAACGGCATCTGCGGGTTGGGCATCTTCAGGAACACCAGCGCGAGCGCGCCGAACATGCCGAGCGGCACCGAGCCGGCCAGGATCACGAGCGGGTCCCGGAAGCTGTTGAACTGGGCGGCGAGCACCAGGAAGATGAGCACGATGGCCAGCAGGAACGCCGGGAGGAACTTGTTCCCCTCGGTGCGGAGCTGGCGCGACTCGCCGGTGTAGTCGATGACGTACCCGGCCGGCAGGATCTTCCCCGCCTCGTCCTCCAGGTACGACAGCGCCTCGTCGAGCGGGCGGATGGCGACGCCGCTCAGCTTCACCGCGTTGAGCTGCTGGAAGCGGTTGAGCGAGCGCGGCGTCACCTGGTCGCGGATCCGGGCGATGGAGGCGAGCGGGATGAGGCGCCCGTCCGGCCCGGTCACGTGGATGTCCTCGAGCTGCTCGGGGTTGAGCCGCTCGGTGCGCAGCAGCTGGGGGATCACCTTGTAGCTGCGGCCGCCCACGTTGAAGCGGTTCACGTAGTTCCCGCCCACCGCCGAGCCGAGATCCTGGCCGACGGTGCGCAGGTCGAGGCCGAGCTCGGCCACCTTCTCGCGGTCGATCTCGATCTCCGAGGACGGCTGGTCGATCTTGACGTCGATGAGCGGCGGGAACGCGAAGATGCCGCTCTTGGCCGCCTTCTCCTGGAGCTGCTGCGCGAACCCGAGGATCTCCTGGGTCTCCGCGGTGGAGGCGAGGACGATCTCCACCGGGAAGTTGCCGCCGCCGGGCAGGGCCGGGGGCAGGATCGCGAACGTCTGGATGCCGGGGATGACCGCGAGGCGCCCCTGCACCTCGTGCAGCACCTCCGCCGCGGTGCGATCGCGCTCGGTCCAGGGCTTCAGGCCGACGCCCCAGAAGCCGCCGGTCGGCTGGGTGATCTGGAACGTGAACCCGGCCTCCGGCATCTCCATGAGCGAGCGGTTCACCGCCTTGGTGTTCGGCACGAGCTGCTCGAGCGTGGAGTTGGACGGCGTGTTCACGATCCCCATCACCACGCCCTGGTCCTCGGTGGGCGCGAGCTCGCGGGGCGCCATGGCGAACATGGCCCCGACCAGCACGATGATGGCGACCCACGCCGCGTAGATGGCGCCGCGCGCCTGGAGCGACTTCTCCAGGTGGCGCGCGTAGACGTCGCGCACCCGCTCGAAGCCGCGCTCCAGCAGGCGGGCCAGGCCCTTCGCCTCCCCGCCCTCGCGGAGCAGGTGCGCGGACATCATGGGCGAGAGCGTGAGCGCGACCACGCCGGAGATGGTCACCGCGCCGGCGAGCGTGAGCGCGAACTCGCGGAACAGCGAGCCGGTCAGGCCGCCCTGGAACGCGATGGGCGTGTAGACCGCCGCGAGCGTGATGGTCATGGCGATCACCGGGCCGACCAGCTCCCGGACGCCGGCGAGCGCCGCCTCCATCCGCGTCTTCCCCTCGCGCAGGTGGCGCTCCACGTTCTCGACCACCACGATGGCGTCGTCCACCACCAGACCGACCGAGAGCACGATGGCGAGCAGCGTGAGCAGGTTCAGGGTGAACCCGAACGCCTGCATCAGGAACACCGCGCCGATGAGCGACACCGGGATGGCCACCACCGGCACCAGCACCGACCGGAGCGAGCCGAGGAACAGGAAGATGACGATCACCACGATGACCAGCGTCTCGGCCAGCGTGTGCTCGACGTCCTTGATGGCGTCCTGGATGTAGGCGGTCGCGTCGTACGCCACCACCGCCTTGATCTGCTCGGGGATCTGCGTCTGCATCGCGCCCATCTCGGTGCGCACGCGCTTGATCACGTCGAGCGAGTTGGCGTCGGGCAGCGCCCAGATGCCGACGAACACCGCGGTCTCCCCGGTGAAGTTCACCTCGGCGTCGTAGTCCTCCGCCCCCAGCGCCACGTCGGCCACGTCGCCCAGGCGGACGGTGGCCCCGTCGTGCTCGCGCACGACCAGCTGCTGGAACTCGCGCACCGAGCGGAGGTCGGTGTTGGCGGTGAGGTTCACCTGGACCAGCGAGCCCTTCGTCTGCCCGACCGCGGCCTGGTAGTTGTTGCGGGCGAGCGCCTCGCGCACCTGCGCCGGGCTGACGTTGAGCGCGGCCATCCGGTCCGGCCGCAGCCAGACGCGCATCGCGAAGGTGCGGGCGCCCAGGATGTCGGCCCGCTGCACGCCCTCGATCGACGAGAGGCGCGGCTGGACGACGCGGACCAGGTAGTCGGTGATCTCGTTCTGCTTCAGGAACTTGGACGAGAAGCTCAGGTACGCCGAGGCGAACTGGCTGTCGGCGGTTTCGATGCCGACCACCGGGACCTCCGCCTCGGGCGGCAGGTCGCCGCGCACCTGGTCGATCTTGGAGCCGATCTCGGCCAGGGCGCGGTTCGAGTCGTAGTTGAGCCGCAGGCGCGCCCGGATGATCGAGACGTTCTGCTTGCTCTCGGACTCCAGGTAGTCGATGCCGTCCGCGGAGGCGATGACGCGCTCGAGCGGCGTGGTGATGAACCCGCGCACCAGCTCGGCGTTCGCGCCCACGTAGGTGGTGGTGACGGTGATCTGCGCGTTCTCGCTGCGCGGGTACTGCCGCACGTTCAGCGTGCGGATGGCCTGCAGGCCCGCGATGACGATGACGAGGTTGACGACGACCGCGATGACCGGGCGCCGGACGAACAGGTCGGTGAGCTTCATCTCAGTTCTCCGTCGGCTTCGGCGCGAGCTGCGCGCGCGGCGCCAGCGAGTCGTTCACCGCCACGGCGGCGCCGTTCCGCAGCTTGAACACGCCGCTGCTGACCACGGTCTCGCCGCCCTTCAGCCCGTCCAGCACGGCCACCAGGTCGCCGCGGCGCTCCCCGGTGCGGACGAACTGCTGGCGGGCCACCAGCGAGGGCTTCCCGTTGGCGTCCTTCTTCTGCTCGATCACGTAGACCGAGTCGCCGTAGGGGGCGAACATCACCGCGGTCGCGGGGATGGCGAGGACCTTGTGCTTCTCGGCCGACAGCACCGCCACGTTCACGAACATGCCGGGGCGGAGCCGCCCGTCCTTGTTCGGGAAGGTGGCGCGCACCCGCACGTTGCGGGTGACCGGATCCACCTCGGGGTTCACCGTGGTGATCTCGCCGGTCCAGTCGGCGCGCGGGAACGTGTCCGTCCGCAGCCGCACCTTCTGCCCCGCCGCGAGGTCCACCAGCGCCTGCTGCGGCAGCCAGAAGTCCGCGTGGATGGGCGTCACCGACTGCAGCGAGGCGATGGGGCTGCCCGGCGACACCACCTGGCCGAGCTCCACCTGCCGGATCGAGATCCGCCCGTCGAACGGCGCGCGGACGGTCTTCTTGGCGATGATCGCCTGGAGGTTGCGCACGGCCGCGTCGGCCTGCTTCGCCTTCGCCTCGGCCGCGTCGAGGTCGGCCTGCGCGTTCGCCTCGCCCTGCCGCAGCCGCTGCGCGCGCTCCAGGTTGACCTTCGCCAGGGCGGCGTCGGCGGTGGCGGCGGCGAGCTGCGCCTCCTCGGCGGAGGTGTCGAACCGGACCAGCAGCTGGCCGCGGCGCACGTTGCTGCCGGACTCGAACGCGATCTGCCGCACCGTGCCGGGCAGCTCGGCCGCGAGCGTCACGCCCTGCACCGCCACCAGCGAGCCGACCGCCGCCCGGGTGGCCTCCCACTCGGCCGCCTCGACCTTCGCCGAGGTGATCGACTCCGGCGGCGGCACGAACGCCTCGCCGGCCCGCACCATGGTGACGATCTGCCCGGCCTTCACCCCGACCAGGACGGCGAGCACCACCACCAGGCCCACCACGAACACTGCCCACTGCTTCTTGCTCTTCATGTGCGCTCCTGCTGGAAGACGTGTTTGAAGGCTCCGGCGTGACGTCCGGTCACCGGGAAAGCTGCGGGGAAGCCTGCGGGCCAGCCCGCGCGTCGAGGAGGTTGCGGCCGGCGGCGAGCCGGAGCTGCGCCCGGGCGTCGGACACCTCGGCGTCCGCCTGGATGCGCGCGGCGTCGGCGTTGAAGGCGTCGCGCTGCGCCTGGAGCAGGTCGAGCTGGTCGGCCGCGCCCGCCTGGTAGCGCTCCAGCGCCAGGCCCGCGGCGCGCTGGCTCACCTCCGCCTGGACCCGCGCCGAGCGGCTGCGTGCGATGTCGGTGCGGACCGTCATCCAGGCGGTGTGGACGTCGTCGTGCGCCGCGAGCCGCGCCCGCTCCTCGCGCGCCCGCGCGCCGTCCGCGACCGCGTCCTGCGCCCGGATGTTCGCGAGCGTGGTGAGGTCGAACGACCAGGTCAGCGACACCACCGCCTGCCAGGTGCGCTCGTGGCCGGCCAGGCCGGTGTAGTCGGTGACGTGCTCGGTGGCGCTCGCCGAGAGGCTGGGCACGAGCACCAGCCGCCGCGCCCAGGCCTCGCGCTCCTCGGCCACCCGCGCGCGCATCGCCGAGGCGATGGCCGGGACCTCGTCGTCCTTCGCCTGGAAGGACTCGATGGGCGGCTCCTCGTGCAGGTCGTCGCCGAGCGCGACCTCCCCCTCGAGCTCGGGCTCGAGGCCGCTCAGGGAGCGGAGCGCGCGCGCGGCGAGCGACACCTGCAGCTCCGCCGTCGCGAGCTGCTGGACGTTGCGCTCCACCTCGGCGCGGGCCCGGTCCACGTCGAGCAGCGCGGTGGAGCCCGCCCCGTGGCGCGCCTCCGCGATCCGCAGGCCGGCCCGGGAGACGTCGAGCGCGCGCCGGGAGGCCTCGACCAGCGCCTTGCTGGCCACGAGCTGGTGGTACTCGCGCGACACGAGCGACTGGACGCGCAGCTCGGTGGCGTCCTGCTGCTCGGCCGCGGCGCCGGAGGCGGCCCTGGCCGCGCCGATGCGCGCGAACGTCGAGAGGTCCACGAGCGGCACGTGGACGGTCGCGTACCCGTCGAGCTGGTCGCGGGGCGTGATGACCACCGGCCCGCTCGCGCTCGGGATGCGGGTCTCGTACTGGTTGCGGGTGTACGTCCCGAGCAGCGAGACGCCGGGCAGCGCCCGGCCCAAAGCCGCCTGCGTGCCCGCCGACGCCTGCGCGCGCGCCGCGCGCGCCTCGGCGTTGTCGGGGCTGGCGTCGCGCGCGCCGCGCAGGAAGGACTCGAGCGGCTGCAGCGCGCTCGCCCGGCCGGCGAGCGCGAGGACCGCCGCCGCGAGGCCGTACTTGAGGATTCGAAGGTGGATGCTCGGCATGGTTCGCCGGCGACGTTGCACCGGACGCGCCAGCGCTCACACCGCCTGCGAAACCGAAGGACTGCGCGGGATCCTCGCGTGCGCCGGGCCGCACGCCACCCCGGCGCCGTACCGAGGTCCGACGGGATCGCTCAAGCGCTGAGCACCGCGATCGGGTATGGCGGCCGGAAGCCGGCGCTCAGCGGGCGGCGCCGGCGGTCGCCGCCGCGCCCTCGCCCGCGTCGGTGACGAGCTCGTAACGTCGCAGCCGCTCCGTGAGCGTGTTCCGGCTGATCCCCAGCCGCCGCGCCGCCTCGGACTGGTTCCCGCGGACGGCGACCATGGTGCGCGCGATGACGGCGCGCTCCAGCTCGTCGAGCTGCGCGCGGAGCGTGCGCGTCCCCTCGCCCTCGCTCGGCGGGGCCGCCGGCCGCCCCGCCCCGCCGGCGGGGGCGCCGGTGGCCTCGAACGCGTCCGGGCCGATCTCGCCCCCGCCGCTCAGGGCCACCATCCGCGCCACCACGTTCTCGAGCTGCCGCACGTTGCCGGGCCAGTCGGCCTTCACCAGCCGCTCGACCAGCGCCGGCGCGAGCCGCACGTCCTCCGACCCGAAGCGCTCGGCGTAGCGCAGCGCGAACTCGTGGGCCAGCGCCGGGATGTCCTCGCGGCGGTCCCGCAGCGGCGGGACGGTCAGCTCCACCACCGCGAGCCGGTAGTACAGGTCCTCGCGGAACCGCCCCTCCTGCACGTCGGCGCGCAGGTCGCGGTGCGTGCACGCCACGATGCGCACGTCCACCCGCTCCACCCGGCCCGACCCGACCGGCTGGATCTCGCCCTCCTGCAGCGTCCGGAGCAGCTTCGCCTGGATCCCGAGCGGCAGCTCGCCGACCTCGTCGAGCACCAGCGTCCCGCCGTCGGCCTGCGCGAAGAACCCGGGGCGCGCCTGGACCGCGCCGGTGAACGCCCCGCGCACGTGCCCGAACAGCTCCGCCTCGGCCAGCTCGGCCGGGATGGCGCTGCAGTTGAACCGGACGAGCGGCCCGGCCGCGCGCTTGCTGAGCGCGTGGAGCAGCGTGCCGATGAGCTCCTTGCCGGTGCCGGTCTCGCCCCGCACCAGCACCGTGATCTCGCGCGCCGCCACCCGCGCCGTGGCCGCCAGCACCTGGCGCATGTTGGCGGACTCGAACACCAGCCGCCGCCCGATGGCGTGCTCCACCGTGAGCTGGCGGTTGCGCTGCCGCAGCAGCCGCGCCTCCAGCGCCCGGCCGATGGCCAGCGCCAGCTCGTCCACGTCGAACGGCTTCGGCACGTACTCGTACGCGCCCGCCTTCATGGCCCGCACCGCCAGGCGCTCCGAGCCGTGCGCGGTCAGCAGGATCACCGGGAGCCACTCGTCGCGCTCGCGCACCGCCTGGAGCAGCGCGAGGCCGTCCATCTCCGGCATGGAGAAGTCGGTCACCAGCACGTCGGCGCGCTCGAGCTGCTCGAGCGCCTCGGACGCGGAGCACGCCAGCACCGGCTCCCAGCCCCGGCCCTGCACCAGCTCCTTCAGCGCGGCGCGGACCGACGGCTCGTCATCCACCAGCAGCACGCGCGACATCCCCGCTCCTCTTCGCGGCGCGCGGCAACGTGACGAGCACCTTCGTCCCGCTCCCCGGCTCGCTCTCGTAGCGCAGGGTACCACCGTGCTGCACGATCACCGCCCGCGCCAGCACCACGCCGAGCCCGGTGCCGTCGTCGCGGGTGGTGAAGAACGGGGTGCCGATGCGCCGGAGCGTCTCCGGCGGCATGCCGCGCCCGGTGTCCCGCACCACCAGCTCGACCTCGTCCCCCGACAGCTCGCGCGCCTCCACCACCACCTCGCCGCCCGCCGGCGTCGCCTCGATGGCGTTCGCGACCAGGTTCAGCAGCGCCTCCTTGAGGCGGCGCGGGTCCGCCTCGAGCGACGCGTCGCCGCGCGCGTAGAGCCGGACGCGGGCCTCGTCGGCGCGGGCGGAGAGGACCAGCATCGTGTCGGAGACGAGCGGCCCGAGCGCCACCTGCCGCGGGTTGACCGACTGGAGCGGCCGGTTGAACGAGAGGTAGTTCTGGATGATCTCCTGCATCCGCGTCACCTCGCGGTCCACCACCTCGAGCCGCTCGTGCGACGCCGCCTCCGCCGGGTTGCGCAGGCCGAGCTGGACGAGCGCCTTCACCCCGGTGAGCGGGTTCTTCAGCTCGTGGGCGACCTTGGCGCCGACCTGCTCCAGCCCCTGCGCCCGGCTGAGCGCGTCGGACACCATCTCGGAGCGGGCCCGGGCCACCTGATCGCGCTTGCGCCGCGTCTCGGCGTGCGCCGGCGCGAGCAGCGCGCCGACGCCGAGCACGCTCACCACCGTGAGCACGCCGCGCTGGAGCGCGGGCAGCGCCGGGCCGGCGACCGCGTCGGGCAGCAGCGCCAGCACGGCGGCGCCGAACGCCGTCGCCGCGAGCAGCCCGCGGGTGGCGACGCGGTCCCCCACCACCGACACCGCCACGAAGTACGACCCGAGGAACGGGAGGATGAGCGGGCTCTGCTCGCCGCCGGTCACCGCCGCCGCGAGGGCGGTCGTCAGGAAGAAGGACGCCTGCCCCAGCACCACGTAGAGCGCGATGCGGTCGAAGGTCGCGTTGACGCACCGGCTGGCGTCGCGCTGCCGGCAGCTCCGCACGCCGACCTGCTGCAAGGCGCCGCCCGCCAGCACCACGCCGATCCGCCAGGCCGCGTAGCCCGCCCACGCGAGCACCGCCGCCGCCGCGAGGTAGTAGGCGATCGCGAACAGGTCCTCCCGCCGCGGCCATCGATCGGCGCGCTCCCGCGGCGCCGCCGCCGTCATCGGGCAGGACGGCGCGGCGGCGACCAGCGGGTGCGTGCGTGCGGGGGCGACCACGTCGCCGGAGCGAAAGGCAAGTTCCGGGCCGGCGGAGAGGACTCTGACCATGGCCCGCCTCGATTAACGCGGCCCTGAAGGCACGCGCTCGCCCCGGAACGTGACCAACGGCCTTTTCCACCTCGCCGCGCAGAACTCCAACAGCCTGCTCAAATCTTGAGCAGGTCACGTCGCCCCGGCGACGCCCGGCGGATCGCACGCACGGTCGCCCGGCGGCGAGGTCAGGGCGGCGCCGGCGCGAGCCCGCGCAGCCCGTCCGCCAGCGCGCGACAGAGGTTCTCGACGAGGTCCTCCTTCGCGCTCGCGACGTAGAGGTGCGGGCCGAGAGCCCAGGTGTCGCGGACCAGCCGCCGCGGCTCGGGCGCGGCCCCGCCGGCCCGGGCCAGCGCGCGGCCGAGCAGCGGCAGGACCTTGTCGCCGAGGCGGAGCGCGGTGTCGATGGCGAACAGGGCGAGGTCGGGCCGGAGCGCACGCAGCCGCCGCACGAACGCGTCGGCCTCGGCGTCCATGAGGTGCTTGGGCGGCCCGGACTTCAGCTCGAGGTAGATGAGCTTGCCCTCCGCGGCCGCGACGACGTCGAGGTCGCCGCCCACGCCCGGCGCGCCGCTGCGCACGCCGGTCGCCACCTGGAGCCCCAGCCGCGAGGCCAGCTCGCGCGCCACCCACCACTCCAGCGTCCCGCCGAACGACCGCGCCCGCCGCAGGAGGCGGTAGCGCCCGCGCGGGCGCCGCTCGGCCAGGCCGAGCGCGACGCAGTCCTCGGCCATGGCGCGGGCGCGGGGCGCGTCCAGGTACCGGGTGGCCTCCGACGGCAGGAAGCCGGCGGGCGCGAGGATGGCGCCCCGCAGGAACAGCCGGAACGCGTAGTGCCCGAGCCGCTCGGCGATGGCGCCGAGCGCGGGCGCCGGCAGGTCGGGGTCGAACGGCAGGTCGGGGCGGGAGGGCCGCGGCTCGAGCCCGCGGCGCACCAGCATGGCGAGCGGCTCCGAGGCGGGGACGGGCCGGCGGCCCGGCGGCGGGGGCCGGGCCGCGGCGGCCGCCTCCAGGTCCCGGGCGCCAGGGCGCTCGCGCATGCGCCGATTCTATCCCCGCCGCGCCGCGTGCGGCGGCCGCGCCCTCCCGCTCGAGCAGGATCAGCTCCCAGCGGTCGGCCGGCTCGTCGTGCCGCACCCCTCCCCGCCTCACCGGCCGGCGCCGCCGGCGAAGAGCGCCCTCGCCTCGGTGAAGAGCCCGGTGAGCGCCGCCGCGACCGCGCCGATGGCCGGGTCGGCGCGCGAGCTGGCGCGGCGCAGCAACCAGACCGGCCGCGGCGGCGGGACCGGCCCCTCGACGCGGCGCAGCGCAGCGTCGGGGTCCCCCATGTAGCAGGGCAGGAGCGCGAGCCCCAGGCCGGCGCGCGCCGCGAGCTGCTGCGAGCCGAACCCGTTCGCGCGGAAGGACGGCCGCTCCTCCGGGTGCGCCTCGGCCAGCCACACCGCCTCCGGCAGGTGCGCGCTCGCCTCGTCGAAGCCGATCCAGCGCGCCCGCGCGCCGCCGGCGATGGCCCGCGCCACCGCCGGCGCGGCGTAGAGCCCGTAGGCGAACGTGGCGATGCGGCGGCCCACCAGGTCCTCTCCGCGCGGGGAGCCGAGCCGGATGGCGAGGTCGGCCTCGTGGCGCGCGAGGCTGAGCGCGCGCGACTCGCCGATGAGCTCCAGCTCGCAGCCGCGCAGGCGCCCCTGCACGCGGGCGAGCCGCGGCAGCAGGAACGCGTCCACCACCGGCCGGGTGGCGGTGACGCGGACCAGCGCGGCCGGCTCCGCCGCGCCGCCGGCGGCGAGCGACGCGGCGGCCCGCTCCATGTCCCGGGCGCGCTCCAGCGCGGCCGCGCCGGCGGCGGTCGGGCGGACGCCGTCCGGCCGGCGCTCCAGCAGCCGCCGCCCGAGGGCCCGCTCCAGCGCGGCCACCCGGCGCGCCACCGTGGCGTGGTTCACGCCCAGCGCGCGCCCCGCGCCGGAGAGGCTGCCCGCCCGCGCCAGCGCCGCGAAGCAGCGGACGTCCTCCCAGTCGAGCGCGCCTGTGCGATGTCGATCGGCGATCGTGCGCATCTGCGCATTGTCGCACAGGAGGCGGCGCGGCAGGTTCCGGCGTGCGGCGCGGCCCCTCCGAACCCCCGGAGCCCCGCCCCGGAGGTCCCTCATGGCCCGGACGGCTCGCATCACCCTCATCGGCGGCCCCACCGTGCTCCTCGAGCTGGGCGGCCTGCGCCTGCTCACCGATCCCACCTTCGACGCGCCCGGCAGCTACCCGTCCTCGGGCGGCGCCGTCACGCTCACCAAGCGCACCGGCCCTGCGCTCGCGGCCGCGGAGGTGGGCGCGGTGGACGCGGTGCTGCTCAGCCACGACCAGCACGCCGACAACCTCGATCCGGCCGGGCGCGCGTTCCTGCGCGGCGCCCGGCGCGTCCTCACCACCCGCGAGGGCGCGGGCCGGCTGCCGGGCGCGGAGGGGCTCGCCCCGTGGGAGCGCCGCGTCCTCGCCGCCGGGGCCGGCTCGCTGCTCGTCACCGCCACGCCGGCGCGCCACGGTCCGCCGGGCATCGAGCCGCTCTCCG
This sequence comes from Anaeromyxobacter dehalogenans 2CP-C, assembly GCF_000013385.1. GTDB lineage: Bacteria > Myxococcota > Myxococcia > Myxococcales > Anaeromyxobacteraceae > Anaeromyxobacter > Anaeromyxobacter dehalogenans_B. The sequence goes on from NC_007760.1 coordinate 2,535,449, forward strand.
GCGAGGTGACCGGCTTCGTGGTGAGCGAGCCGGAGGGGCGCGACCTCGTCTACGTCACCGGCGACACCGTGTTCTACGAGGGCGTGGCGGAGGTGGCGCGGCGCTTCCGGCCGGCGGTGGTGCTCATGTTCACCGGCGCCGCCCGCACCCGCGGCCCGTTCCACCTCACCATGAGCGTCAACGACGCGCTCGAGACCGCCCGCGCGTTCCCGGGCGCGGCGCTGGTGGCGGTGCACAACGAGGGCTGGGCGCACTTCACCGAGACCGCGTCCGACCTGGAGCGCTCCTTCGCGGCGCTGGGGCAGCAGGCCCGCCTCGTGCCGCTGGCGCGCGGGCAGACGGCCGAGATCGCGGTGCCGGCGCCCGGGGCCTGACCGCGCCCGGCGGATTCCACGGAACGGCGCGCGCGCCGCGGCTACCTCTCCCGGCGGAGGAGGCAGCCATGGACTACCCCGACCTCGCGCCCCGGGCTCGCTCCTGGGCCCCGCACCTGCTCGGCGTGCTCAGGATCGTCGCCGCGTTCCTGTTCCTGCAGTTCGGGACCGCGAAGCTGTTCGCGTTCCCCGGCCCCGTCATGCCCGGCGGCGGCACCGCGCCGCTCGCGTCGCTCGCCGGGATCGCCGGCGCCATCGAGGCGTTCGGGGGCGCGCTCCTGCTGGTGGGGCTGTTCAGCCGGCCGGTCGCGTTCCTGCTCTCCGGCGAGATGGCGGTCGCCTACTTCTACGGGCACGCGCCGCAGGGCTTCTGGCCGGTGCTGAACCAGGGCACGCCCGCGGCGCTGTTCGCGTTCGTGTTCCTCTACCTCGCCGCCGCCGGGCCGGGCCGTTTCAGCCTGGACGGGCTGCGCGGGAAGGACGCGCCCTGAGGTGCACGCGGCCGCGGCTACGCGTGCGTCGGCATGGCGAAGCCCCCGCGGCCCTCGTCGGCGCCGGCGGGCCAGCGGCTCGTGACGACCTTGCTCCGCGTGTAGAACGCGATGCCCTCCGGCCCGTGCACGTGGAGGTCGCCGAACAGGGACGCCTTCCAGCCGCCGAAGGAGAAGAACGCCATGGGCACGGGGATGGGCACGTTCACGCCCACCATCCCGACCTCCACGTCGCGCGCGTAGCGCTGCGCGGCGGCGCCGGAGCGGGTGAAGACGGCCGTGCCGTTGCCGTACGGGTTGCGGTTCACCAGCGCGAGCGCCTCGTCGAGGCTCGCGGCGCGCAGCACCACCAGCACCGGCCCGAAGATCTCCTCGCGGTGGATCGACATCTCCGGGGTCACGTGGTCGAACAGCGTCGGGCCCACGAAGAACCCGCGCCCGGCCCCGGGCACCTCCCGCGCGCGCCCGTCCACCACCAGCCGCGCGCCCTCGCGCACGCCCGCGTCGATGAACCCGCGGATCCGGTCGCGGTGCGCCGCGGTGATCACCGGCCCCATCTCCACGCCGGGCGCCGTGCCGGGCCCGACCGGCAGCCGCCGCGCGCGCTCCGCCAGCGCCTCGACCAGCGGATCGGCGGCGGTCCCCACCGCCACCACCGCGGAGATGGCCATGCACCGCTCGCCCGCCGAGCCGTAGGCCGCGCCCGCGAGCGCGTCGGCGGTGAAGCCCAGGTCGGCGTCGGGCAGCACCACGGCGTGGTTCTTCGCGCCGCCGAGCGCCTGCACGCGCTTGCCGTGGCGCGCCGCGGTCTCGTAGACGTGGCGCGCCACCGGCGTCGAGCCGACGAACGAGACCGCCGCCACGTCGGGGTGGGCGAGGAGCGCGTCCACCGCCTCGGCGTCCCCGGGCACCACGTTCAGCACGCCCTCCGGCAGCCCGGCCTCCTGGAACAGCTCCGCCATCCGCAGGCTGGTGGACGGGACCTTCTCCGAGGGCTTCAGGACGAACGCGTTCCCGCAGGCGATCGCCACCGGGAACATCCAGAGCGGGACCATGGCCGGGAAGTTGAACGGGGTGATGCCGGCGCAGACGCCGAGCGGCTGGAGCGACGAGTGCACGTCGATGCCGCGCCCCACGTCCTCGGCGCGCTCGCCCTTCAGCAGGTGGGGCGCGCCGCACACGAACTCCACCACCTCGATGCCGCGCTGCACCGAGCCGGCGGCGTCCGGCAGCGTCTTGCCGTGCTCCTCGCAGACCAGCGCCGCGAGCGCGTCGCGGTTCGCCTCGAGCAGCTCGCGGAAGCGCGCCAGGACGCGGGCGCGCCGGAGCGGGGGCGTGTCGCGCCAGGCCGGGAACGCGGCCCTGGCGGCCGCGACCGCGGCGGCGACGTCCTCCGCGCTCGCCAGCGGCACGCGCCGGATCACCTCGCCGGTGGCCGGGTCGAACACGTCGCCGGTGCGGGCGCTGCGCGGGGCGGTGCGCCGGCCGGCGATCCAGAGGTCGAGCAGCGGAGCGGTCACGGGAGGTCCCTCCGAGGGCGGCGGGTCGAGCGGCACGTCGAGCCGCATGCCACCCCGGTAATGATGCCCGCTCCCGCGCTCGACGTCGTCCCGACCCCGGCCGCCGGATGGGGCGCCGCCGCCCGCGGCCGTGCGCCCGGGGTCTCCGCGGCCCACGTTTGGCGCAGGCGCCCCGGCGCCGGCCGTGGCCTCCCGACGCGCCAGATCCCGACCGAGCGACGCCGCCGCGAGGCCCGACCCGCGCGTCCGCGCGCTGTTCGCCGCGCCGCCCGCCGAGTTCGTGGCCCGCCGGGACGCGCTGGCGCGCGAGCTCGCCCCCGACCGCAGCGCGGAGGCCGCCCGCGTCCGCCGGCTGCGGCGCCCGCCGCTCGCGGCCTGGCTCCTGAACGCGCTCGCCCGCGAGCGGCCGGAGGCGCTCGCGGCGGTGCTCGAGGCGGGCGACCGGCTCCGGCAGGCGCAGGCGCGCGCGGTGCGCGGCGAGGGCGGCGCGCTGCGCGAGGCGGCCGCCGCGCTGCACGACGCGATCGCCGAGGCGCTCGGGGCGGTCCGGGCGATCGCTGGCGCCGCGGGACCCGGCGCGGCGGCCGCGCAGCTCGGGACGGTGGAGCGCGGGCTCCGGGCGGCCGCGACCGCCGCGCCGGACGAGCGCGAGGCCCTCCGCGCCGGCGTGCTGGAGCGGCTGCCGGAGGCGGGTGGGCTGGAGCTGCTGGGCGGGCTCGCGCCGCAGCCGGGCGCCGGGCCGGAGGCCGCACCCCCTGGACGATCCCGGGCCGGGCGCCAGGCGGAGCGCGCCGGGCGGCGGGCGCGCGCCGAGGCTGCGGAGCGCGAGCGCGAGCGGCGGCGGATCCGGGCCGAGGCGGAGCGGCTGGAGCGGGAGCGCCAGCGGGCGGCCGAGCGCCTGCGCCGCGCTGCCCGGGCGGTGGAGCGCGCGCAGGGCGCCCTGCAGGCGGCGCGGGCCGCGGCCGAGGCCGCGGGCGCCGCCGCGGAGGCCGCCCGGGCGAGGGCGCAGGCGGCCGGACCGGCGGGAGGGTCCCCCGCCCTCCCCGCACGCCCGCGCAGGGGTGCTGGCCGCGCCCGCGGCCCCGCCCTATGACCGCGGCATGTGCCGCAACATCCGCGTCCTCCACAACTTCGACCCGCCCACCACCGACGGCGAGGTCCGCGACGCCGCGCTCCAGTTCGTGCGCAAGGTGAGCGGGCTGCGCGAGCCCTCGGCCGCCGACGCGGAGGCGTTCGCACGGGCCGTGGACGAGGTGGCGGCGTCCACCCGCCGGCTGCTCGGCGCCCTGCGCGCGCGCACCGCCGTCCGCACGCGCGAGGGCGAGCGCGAGAAGGCGCGCGCCCGCGCCGCGCGGCGCTTCCACGCACCGTGATCGGCGCCCCGCGGGGTCGCCCACTCCGGGCGCGTTCCCGTGCCGCGCCGCCCGGCGCGCTGCACGCCGGCGAACGGTGCTCTGATGGTGCGGAGGCCCGCCGTGGTCCCGCGCCCACCGCCCGCGTTCCTCTTGCCGCTCGCCGTCGCGGCCGCGCTCCTCGCGCCGGCCGGCGCGCCCGCCGGCGAGGAGTCCGGCGCGCCCGCGTGCGCGCCCGATGCCTCCGCCGAGCCCTGCCCGCCCGTCTCGGCGGCGCCGCCCGCCGCAGCCCCCACGCCCGCCGCCGGGCCCGCGCTGGTGGTCTACTGGGGCGTCGGCTGCCCGCATTGCGAGGAGGCGCTGCCGTACCTCGACGCGCTCGCCCGCGCCCACCCCGCGCTGGTCGTCGCCCGGTACGAGGTCCGCCAGGACGCGGCCGGGCGCGCGCGCTTCCGCGCCGAGGTCGAGCGGCTCGGGATCTCGCCGCCCGGGATCCCGCTCTTCGTCGCCGGGGATCGCCACGTCCTCGGGTTCGCGCGGGGGCGGAGCGAGGCGGAGGTGGAGGCGCTCGCGCTGGGCGCGCTCGCCCGCGGCGCCGAGCCGGCTGCGGCGGTGGTGGACCTCCCGCTGCTCGGGCCGCGCGAGGCGCGGCGCATCCCGCTCGCGGCGCTCACGGCGGTGGTCGGCCTGCTCGACGGCCTCAACCCGTGCGCGATGTGGGTGCTGGTGGTGCTGCTCGGCCTGCTCGCGAACGTCCGCTCGCGCCGGCGCGCGCTCGCGTTCGGCGGCGCGTTCGTGCTCGTGTCCGGCGTGGTGTACTTCGCGTTCATGACCGCCTGGTCCGGCCTGTTCGCCGCGCTCGGTGGCTCACGGTCCGTGACGGTGGTGCTCGGGGTGGCGCTCGTCGCGATGGGGCTCGTCAACGTGAAGGAGCTGTTCCTGTTCCGCCGCGGCCCGACGCTCACCATCCCGGACCGCGCCAAGCCGGCGCTCTACCGGCGCATGCGCCGGATCGCCGGCGCGACGCGGCTCCCGGCCGCGCTGCTGGGCGTGGTGGCGCTGGCGCTGCTCGCGAACCTGGTCGAGCTGGGCTGCACGGTGGGGCTGCCGGCCCTGTACACCCGGATCCTCTCGCTGCGCCCCGAGCTCGCGCCCTGGCAGCGCCTCGGCTGGATCGCCGCGTACAACGCCTTCTACGTGATCCCGCTCGGCGCCATCGTGGCGGGGTGGGCCGCGTTCGCCCCGCGGGCCCGGCTCGGCGAGCGGGGGGCGCGGGCGCTGAAGGCGGCGAGCGGGATCCTCCTGGTCGCCTTCGGCGTGGCCCTGCTCGCCGCCCCCGGCCTGCTGATCTGACCGGGACCCAGGCGCGATGACCCGCTGCGTCGCGCGCATCGCGGGCGACGGGACCCACGCGGGACGGCGCGCCCGGCCGCGGCGTTCAGCATCATCGAACCATCCGTTTACCCCCTGCCCGCCGTCCGGCCCCCCCCGGGCCCGCGGCACCGGAGGCCGCTTGGAAGAGGACACGGGGCACCTCGCTCCCCCCCGCCGAGGGCCGCGCGTCCGCGCGCCGCGCGATCTCGCGGCCGGCGTGCTCGTCGCCGGGATCGCGGCGGTGGCCCTGCTCGCCACCGGCGACCTGGACCCGGGCCGGCTCCGGGCCATGGGCCCCGGGATGCTCCCCCGCGCCATCGCGGCCATCCTGGGCCTCGCCGGGCTGGCGCTGATCGCGGCCGCGTTCCTGAAGGACGGCGAGCCGATCGGCCGGTGGCCCCTGCGCGGCCCGGTGTTCATCTCGCTCGCGGTGATCGCGTTCGCGCTCACCATCCGGACGGTCGGGCTCGCGCTGGCGGGCCCGCTGGTGATGCTGCTCGGCGGCGCGGCGTCGCCGGAGGTGCGCTGGAAGGAGCTGGCGATCTTCGCGGTGGTGACGACCGTCGCCTGCGCCGGGCTGTTCCGCTTCGCCCTCGGCCTGCCCATCCCGGTGCTCATCCTCCCCGGGTTCCGCCTCTAGCCCGCCGCCATGAGCGACCTGCTCTCGCACCTCGCGCTCGGCTTCTCGGTCGCGTTCACGCTCCAGAACCTCGGGCTGGCGCTGGTGGGCTGCCTCATCGGCACGCTCGTGGGCGTCCTCCCCGGCGTCGGCCCCATCGCCACCATCACCATGCTCCTGCCCATCACCTACGGTGTGGAGCCCACCGGCGCGATCATCCTGCTCGCCGGCATCTACTACGGCGCGCAGTACGGCGGTTCCACCACCGCCATCCTCGTGAACATCCCCGGCGAGGTGACGGCGGTGGTCACGACGCTCGACGGGCACGAGATGGCGAAGCAGGGGCGCGCCGGGGCCGCGCTCGGCATCGCCGCCATCGGCTCGTTCTTCGCCGGGTGCGTGGCGACGCTGGTGGTGGCCGCGCTCGCCGCGCCGCTCACGCGCGTGGCGCTCCTGTTCGGGCCGGCCGAGTACTTCTCGCTGATGCTGGCGGGGCTGGCGTTCGCCGTGGTGCTGGCGCGGGGCTCGGTGCCGCGCGCGCTGGTGATGATCCTGCTCGGCCTGCTGCTCTCCACGGTCGGGACCGACCTCGAGACCGGCGCCGAGCGCATGGCGTTCGGCTGGGCGCCCCTCGCCGACGGGATCGACTTCGCGGTGCTGGCCATGGGCGTGTTCGGGTTCGCCGAGGTGCTGCGCAACCTCGACCTCACCGAGCAGCGCGACGTGGTGCGGCGGCCCATCGGCCGGCTGCTGCCGACCGGCGAGGACCTGCGCCGCTCGGCCCTGCCCATCGTCCGCGGCAGCCTCCTCGGCGCGATCCTCGGCATCCTGCCCGGCAACGGCGCGGTGCTCGGGCCGTTCGCGTCCTACACGGTGGAGAAGCGGCTCGCCCGCGACCCGCGCCGCTTCGGCCGCGGCGCCATCGAGGGGGTGGCCGGCCCGGAGTCCGCCAACAACGCCGGCGCGCAGACCTCCTTCATCCCGCTGCTCTCGCTGGGCATCCCGCCCAACGCGGTGATGGCGCTCATGGTCGGCGCCATGACCATCCACGGCATCGTGCCCGGCCCGCTCGTGATGACGCGCAGCCCGCAGCTGTTCTGGGGCGTCATCGCCAGCATGTGGATCGGGAACCTGATGCTGCTCGTCATCAACCTGCCGCTGGTCGGCGTGTGGGTCCGGTTCCTGAAGGTCCCCTACCGGCTCATGTTCCCCGCGATCCTGGTCTTCTCCTGCATCGGGATCTACTCGGTGAACAACTCCGCCGCCGACGTGCTCCTCACCGCCGGCTTCGCGCTCGCCGGCTACGCGTTCGTGCGGCTCGACCTCGAGACCGCGCCGCTCCTGCTCGGCTTCGTGCTCGGCCGGCTCATGGAGGAGAACCTGCGGCGCGCGCTCGCCATCTCGCGCGGCAGCGCCGCGTCGTTCGTGCAGCGTCCCATCAGCGCGGCCTTCCTCGCGCTCGCCGTCGTCGTGCTGGTCCTCGCAGTGCTGCCCGCGGTGCGCACGCGCCGCAAGGAGGTGTTCGTCGAATGAGTACGCATCGGATGACCCGAACCGCCGCCCGGCTCGCCGTCCCGGTCCTCGCGGCCCTCGCGCTCGCGGCGGCCCCGGCCCGCGCCGCCTACCCCGAGCGCCCCATCACCATGATCGTCCCGTTCGCCGCGGGCGGCCCCACCGACGTGGTGGCGCGCATCGTGGCCGAGCACATGTCGCGCACGCTCGGCCAGCAGGTGGTGATCGAGAACGTGGCCGGCGCCGGCGGCACCACCGGCATCCTGCGCGCCTCCCAGGCCGCGCCGGACGGCTACACCATCATGATGGGCCACATGGGCACGCACGGCGCCGCGCCGGCCGTGTACCCGGACCTGAAGTACGATCCGCGCAAGGACTTCGCGCCCATCGGCCTCGCCGCCGGCACGCCCATCGTGGTGGTCGCGCGCAAGGACTTCCCGGCCAAGGACTTCAAGGAGTTCGTCGCGAAGGTGAAGGCGGACTCGGAGAAGCTGAACGAGGCGCACGCCGGCGTCGGCTCCGTCTCGTTCACCACCTGCTCGCTGTTCAACTCGCTGCTCGGCGCGAAGCCGACGCGCGTGGTGTACCGCGGCACCGGGCCCGCGCTGAACGACCTGGTGGCCGGCCAGGTGGACTACATGTGCGACCAGATCGTGAACCTGGTGCCGCAGATCCAGGCCGGCACCATCAAGGCGTACGCGGTGGCGCTGCCCGAGCGCTCGCCGGCGCTGCCCGACGTGCCCACCACCAAGGAAGGCGGGCTGCCCGAGTTCCAGGTGACCGCCTGGAACGCCGTGTTCGCGCCCAAGGGGACGCCGCCGGCGGTGGTGAAGCGGCTCTCGCAGGCGCTGCTCGCGGCGCTCGACGACGCGGCCACGCGCAAGCGGCTGCTCGACCTGGGCGGCGACCTCTCCAACACCGCCGCGCGCACGCCGGAGGGGCTGCAGAAGCTGGTCGAGAGCGAGGTGGCGCGCTGGAACAAGGTGCTGAAGGCCACCGGCGCCGCGAAGTGAGCCGTGCCGGCGCACCGCCCGCGCGCCCTCCCGGCGCGGGCGGTGCGCGGCGCGCCCCGCGGCTCGCCGGCGTGGGCGCGCCTCGATCCCCGGTTGGAGCGCTCGCGGCGTTCCGGCGTGCCGCCCGTATCCCGCGGCGGCATCCATCCGTCTCCACCGCATGACCACGCCCCCAGAGCCGACCCCTCCCCTCGCCGGCGCCGTCCAGGCGTCCTGGCACCGCTTCCTCGACACCTACGAGCCGCTGCGGCCGGAGCTCTACCGGTACTGCCGCAGCCTGGCGCGCAGCCCGTGGGACGCGGACGACCTGGTGCAGGACGCGATGGCGCGGGCGTTCGTGACGCTCGGCTGCATGGACGGCCCGCCGGACAACCCGCGCGCCTGGCTGTTCCGGGTGGCGTCGAACCTGTGGATCGACCGGCTCCGGCGCACGCGCGAGGACGCGGGGGACGTGCCGGAGGGCGCGGCCGCGCCCGAGCCGAGGGCGTCGCGCGAGGCGGCCGGCACGCTCATCGGCCGGCTGTCGCCGCAGGAGCGCGCCGCGGTGGTGCTGAAGGAGGCGTTCGACCTGTCGCTGGAGGAGATCGCCGAGGCGCTCTCCACCAGCGTCGGGGCGGTGAAGGCGGCGCTCCACCGCGGCCGAGGGAAGCTGGCCGAGCCGGACGAGGCGCTCACCGCGGCCCCGAGCGCGCCGGTGCTCGACGCGTTCTGCGCGGCGTTCAACGCCGGGGACCTCGAGCGGCTGGTGGCGCTCCTGCTCGACACCGCCAGCGTGGAGGTGGTGCGCGTGCACGCCGAGTACGGCCGCGACGCCGCGCGCAAGGGCGTGTTCCAGGGGATGATGTACGGCAGCCGGCGGCTGGCCGGCGTGGACGGCCAGACCACCGGCATCGACCCGCGCTACCGCCTCGGCGCCCTCCCCGATCGCCCGCGCTGCGAGGTGCGGCTGCACCGGGGCGAGCCGGTCATCGTGCACTGGTACGCGCACGCCGACGGCGAGGCGGTCCGCGCGCTCACCCGCGTCGAGACCTCCGGCGATCGGCTCTCGCGCGTGCGCAACTACTTCTACACGCCCGACGTCATCGCCGAGGTGTGCGGCGAGCTCGGCCTCCCGTACCGCATCAACGGCTACCGCTACTGGTGACGGGGACCCGCACATGACCGCCTCCCTCCTCCCTGCCCTCGCCGCCGCGCTGCTCGCGGCCGCGCCCGCCCCCGCGAGCGCCCCGGCCCGCGCCCCCGCCGACGCCGTCCAGCGCGGCTACGCGCCGGTGAACGGCCTGCGCGTGTACTACGAGATCCACGGCCCCGCGGGCGCGAAGGGGCCGCCGCTCGTGCTGCTCCACGGCGGCGGCTCGAGCATCGAGACCTCGTTCGCGAGCCTGCTGCCCGCGCTCGCGCGGCACCGCCGCGTGATCGCGTTCGACCAGCAGGGTCACGGCCGCACCGCCGACCTCCCGGACCGGCCGTTCACGTTCGAGCAGTCGGCCGACGACACCGCGGCCCTGCTCCGGCACCTGGGCGTGGCGCGCGCCGACCTCTTCGGCTTCAGCAACGGCGGGACCATCGCCCTGCAGGTCGCCGTCCGTCACCCCGCGCTGGTGCGGCGGCTGGTGGTGGCGTCGGCCATGGTGCGCCGCGACGGCCTGGCGCCGCAGGCCTGGGAGGCGATCCGCCGCGGGCGCCTGGAGGACATGCCCGCCGAGCTGCGGCAGGCCTACCTCGCGGTCGCGCCGCACCCCGAGCAGCTCCCGTCCTTCCACGCCAAGTCGGCGCGGCGCATGCTCGAGTTCCGCGACTGGCCGGACGCCGAGGTGCGGTCGATCACGGTCCCGGTGCTGGTCGTGGCCGGGGACCGCGATGCGGTGCTGCCGGAGCACGCGGTGGCGCTCACGCGCATGCTCCCGGACGCGCGCCTGGCGGTGCTCCCCGCCACCGATCACGACGGCGTGGTGCAGCGCCGCGTGGAGTGGCTCGCCCCGATGATCGAGGCGTTCCTGGACGAGCCGTAGGAGGTCGCGGGCGCGGGCGCCGGCGCCGGCGCCGGGAACGTGGACCGGATCGGTCCACGCACGATCCGGCGCCGCGCGCCCGCGACACGTTGTCGCAAAGCGCATTCCGGCGAACCCGCCAGGGGCTGGACGCGCTCATATGTCTCGGGGGTCTCCCGTCGGTCCGCGCGGCGCGCCGGGCCTTCGGGCAGCGGCCAGCGTCGGGCGGCCGACCGGTGACCGAGGTGGCGCGCCGCACGCACGACGGAGAACGCATGCCCGCCACCCTCTGCATCCCCATCGAAGAGAACCGCGGCCTCCTCAGCCCGGTGTCGCCTCACTTCGGGCGCGCGCCGGCGTTCATGCTCGTGGACGCCGCCACGCTGGCGTACCGGGTCGTGCCGAACGCGCCCGGCGAGCGCCCCTGCGATGCGTGCCGCGCGCTGGCGGACGAGGACATCGACGTGTTCCTGGTCGGCGGGATCGGCACGCAGGCGCTGGAGCGGATCCGCGCCCGGCGCCGCATCGCGGTGCTCCGGACGCCGTCGGGCCGGGTGGCGGACGCGCTGGCGCTCCACATCGCCGGCCGGCTCCCGGTGGTGCAGGAGGAGTGTTGCCCGCCGGACGCGCCGCCGGGGCCGGGGCTCCGGGTCCTCAGCGGGCCGAGCGCCGGATGTCGAGGGACTTCATGCGCGACTTGAACGTGGAGGGGCTGATCCCGAGCAGCGCCGCCGCCCCGCCCTCGCCCGCCACGCGCCAGCCGGCGCGCTCCAGCGCCGTCACGAGGCTGTCCCGCTCGAGCTGACGGAGCTCCCTGTCGGTGAGGAGCGCGCCGCCTGCCGGCTCGCGCTCGGCGCGCGGCGACTGGACCGGGGCGGGCGCCGCGGCCGCCGGGAGCACCCGGTCCACGCGCAGCCGGCCGTCGCGGGAGGTGATGATGGCCCGCTCGATCACGTTGCGAAGCTCGCGGACGTTGCCCGGCCACCCGTAGGCGAGGAGCGCGGCGGCGTCCGCGGCGTCCGGCGGCGCCACCGCCCGGCCCAGCTCGCGCGAGAGCTTCGCGGTGAACGCGGCGGCGAGGAACAGCACGTCGTCGCCGCGCTCGCGCAGCGGCGGGAGGCGCAGCGGGAACACGCTCAGCCGGTAGTAGAGGTCCTCGCGGAACCGCCCCTCGCGCGCGGCGCGCTCGAGGTCGCGGTTGGTGGCGGCGATCACCCGGACGTCCACCTTGCGCGTCCGCGCGCCGCCCACCGGCTCGAACTCGCCCTCCTGCAGCACGCGCAGCAGCTTCCCCTGCAGCTCGAGCGGCAGCTCCCCGATCTCGTCGAGGAACAGCGTGCCGCCGTCGGCGAGGGCGAAGCGCCCCTCGCGCCGCTGCGTCGCGCCGGTGAACGCGCCGCGCTCGTGCCCGAAGAACTCGCTCTCGATCAGCGTCGCGGGGATGGCCGCGCAGTTCACCTTGACGAGCGGCCGGTCGCGGCGCGGGCTGCGCGCGTGGATGGCGCGCGCGAAGACCTCCTTGCCGGTGCCGGTCTCGCCGTGCAGCAGCACCGTGGCGCTGGTGCCGGCCACCTGCGCGACGCCGTCCAGCGCCGCGCGCAGCGCCGGGCTGCGCCCGACGACCTCGTCGAACCCGTGCTCGGCCGCGAGCTCCTCGCGCAGGTAGTCGGCCTGCGCGGTGAGCGCGCGGATCCGCCGCTCCGCCTCGACGCGCTCGCGGACGTTGCGCAGGATGAGCGTGTAGTGCGGCTCGCCCCGCACCTCGAAGCCCGACAGCGTGGCCTCGGCCGGGAACGCCTCCCGCCCGGCGGGCTCCACCGCCAGCCCGTCGGGGATCCACATGGACGGCTCGCCGCTGCGCCGCCCCAGCTCGCCCGCCAGCGCGCCCAGCCGCTCCGCGGCCGCCGCGCCCACCAGCCGCGCGAGCGGCTGCCCGCGCGCGTCCGCCGCCGCGCACCCGAACACCCGCTCCGCCGCGGCGTTCACCAGCGTGACGCGCAGGCCGCCGTCCAGCTCGAGGATCGCGTCGCGCGCCGCCCCGATGAGCGCGGCCAGCTCCTCCTGCCGCTCCCGCAGCTCCTGCTGCGCGCGCTCGCGGCGGATCTCGGCGAGCGCCCGGTTCGCGAAGATCTGGAACAGCGCCAGCAGCCGCTTCTCCGGCGGCATGGGGCGGTCGTCCACCACCGCCAGGTGCCCGAGCACGCGGTGCGCCTCGTCCACCAGCGCGACGCCCAGGTAGCTGACCAGCCCGGTCCGCGGGAACGCGATCCGGTCGCGCGGGTACAGCTCGAGGATGCGATCGGGCACGTGGACCACGCGCTGGGCGCGGACCGCGTCCTCGCACGGGGTCCCCGCGACGTCGTACTCGAAGCCGTCTACCCAGTGACCCTCGAACCAGAACGCGAGCGCGCGCAGCCGGTCGCTGGCCGGGTCGTACTCGGTGAGCCACGCGCCGCAGGTGTCGAGCGCCTGCGCCAGGTTGCGGACCAGCGCCCGGTAGAAGGCCTGCCCCGTCTCCGACGCGGTGCCCTCGACGACCGCGCGAAGCGCCACCTCCTCGTCGATCCGCCGCTCGGCGGCGCCGTGGGAGAGATCTCGCATGGCCCGCCCCCCGGGACGGCACCGCGGGCCCCCTGCCCGCCGCGCGCGCGAAACATAGCCGCGCGCCGCATCCGCGCCCGACGAAACGACGTCGGGGCCGGGGACGAGATCTCGCCGCGGCGAGGAATCGCCACGCCCTGCGCGGGGCCTCACGGTGCGCGAACCCGGCGGATTCCCGCGTGCCGTGCGCACCGCCGCCGCTGGCACGCCGCCTGCCATCCCTCCTCGCGCCCGACGACGAGCGACCACTCCCGGTCCTCGGGGCGATGGAGAGACGCGATGCAGACCACGACCACCACCCCCCCCGCCGCGAAGCCCGCCCGCAAGCCGGTGCCGCTCAACGGCGTGGACACGCCCACGCTGTTCGCCACGCTGGACGCGGTGCGCGGCCAGCCCGACCTGGCCCACTTCCGCTTCCGCGCGACCAACCACTGGCAGCAGGGCACGCACAGCCGCACGCGCATCGAGGGCTTCCGCGGCGCCGGCGCCGAGCGCATGCACGAGCGCGAGTTCACGTTCGACGCCGACCACCCCGCGGTGCTGGTCGGCCGGGACCAGGGGCCGACGCCGGTGGAGTTCCTGCTGCACGCGCTCGCCGCCTGCATCACCGCCGGCATCGGCAACATCGCCGCGGCGCGCGGCGTGACGCTGTACGAGGTCGAGTCCACGCTGGAAGGCGACATCGACCTGAACGGCATCCTCGGGCTGTCGCGGGAGGCGCGGAACGGCTACCGCGAGATCCGCGCCACCTTCCGCGTGAAGGGCGACGCGCCGCCGGAGAAGCTGGCGGAGATCGTGGCGCAGTCGCAGGCGCGCTCGGCCGTGTTCGACGTCCTCGCCCACGGCGTCCCGGTGTCGATCATGGTGGACGCGGGGTGAGCCGCCCGCGGCCCGCCGCCCGGTCCCCGGACCGGCGGCGGCCGCGGCGCCCGGAGGCGGCCATGCGGCGCACCGACGTCGTCGTCATCGGTGGGGGACAGGCCGGGCTCGCCATGAGCCGGTGCCTCGACGTCCGGGGCATCGCGCACGTGGTGCTCGAGCGCGGCGCGGTCGGCGAGCGGTGGCGCTCCGAGCGCTGGGACTCGCTGCGGCTGCTCACGCCCCGCTGGCAGTCGAGGCTCCCGGGCATCGCCTACCGGGGCCCGGACCCGGACGGCTTCATGTCGCGCCGCGAGGTCGTCGGGCTCCTGCAGGCGTACGCGCGGTCGTTCTCGGCGCCGGTCGAGGCGGGCGTGGAGGTGACGGCGCTCGAGCCCGACGGCGACGGCTTCCGGGTGGAGGCGCCGGGCCGGCGCTGGCGGGCGCGCGCGGTGGTGATCGCCACCGGCCACTGCGATCGCCCGGCGGTGCCCGCGCTCGCGGCGGCGCTCCCGCCGTCGGTGACGCAGGTCGTGCCGTCCGCGTACCGGAGCCCGGACCGCCTGCCGCCCGGGGGCGTGCTGGTGGTCGGCGCGTCGGCCACCGGCGTCCAGCTCGCCGACGAGATCCACCGGACCGGGCGGCCGGTGACGCTCGCGGTCGGGCGGCACGTCCGCCTGCCCCGCCGGTACCGCGGGCGCGACGTGATGTGGTGGCTCGACCGGACCGGCTTCCTCGCCGAGGGCGCCGACGCGGTGCCCGACCTGGAGGCCGCGCGCCGGCAGCCGTCGCTCCAGCTCGTCGGGCGGCCCGATCACCGGTCGCTGGACCTGGGCGTCCTCGCGGCCGCCGGCGTCCGGCTGGCGGGACGCCTCGCCGGCGTCGAGGGCGGGCGCGTCCTGCTCGCGGACGACCTCGCCGCGTCGGTGGAGGCCGCCAAGCGGCGCATGGAGCGGCTGCTCCGGCGCATCGACGCGCACGCGGCCCGGACCGGCGAGCCCGCGCCGGCGCCCCGGCCCATCCCCGCGCCGGTCGCACCGCCCGCCCCGCGCACGCTCGACCTGCGCGCCGAGGGCATCCGCACCGTGCTGTGGGCCACCGGCTACCGCCGCAGCTACCCCTGGCTCCGGCTCCCCGTCCTCGACGCCCGGGGCGAGCTCCTCCACGACGGCGGCGTCACGCCCGTGCCCGGGCTGTACGTGCTGGGCCTGCAGTTCCTCCGCCGGCGCAACTCCAGCTTCCTCGACGGCGTGGGCGCCGACGCGGAGCACCTCGCAGCGCACCTCGCGCGGCACCTCGCGCACGGCGTCGCCGGCCGCGCCGCGGGCGCGACCGCCGCCTGACCCACCGGAGCCCCGCCATGACGAACGCGTTCCCGATCGACCTCCGCCCCGACTACGACGCCATCGTGGTGGGCGCCCGCTGCGCCGGCGCCTCGACCGCGATGCTCCTCGCGCGCGCCGGCCTGCGCGTGCTCGCGGTGGACCGCGAGCCGGAGGGCTCGGACGCGCTCTCCACGCACGCGCTCATGCGGGGCGGCGCGCTCCAGCTCGCGCGCTGGGGCCTGCTGCACCGGCTGGCGGCGGCCGGGACCCCGGCCATCCGGACCGCCACGTTCCACTACGCCGGCGAGGCGCTTCCGCTCGCGGTGAAGCCGCGCGACGGCGTGGACGCGCTCTACGCGCCGCGCCGGACGGTGCTGGACCCGCTGCTGGTGGAGGCCGCCCGCGCCGCGGGCGCTCAGGTGGTCCACGGCGTGACGCTCCTCGACCTCGTGCGCGACGCCACGGGCCGCGTGTGCGGCGCGGTCCTGGCCGGCGCCGGGCCCGGCGCCGCCGCGACGGTCCGGGCGCGCCTGGTGATCGGCGCCGACGGGCTGCGCTCGCGGGTGGCGCGGCTCGCCGGCGCGCCCGTCGCGCGGCTCGGCGCCGCCGAGACGGGCGTGGTCTACGGCCACTGGTGCGGGCTCCCGGCGGACGGCTACCACTGGTACTACGCGCCGGGGGTGAGCGCGGGCGCGATCCCGACCAACGCCGGCCGCACCTGCCTGTTCGTGGCCGTCCCGCCGCGGCGCCTCCTCGCCGCGCTGCCGGGTGGGCTGCCGGACCTCTACCGCGCGGTCGTGGCGGAGGCCGCGCCCGAGCTCGCTCCGGCGCTCCCGGACGCGCACCTCGACGCGCGGCTCCGGGCGTTCCCCGGCGCCCGCGGCGTGCTCCGCCGCGCCCACGGCCCGGGCTGGGCGCTGGTGGGCGACGCGGGCTTCTTCCGGGATCCGCTCACCGCCCACGGGATCACCGACGCGCTCCGCGACGCCGAGCTGCTGGCGCGGGCCGTCGTCGCGGGCGGCGAGGCCGCGCTCGACGGGTACGAGGCGGCCCGCGACGGGGTGGCGCACGGGATCCTCGAGGTCACCGATCGCATCGCCTCGTTCGAGTGGGATCTCGACGAGGTCCGGCGCCAGCACCAGCTGCTCGCCCGGCACATGGCGGCGGAGGTGGACCTGCTGCTCGGGCTGGGCGCCGCGGCCGCGCCGCCGCCCGGCCTCGCCCGCGCTGGGTGACGCTCCGTGAAGACCATCGCGCCGGCGGCGGGGCGGCGTGCCGCACGCCCCGTCGCGGAAGTGGACCCCGGCCCGGGATCGGGACTCTCATTGGAGGGTGACATGGCTCCGCCGCGCCGCGCTGGTGCTCCTCCCCGTCGCCCTGCTCGGCGCGGCCGCCTGGACGCTCCACGCCGAGCTGCGCGGCCTGCACCTGCACCAGGTGGAGCGCGAGCTCTCGGCGCTCCCGGCCGCCCTGCTCGCGCTCGCCGCGGGGCTCACCGCGCTCGACTACCTGCTGCTCTCCGCCTACGACGTGCTGGCGCTGCGCTACGCCGGGCGCCGCCTGCCGTACTCGCGGGTGGTCTTCACCTCGTTCGTCTCCTACGCGTTCGGCAACAACGTCGGGTTCGCGCTGCTCTCGTCCGGCTCGGTGCGGTTCCGCCTCTACTCTCAGTGGGGCCTGTCGGCGCTCGAGATCACGCGCGTGGTGGCGTTCACCGCCGCGCAGCTCTGGGCCGGCCTCCTGCCCATCGCCGGCGTGGCGCTGCTGTCCGGCCTCCCCGTGCCGCTCCCGGGGTGGGCGGCCCGCGCGCTGGGCGCCGCCGCGCTGGCGGTCACCGCGTCGTACGTGGTCGCCGCCGCCCGCGGCACGACGCTGTCGGTGAAGGGCGTCCGCTTCTCGCTGCCCTCGCTGCCGCTCACGCTCGCGCAGATCGCCGTCTCGGCCGCCGACTGGGCGCTGGCGGCGCTGGTGCTGCACGTGCTGCTCCCGGCCGGCTCGCCGCTCGGGTTCGTGCAGCTGCTCGGGCTGTTCGTGGCGGCGCAGGTGGTGGGCCTGGCCTCGCAGGTGCCGGGCGGCCTGGGCGTGTTCGAGTCGATCGTGCTCGCGGCGCTCACGCCCGCGGTGCCGGCGCCGGCGGTGGTGTCGAGCCTGGTGGCGTTCCGGCTCGTCTACTACGTGGCGCCGTTCCTGGTCGCCTTCGCCCTGCTCGCGACGCACGAGCTGCTGCTGCGCCGGGCCTGGCTCGGGCGGATCCTGCGCGGCGCGCACGCCTCGTTCGCGCCGGTGGTGCCGTGGCTGGCCGGCGGCGCCGCCCTGCTCGCCGGCACGGTGCTGCTCGTCTCGGGCGCCACCCCGGCCGAGGCGGAGCGGCTCCACCTGCTGCGCCGCGCGCTGCCGCTGCCGGTGCTGGAGGCGTCGCACCTCGTCGGCAGCCTGGTCGGGACGGCGCTGCTCCTCCTCGCCCGCGCGCTGGTCCGCCGCATCGACGCGGCCTGGGCCGTCGCCATCGGCCTGCTCGCCGCCGGCGCGGTGGCGTCGCTCGCGAAGGGGCTCGACTGGGAGGAGGCGACGCTGCTCCTCGCGCTGCTCGCGGCCATCGCCCCGTTCCACCGCCAGTTCTACCGGCGCAGCTCCATGCTCGAGGGCATCCCCTCCGCCGGCTGGGCGCTCGGGGTGGCGCTGCTGGTGGCCGGGTCGATCGTGATCGGCATCCTCTCCTACCGCCACGTGGAGTGGTCGCGGGACCTGTGGTTCACGTTCGCGTTCCACGGGGACGCGCCGCGGTTCCTGCGCGCCTCGGTGGCCGGCGTCTCGCTGCTGGTGCTGTTCGGCGTCGCCACGCTGCTCCGCCCCGCGCCGCCGGAGCCCCCGCGCACGGGCGCGGCGGAGCTGGACCGCGTGCGCCCGCTGGTGGACCGCGCGCCGGAGTCCTACGCGCACCTCGCGCTCACCGGCGACAAGTGCCTGCTGTTCTCCGAGGGCGACGCCGCGTTCCTCATGTACGCGGTGGAGGGCCGGAGCTGGATCGCCATGGGCGACCCGGTCGGCCCGGATCCAGCCGCCACCGAGCTGGCCTGGCGCTTCCGCGAGCTGTCGGACCGGCACGGCGGGTGGGCCTGCTTCTACCAGGTCGGGCCGGCCGCGCTGCCGCGCTACCTCGACCTGGGCCTCTCGCTCCTGAAGCTGGGCGAGGAGGCGGTGGTGCCGCTGGAGGGCTTCTCGCTGGAGGGGAGCACCCGCCGCGCCCTGCGGCAGGCGCATGCCCGGGCGGAGCGCGACGGCCTCTCCTTCGAGGTCGTGCCCGCGCCGGCGGTGCCCGGGCTCCTCCCCGACCTCGCCGCGGTCTCGGACGCGTGGCTGACCGAGAAGGGCGTGCGCGAGAAGGGCTTCTCCCTCGGGTCGTTCGACCCGCGCTACCTGGCGGAGGGGCCGGTCGCGCTCGTGCGCCTGGACGGCAAGATCGTGGGCTTCGCGAACGTGTGGGCCAGCGCGGCCCGCGTGGAGCTGTCGGTGGACCTCATGCGCTACCACCCCGCCGCGCCGCGCTCGACCATGGACTACCTGTTCACGTCGCTCATGCTGTGGGGAAGGACCGAGGGCTACCGCGCGTTCAACCTCGGCATGGCCCCGTTCTCCGGGTTCGAGCCGCGCCAGCTCGCGCCGCTGTGGACGCGGATGGGCGCCCGGCTCTACCGGCACGGCGAGAACTTCTACAACTTCCAGGGGCTCCGCGCGTACAAGGAGAAGTTCGCGCCGGAGTGGCGGCCGCGCTGGCTGGCCGCGCCCGGCGGGCTCCGCCTGCCCGCGATCCTCGCGAACCTGACCGCGCTCGTGTCGCGCGGCCTGAAGGGCGTGGTGACCCGATGATCCCTGCCGCGCTGGCGCTGGCCCTCGCCGCCGTCCCCGCCACCCTCGACGTCCCCGGGCTCGGCGCCGTGCCCGTCGCCGCGCCGCTCGGCGCGCCACAGCGGGCGATCCTGCTCGTCTCGGGCGCGGGCGGCCGCGACGCCGCGCTCGACGCCCTGGCGCGCGCGCTCGCCGCCCGCGGCGCGCTGGTCGCGACCGTGGATCTCCCCGCGTACCTGCGCTCGGTGCGCGAGGCGCGCTGCGCCTACCCGGCGGCGGATCTCGAGACGCTGGCCCAGCGCCTCCAGAAGCGCGCCGGCCTCGGCGCGTACCTCCGGCCCATGCCCGTCGGCGTCGGCCTGGGCGCGTCGCTCGCGTGGGCCGCGCTCGCCGAGGCGCCCGCGGGGACGTTCTCCGGCGCGGCGCTCATCGGCTTCTGCCCCTCCCGCCCGCTGCCGGTCCACCTCTGCCACGGCTCCGGCCCGCTGCCCGAGGCGACGCGGGGCGGCGAGGTCGTCCCGGCCGCCCCGCACCTGGAGCAGCCGCCCGCGATCCTCGAGGACGCCGCCGGGCCAGGCTGTCCGGCGGGCGAGGCGCAGGCGTTCGCGCGCCAGGTGCCGGCCGCCACCCTGGAGACGCTGCCCGCGGGCGCGGACGCGGAGGCCCGGGCCGAGGCGGTGACCGCCCGGGCGCGCGCGCACGAGGCGGCCGCGACCGCCGCCGCCCCGCCCCCGCCCGCCCCGCCACCTGCGAACGCGCCGCCGGTCTCGGACCTGCCGGTGGTCGAGAACCCGGCCTCCGGACCGGGCCGCCGGATGGCCGTGATGCTCACCGGCGACGGCGGCTGGGTCGGGCTCGACAAGGGGCTCGCGAAGGCGCTCGTCGCGGCCGGGGTGCCGGTGGCCGGCCTCGACTCGCTCAAGTACTTCTGGAGCGCCAAGACGCCGGAGCAGACCGCGTCGGACGTGGGCCGGATGATCGCGCACTACCGCGCGAAGTGGGGGCGCGACGAGGTGCTGCTCATCGGCTACTCGCGCGGCGCGGACATCGTCCCGTTCCTGCCGCCGCGCATGCCGCCCGCCGAGCGCGCCGCGGTGAAGCTGGTGGCGATGCTGGGCCCGGAGTCCTTCGCCGAGTTCGAGGTCCACGTGGTGGACCTGTTCACCTCGGTGCGCCGCGGCGCCGCCACCTCGACGCGGAAGGCCGTCGAGGCGCTGGACGGCTCGGTGCGGATCCTCTGCGTCCAGGGGGTCGAGGAGAAGGACAGCGTCTGCCCGCAGCTCGAGGGCCGGCCCGAGGTGCGCCGGCTGGTGCTGCCGGGCGCCCACCACTTCGACCGCGACTACCCGAAGCTCGCGCGACTGGTGCTCGAGGCGGCGCCGTAGGCGAGGCGGGCGGCGACCTTGCGCGCGTCGTCGAGGAGCACCATCGCGACCGGGCACAGCGCCAGCCACGGCCAGGCGGCGGCGGGCAGCGGCGCGGTCCCGAACAGCGCCTGGAGCGGCGGCAGGTAGACGATCGCGGCCAGCACCGCGAGCTCGACCGCCACGCCCCAGCGCAGCAGGCGGCTGCGGGGCACGCCGAGCCGCGCCACCGGGATCCGCTCCGAGCGGCACGCGAGCAGGTTGCCGACCTGGCAGCACACGATGGCGGCGAGCGCCGCCGAGGTGGCCTCGCGCTGCAGCGCCACCACCGGCGCCGGCGCCGCGTGGGCGAGCAGCGCCGGCGCGACGGCGCGCAGCTCGCCCAGCCCGTACCCGGCGGCGCGCCAGGCGGCGAAGAACGCGACCAGGCACGCCCCGGCCTCGGCCACGCCCAGGAACGCGTACGCCCGCGCCAGCAGGCCTGCGTCGAGCAGCTTCCCGGTGCGCGCGCGCGGCGGCACGTCCATGGCGCCCGGCTCCGGCGGCTCCGCCCCGAGCGCGAGCGCGGGGAGCAGGTCGGTGCCGAGGTCGATCGCGAGGATCTGGAGGATGCCGAGCGCGGGCGGGACGCGGAGCGCGACCATGGCCAGGAACGGCGCGATCTCCGGGACGTTCGAGGTGAGCACGTAGGCGAGGAACTTGCGGACGTTCGCGAGCGTGGCCCGCCCCTCCTCGATCGCCGCCACGATGGTGGAGAGGTCGTCGTCGAGGATCACCACGTCCGCCGCGGCGCGCGCCACGTCGGTGCCGCTGCGGCCCATGGCCACGCCCACGTGCGCGGCGTGGAGGGCGGGCGCGTCGTTCACCCCGTCGCCGGTGACCGCCACGACGTGGCCGAGCCGCTGGTACGCGTGCACGAGCCGCAGCTTCTGCTCCGGGGCGACGCGCGCGAACACCAGCCCGCCGCCGCCGGCGAGCAGCGCGTCGAGGTCGCCGTCCGGGAGCGCCTCCAGCTCGGGGCCGTCCACGGCGCGCCAGCCGGCGCCCCACAGCCCGACCTCGCGGGCCAGCGCGCAGGCGGTGAGCGGGTGATCCCCGGTGACCATCGTGACGGTGATCCCGGCGCGCCGGCAGGCCTCCAGCGCCGCCTCGACGCCCTCGCGCGGCGGGTCCTCGAGGCCGATCAGCCCGGCGAAGGCGAGCCCGGCCTCCAGCCGCTCCGGCGCCAGCGCGGCGAGCTCGTCGCCGCCCTCGCGCACGGCCAGCGCGACCAGGCGGAGCCCGCGCGCGGCGGCCGCGTCGTGCGCGGCCGCGATCCGGTGCCGGCTGGCCGCGTCGAGCGGCCGCGCGGCGCCGCCCGCCAGCACCCGGTCGCAGCGCTCGAGCACGGACGCCAGCGCACCCTTGGTGACCGCCAGGCACGGCGCCGCGCCGGGCGCGCCGGACGCCGGGTCGGCCCGCACCACCGCCGTCATGCGCTTGCGCCGCGGGTCGAACGGCGCCTCCGCCAGGCGCGGGCACGCGGCCCGGAGGCGCCCGGGGTCGAGGCCCGCCGCCGCGGCCGCCTCGAGGAGCGCGCGATCGAGCGGATCGCCGATGCTGACCCCGCCGCCGCCCGGCACGCTCCGCGCGTCGTTCGCGAGCGCCGAGGCGGCGAGCAGGCGCCGGGCGGGCCCGGGCTCGCGGGCGGCCGCCGGCGAGGCCTCGCCCCCGTCCGGCGTCCACAGCGCCCGGATCTCGAGCGCGTTGCGGGTGAGCGTCCCGGTCTTGTCGGTGCACAGCACGTCCACCGCCCCGAGCGTCTCGACCGCCGAGAGCCGCGACACCAGCACGCGGCGCCGGGCCATCCGCTGCACGTTCGCGGCGAGCGTGACGGTGATGGTGGGCAGGAGCCCCTCCGGCACGTTCGCCACCAGGATCCCGATGGCGAACAGCAGGCTCTCCTCGAGCCCCGCCCCGAGCAGGCGCAGGAGCACGAAGACCCCGACGCCCATGCCCACCGCGATGGCGGTGACCAGACGCACCACCCCGCCCACCTGCAGCTCGAGCGTGCTCGGGGCCCGCGGCGACGTGGTGGCCAGCCGCGCCACCCGGCCCAGCTCGGTCGCCGCGCCGGTCGCGAAGACCACCGCGCGGGCCCGGCCCGTCGCGACCGTCGCGCCCGCGAGCGCCAGGCAGGGCAGCGCCGCGGCCGCGAGCTCGCCGACGCGCGGGCGCGGGTCGCGGTCCACCGGAAGCGACTCGCCGGTGAGCAGCGACACGTCGAGCCGGAACAGCGCCGCCTCGACGAGGCGCGCGTCGGCCGGGACGCGGTCGCCCTCCTCCAGCGCGAGCACGTCCCCCACCACCACCTCGCGCGCGTCCACCTCCAGGAGGTGCCCGCCGCGCACCAGCCGGGCCCGCGCCGGCACCAGCGCCTCGAGCGCCTCGAGCGCGTGCTCCGCCCGCCGCTCCTGCCAGAAGCCGAACACGCCGTTCAGCGCGATCACCAGGAAGACCGCCCAGGCCAGCTGCGGCATCCGCGAGACGAGCGCCAGCGCCCCGGCGGCCCAGAGCAGGAGCGCCATGGGGTGCGCGATCTGCGCGAGCGCCCGGCGCAGCGCCGGCCGGCGACGCCGCCGCGGCAGCGCGTTCGGGCCGGCCTCGCGCAGGCGCCGGGCGGCCTCCGCGGGGTCGAGCCCGTCGGGCGCGCTGCCGAGCGCGGCGTGGACCGAGGCGATGGGGAGCGCCGCGACCTCCCGCCGATCCATGGCGGCAGTGTAGGCTCGGGCGAGCCCCCGTCCGGCTCCTGCCGCTCGGGGCTGCGCCGCGGTGCGCAGGATGCGCCGACCTCGTCCGCTCGGGCGGCCCCGTCGGCCCTCCTGCCCGGCGGCGGCGCCGTACGCCGATGCTGCCGCGGGAGGGACGCGCCATGGGACACCTCGTCGGCAAGGACCTGTACCGCGGGCTGGGCGCCAAGGTGGACGGGCTCAGCGTGCGCGCGCCCTGGAACGCGGCGCTGTTCGGGATCCTGAAGGAGCTCTACTCCGAGGCCGAGGCGGAGCTGGTGGTGAAGATGCCGTACGGGCTCGCGCCGCTGGAGCGGATCGCGCGGGTGACCGGCCTCGCCCCCGACGACGTGCGGCGCCGGCTCGACACGCTGTGTCCGCGGGGCCTCGTGATGGACCTCGAGGTGCGGGGACGGACCTGGTACGCGCCGTCGCCGATGGCCATCGGGATCTTCGAGTACACGATGATGCGCACCGGCGGCGCGACCGAGGGCGATCACGCGCGGTGGGCGAAGCTGTTCAACGCGTACATGGAGGACGGCGCCTTCTACCGCGCGAACTTCGGCGGCGGGCAGCGCGTGTCGCTCATGCGCGCGGTCCCGCACGACGGCGCGGTGCGACCCGAGGAGTACGTCGAGGTCCTGGACCACGAGAAGGCGGTCGCGATGGTGGAGTCGGCGCGCCGCCTCGCGATCGGCACCTGCTCCTGCCGGCACGAGAAGTCCCACCTCGGCGAGCAGCGGTGCGCCGCGCCGCTCGACACCTGCTCCTCGTTCGACCAGGGCGCCGACTACCTCATCCGCCACGGCTTCGCCCGCGAGGTGTCGCGCGCCGAGATGCTGGACAACCTGGCCCGCTCCCGCGCGCTCGGCCTGGTCCTCAACGCCGACAACGTGCGCCGCGGCGCCACGTTCATGTGCCACTGCTGCGGCTGCTGCTGCAACATGCTGCTCGGCGTCACGCGCCACGGGTATCCGAACGCGGTGGTGACCTCGAGCTACGTCGCGGCCTCCGACCGCGAGCGCTGCCTGGGCTGCGGCAAGTGCTCGAAGAAGTGCCCGGTCGGCGCCATCCCGCGCGTGCCGGATCCCGACCCGCGGTTCCGCAAGCACGGCCGCCCGCAGGTGGACGAGGCGCGCTGCCTGGGGTGCGGCGTGTGCACGCTGACGTGCAACCCGGGCGCGATGAAGCTCCACCACCGAACCCAGCGCGTGCTGCACCCCGAGGACCTGCTCGAGCGGCTCATCCTGCAGTGCCTCGAGCGCGGCACGCTGCAGAACCAGCTCTTCGACGACCCCGGCAGCAAGTCCCAGGCGTTCCTGCGCGCGCTGGTGGGCGGGTTCCTCCGGCTGCCGCCGGTGAAGCAGGCGCTCATGAGCGACGCGCTCCGCTCGCGGTTCCTCGCCGGCGTGAAGGCGGCGGCGGGGAAGCGCGCGCCGAAGGAGATCGTCGAGGCGTGAGCGGGGCCGAGCTCAGCCCCGCGCCACCGCCTGCGCCTCGCGGGCGAGCCCCTCCACCACCGAGTGGAACCCCTTGAACTGCTCCATGCGCGCGGCGGGGAAGCGGCGGCGGATCTCCTCGGCGAGGCGCGGGACCCGGGCGGTGCCGCCGGTGCAGCAGACGGCCCCGATCTCCTCCGCCGCGACGCCGGCCCGGCGCACCGTCTCGTCCAGGCAGGCCAGGATCGCGTCCACCTCGCGCCGGCAGGCCTTCTCGAAGCCGGCGCGGGTCACCGGCTCGCGCACCTCGATGCCGGGGTGCGACAGCTCCACCCGCGCGCGGGCGGCGCCCGACAGCTCGCGCTTGGCGCGCTCGATGGCCTCGAACACCTGGAAGCCGAGCGTCTCCTCGACCATGACCGTGAGCTGGTCCATGCGCCGCCGGTCCTCGTCGGAGAGCGACCAGCGGCGCACGTCGGCGAGGAAGCTCGCCACGTCGCGCCGCTGCAGGATCGACAGGTGCGCGGGGGAGCAGAGGTGCTGCACGATCCCCTGCGGCATGCGGAGCACGTTCTTGCCGAACGGGACCCGGTACAGGACCTCCGCCCCGAAGTGCCGCGCCACCCGGTCGCGCATGATCGACGCGTCGAGCGCGTCGCCCGCCACCGCCACCCCGCCCACGGCGAGCACGTCCTCCCGGGCGAGGGCGCGCGGCCCCACGCGGAGCACGGTGAAGTCCGAGGTGCCGCCGCCGAAGTCGCCGATGAGCGCCAGCTCCTCGCGCTCCGCGGCGGCGCCGAACGCGCGCGCCGCCGCCACCGGCTCCGGCAGGAAGCGCACCTCCTCGAAGCCGGCCAGCTCCGCGGCCCGGCGCAGCCGCGCCTCCGCGAACGCGTCGTCCTCGCCGTCGAAGTGCACCGGGCGGCCGAGCAGCGCCCGCCGCACCTCGACGCCGTAGTGCGCGTCGGCGCGCTCGCGCATCCGGCGCAGCACCGCCGCGACCAGTTCCTCTGCGGTGAGCATCCGGCCGCGGATGACCGTGCCACGGAACGAGCGCGTGCCGAGGTGGTGCTTGATCGAGCGGAGGAGCCGGGCCTCGCCCCCGTGCTCCACGAACTGCCGGATCGCCTCCACCCCCACGTGGACGCCCCCCTCGTCGGGGAAGCAGACGATGCTGCGCAGGACGGTCGGATCCGGCGCGTCCGGGTCGAGCGGCGCGGGGTCGAACGTGCGATCGGCGCAGGCCGCGGCCAGCAGCGAGTTGCTGGTGCCGAAGTCGATCGCGTAGTGGGTGGGCCGGCTGCTCATCGGGGCGGGCGTTCTACCGCGGACCCGGCGCGCGAGGAAAGTGCCCTCGTGAACGCTCCCCCTCGAGCCGCCGGCGCGATCGCCAGCGCCACGCCGGCGAGGATGGCGGTCCCGGCCGCGAGCAGCCGCGGGGTGATCGCCTCGCCGAGCAGGCCGGCCGCGGCCAGCGGCACCATCGCCGGGACGGCGAGCTGCACCGCCGCGGCGCGCGCCGCGCCGAGCGCCGGCACGACCGTGTACCAGAGCACGTAGCCCACGCCGGAGGCGACCGCTCCGGAGGCGGCGGCGAGCGCGGCCCCGCGCGCCGTCAGGTGCAGGGTCCCGGCCGAGGCGATCACGAGGCAGAGCGCCAGCGGGACCGCCAGCGCGAAGTTCGCGGCGGTGGCGCCGGCGGGATCGCGGACCCCGCGCCCGCGCAAGGTGTAGGCGCCCCATGCGACGCCGGCCGCCAGCATGAGCGCCGCCCCCCGCGCATCCGGCGCGTGCGCGCCCGGGAGCGTGAGCCAGCCGAGGCCGGCGAGCGCCACCGCCAGGCCCGCCCACTGCCGCCGCGTCGGGCGGGCGCCGCGGAGCACGCTCCAGCCGATCATGGAGGCCTGCACCGCGAAGAACAGCAGGAACGCGCCCGGGCCCGCGTCGATCCGCCGGTAGGCGAGCGAGAACGCGGCGGCGTACGCGAAGAGCGCCAGCGCCGACCCGGCGCTCCCGCCCCGCGGCCTCGCCCGGCGCGACGCGAGCGCGAGCCCCCCGAGCGCGGCCGCGCCGGAGGCGAGCCGGATCGCGGTGAACGTCGCGGGGTCGGCGAGGCCCGGGCGCAGCGCGGCGCGGGCCAGGAGCGAGTTCGCGGCGAAGAAGCCGAGGGTGAGGAGCGTGAGCGCGGCGAGCCGCCCGCGGCCGGGCGCGGCCGGCGCCGCGTCCGGCACGAGGGGGACCGGGCGTGCCGGGCTGCCGTCCATCCGCGCTCCTTCCGAGTCCGACGCTCGCAGTAGCGAACCGCGTGCGTCCGGCGCAAGGCTCCCCCGGGGCCGGGCCGCGGCCGGCGAGGCCGGCTACGCTCCCGGCATGACCTCGACGGACGAGAAGCGCCGCGCGTTCCGCGCGCTCCACCAGGACGGCTGCTTCGTGCTGCCCAACCCGTGGGACGCCGGCACCGCCCGGGCGCTGCAGCGCGCCGGCTTCCGGGCGCTCGCCACCACCAGCGCCGGGTTCGCGTTCTCGCGCGGCCTGCCCGACGGCGCGGTGGGCTGCCAGGAGATGCTCGCGCACGTTCGCGAGCTGGTCGCCGCCACGCCGCTGCCGGTGAACGCGGACCTCGAGGACGGCTACGGCGCGACCGCGGAGGAGGTCGCGGCGAACGTGCGGGCGTGCGTGGACGCCGGGGTGGCCGGGCTCTCCATCGAGGACGCCACCGGGGATCCCGCGGCGCCGCTGTACCCCGCCGACGAGGCCGTCGCGCGCCTGCGCGCGGCGCGGCGGGCCATCGACGCGGCCGGCGGCGGCGTGGTGCTCACCGGCCGGAGCGAGGGCTTCGTCGCGGGGCGCCCCGATCTCGCCGAGACCATCCGCCGGCTGGTGGCCTACGCGGAGGCCGGGGCCGACTGCCTGTACGCGCCCGGCCTCACCGCGCGCGACCAGGTCGCGGCGGTGGTCCGGGCGGTCGCGCCGAGGCCGGTGAACGTCCTCGCCGGCGGTCCGGCGTTCACCGTCGCGGAGCTGGCCGCGCTCGGCGTCCGGCGCGTCAGCGTCGGCTCCGCGCTCGCGCGCGCCGCGTGGGGCGCGTTCCTGGAGGCCTCGCGGGAGATCGCCGAGCGCGGCACGTTCGAGCGCCTCGGCGACGCGCCGGGATACGCCGCGCTGAACGCGCTGCTGCGGCCGGACGCCGCGCAGGGGCACGGCGCGTGAGCATCAGCTTGCTTCGCGCCGCACGATCCAGTCCATAACCGGCGCTGATGGCACATCCGTTCTTGCGCGTTCCGGGCCTGCCGGTTCGCGGGCATGTTGCCGACCATCCAAGGAGGCCACATGCACCACCTCACCGCAGCCCAGGCCGTCAAGGGAACCTTCGCGTGGGCCGTCCTCGCCACGCTCGTCCCGCTGTTCGGCATCGTCCTCATCCCGATCCTGACGATCGCGGCGATCTGCCGCGGGATCGCCATCGCGGGCGCCGCGCTCGCATCGCTCGTTCGCACGACGCCCAGCCCCTGGTCCACCGTGGCCGCGCGCGGCCCGATGGCCCGCAGCGGCAACCCGGCGGCCTAGTCGGAGCGGCGGCGCGGGGAGCTCGCCGCGCCGCCGCACGCGCGTTCGCGCGCGCGCTCAGGCCGTGGTGCGCCGCACGCTCGCCTCGCCGAGCTGGACCGCGGCGCCCCGCCGGAGCGTGCAGGGGATCTCCGCGATGCGATCCACCCGCGCGACCAGCTCCGCGAGCTGCGCCTCGCTCGCGTCGCCCGCGACCTCGACGTCGTAGCGGATCCCGGTGGAGACCGCGGGATCGCCGGCGAAGTCGCCGCGGACGCTGACCCGCACCGAGTCGAGGCGGATCCCGGCCGCGAGCGCCTCCCGGAACAGGTCGTTGGAGACGCAGCCCGCGATCGCCAGGTGCAGCAGCTCCCCCCCGTTGAACCCGAGCCCTCCCCCGCCCGCAGCCTCCGGCCGGTCGATCACGACCGCGTGCCCGCCCGCGCTGCCGAGGGCCGTGACGCGCCCTTGCAGGCTGCGGGTCTCCACCTCGAACGCCATGCCGTTCCCCCTCGCTGGCGCGATCCCTCGCCGGCCGCGGTCGCGCCGCGCGGGGGTTCTCCTAGCGTGAGGGCCTTCCGCCCGCCGCCCGCGCCCCGCGTCCCACACGGGCGCCGCGCCGCCGGTCAGGCGACGCGAGCCGGCGCCGGCGCGTCCAAACGCGGGGCCGGAGCCCGCGCGGCCGCCTCGCGCCACCCGGCGTTCCGCGCGTGCATCGCGGCGAGCACGCCGACCATCCGCTCCATGACCGCCTCCGGCTCGGAGCCCCCGCCGGCGGCCTCGTACACCGCGGCCGCGACCACGTGCGCGGCGTAGGCGCCGGCGCCGTACGCGCGGCCGGCGCGGCCCGGGCCGGAGCGCCCGCCGCGCCCCGACACCGCCTCGCGCAGGTCCGCCACCACCGCCTCGTCGCGGTCGCGCCAGTCCTGGATCTGCTGCAGCGCCCGCCCCTCCAGCGCCGGCAGCCGCGTGCGCGCGATGGCCTGCGCCACGAGCGCGGCGGACGCCTTCACCGCCGCAGGCGCCACCTCGGTCTTCCCCAGCCACACGCGCCCGAGATCGCGATCCGCCTCCGCCACCAGCCGTTCGGCCCACCTGCCCGCGCCCTCGAAGGACAGGAGCCGAACGGTCTCGGCCGCGAGGTACGCGCGCGCGATGTCGGCCGGGTGCGGGTCCTCCGCGCGGCCCACGTTCCGGAGCGCGGCCCGGCCGTGCGCCGCCGCGTTCATCGCGCGGAAGTAGCCGACCAGCCCCACCGCCGCGGCCGGCCCCATGTTCAGGACGCCGAGGACGTCGGCCGCGGTCTCGTCGATCCGCTCGGCCCAGTAGCCGGCGACCTCCGGCGCCATCCCGGCGCCGAGCAGCCGCTCGCGCACCGCCCCCGCCAGCTGGGCGCGGAGCCCGACGTCGGCCTCGAGGACGTCGTGCCCCGCGGTCTCGTGCGCGAGCGCCGGCCAGGCGAGCAGGCCCGCCGAGGCGTTCGCGGCCGGCAGGCTCACCACGGCCGCCTTCACGCCGACCGCCGCGGTGGCCGTCGCGGGCCAGGTGTACGGCCCGGTCTCGGCGCTGCCCCACCGGACGAGCGGCGGGACCACGCCGTGGTCCGGCGGCTTCACGCCGCGGCGGTCCTCGGCGGAGAGGAAGCCCTCGTACAGATCGCTCACCACCTCCTGGAACGCCGCGGTGGCGCGGGCCCGGTGGCCCTCTCCGCGCTGCAGGACCGCCTGGGCGACGTCGAGCAGCAGCCGCGCGCCGGCCTGGCGATCCGGGTCCTCGCGGAGCAGGCGCGCAAAGCCGCCCGGGCCGAGCTGGTCCAGGGTCCGGAGGAGCGGCTCGGCCACCGCGCGCCGGTAGGCGGCCGGCAGGCCTGCGCTCGCCTTCGCGAGCCGGGCGCGGAGCGCCGCGAACGTGGCCGGGTCGGGCGGGCCGCCGGCGCCGGAGAGCGCGGCGGCGCGCGCCTCCTCGACGGCCGCGGGCAGGCCGGCGAGCGCGACGGGATCGGGCCGGACCGGCGTCGCGACCGCGCCGACGGGCGCGGTGGCGGAAAGGGAAAGCGGGAGCGGCGAAGCGGACGCGGTTCCGACGAGCATGTGCACCCTCCGTGGTGGGGACGGGCGCAGATGCCACGGGCGTGCCGGGCGAACGGGCGCGGGATCTCGCGCGAGGCGCGCGCAAGGCGGTCGCGGCGCGGACGGATCGGCGGCTACGCGGCCGGGCCCGGGCGACCGTCGGGCCGCGGGGCGGCGCGCCGCCGGCGCCAGGTGGCGGGCGGCTCGCCGACGCACTTCTTGAAGGCGCGGTTGAACGCGGCCTCGGAGGCGTAGCCCACCTGCGCGGCGATGGAGGCCACCCCCTCGCGCGTGGTGGCGAGCAGCCCGGCCGCGACCTGCATCCGCCACCGCGCGAGGTACTGCATGGGCGGCTCGCCGACGAGCGCCGCGAACCGCTCCGCCAGCGACGACCGGGCCAGCCCGGCGGCGCGCGCCAGCCGCTCCAGCGACCAGGGATCCGCGGGGCGCGCGTGGAGCGCCGCCAGGGCCCGGCTCACGTGCGGATCCGAGAGCGCCGCCAGCCACCCGGCGCGGCCGGGCGGGAGCGCCTCCAGGTGCCGCCGCACCATCTCCAGGAACATCAGCTCCGCGAGCCGGCTCAGGACGCCCTCGCCGCCCGGCCCCGGCGCCCTCGCCTCCGCCTCGGCCACCTCGAGGAAGCGCGTCAGCCAGCCGCGGCGCGGGCCGTCCCGGTCGCTCGCGCGCAGCACGCGCGGCAGGGAGGCGAGCAGCGGGTTGAACGGGCGCGCGTCGCACCCGAAGAAGCCGCACAGCACCTCGGTCTCGGAGGGCCCGGCGCCGACCCGCACCAGGAACGGCCGCGGCGCGCTCCGCGCCAGCCCGTACGGCGCGAGCTCCGGCGGGCCGCCGCGAAGGCCGGCCGCGCTCGACAGCACGTGCGCGTCGCCGTGCGGGAAGCAGATCACGTCGCCCGCCTCCAGCGCGACCGGCTGCTCGCCCACGATCCCGGCCAGGCAGCGACCGCGCGCCACCGCGTGGAACTCGATGACGTGGTCCGCGCCGGGCATCACCTGCGCTGCGATCGCGCGGGACGGCGGCGCCTCGGCGGCCCAGGGCGGCGCGCCCTCGACGCGAAAGAACACCGAGCCGGTGAGGCGCACCGAGGTCAGCACGTCGGCCAGCGGATCCGCGCCCATCGAGCCCCCCTCGTGATGCTCCGTGGGCCGGCAGGCCCCGGTCAGGTCGCGGACGGACGGGCAACGAACACGGCGGGGCGAGCAGGTCCGGACCGGCCCGGGTTTCCTAGATCCCGCGCGGCATCCACGCCACCCGACCTGAACCCAAGGAGCCCGCACATGAACGGCACCGCTTCCCCCTCCCCCATCCCCACGACGCCCGCCATGCCGCCCCCGGGCCTCGACCTCGCCGCGGTGAAGGCCCGGCAGCAGTCCACCTGGAGCTCGGGCGACTACGCGGTGATCGGCACGACGCTGCAGATCGTCGGCGAGACGCTCTGCGAGGCGGCCGCGGTGTCCGCCGGCGAGCGCGTGCTCGACGTGGCCTGCGGCAACGGCAACGCCGCGCTCGCGGCCGCGCGCCGCTTCGCGCGCGTGACCGGCGTCGATTACGTCCCCACGCTGCTCGAGCGGGCCGGCGCCCGCGCCGCCGCCGACGGCCTGCCGCTGGAGCTGCGCGAGGGCGACGCCGAGGCGCTCCCGTTCGAGGCCGGCGCGTTCGACGTCGTGCTCTCGACGTTCGGCGTGATGTTCACGCCCGACCAGGCGCGCGCCGCCGGCGAGCTGCTCCGCGTGTGCCGGTCCGGCGGCCGCATCGCGCTCGCGTCCTGGACGCCGGACGGCTTCATCGGGAAGGTCTTCCAGGTGGTGGGCCGGCACGTCCCGCCGCCCCCCGGCCTCAGGCCGCCCGCCGCGTGGGGCACCGAGGCGCGCCTCCACGAGCTCTTCGTCCCCGGCGCCCGCGAGGTCCGCGCGCAGCGCCGCGAGTACGCGTTCCGCTACCGCTCGGCGGCGCACTGGGTGGAGGTGTTCCGCACCTGGTACGGCCCCATCCACCGCGCGTTCGCGGCGCTCCCCGCCGAGGCGCGGCCCGCGCTGGAGCGCGACCTGCTCGCGCTGCTCGGGGAGGCGAACACCGCGACCGACGGCACGCTCGTGGTGCCGGGCACGTACCTCGAGGCCGTGATCGTCCGGGCGTAGCGCCGCGGCGCGGCCGGCGTCCGCCGCCCCCACGACGCCAGGCGCCTGACGCCACGCGCGCGCGGAGCCGCGCCGGGGCCTCGGGGTGGCGCCCGACCCCGCGCGGCGACCCGCGCACGCGCGCGGCGCCCAGGCCTCCGCGGCGCGCGCGCCCGCGGCACATCGGGTGCAACCGCCCTCCTCGACAGCGTCACTCAACGGAGGGTGAATGACCGCAACTCGATCGAGCCGCCTCGCCGCCCTGACCTCCCGCACCGCGCTCCCGCCCGCGGCGGCCGCCGCGCTCCTGTGCGCCGCCGCCGCGCTGCCGCTGCGGGCCGCGGCCGGATGGGAGGCGGAGCCGACGCGGTGGGAGGAGCTCCACTCGCCGCTCGCGGACGCGCCCGTCGAGGCCTGCGTCGCGTGCCACGAGGAGGCGTTCATGCCGCACGGGAACCACCCGGTCGGCGTCGCCTACGCGCCCGACGCCTGGTCCTCGCTGCGGCCTCGCGCCGAGGTGGAGCGCCGCGGCGTGGCGCTCCCGGACGGCCGCGTGCACTGCTGGAGCTGCCACGCGCTGCGCTCGCGCTGGCGCTACCACCTGGCCATCCCCGACGGCGCGCCGACGCGTCCGCGCGTCGTCGCCGGCGACCCGTCCACGTACGAGGACACCTCGCGCGCGCCGCTCCCCGCCGGCGCCGACGTGAGCCCGAAGCCGCTCTGCCAGGCCTGCCACACGTACGGCGACTGACCGGGCGCGGCGCCGCGCCTCGACCCCTCGCGCCTGGAGGGGCCCGGCCATTCGCCCGGCTCGCGCTCCGCATCTGCGCGGGAGCCCGTCGGGCCCGCCTGCGGTAGTCTCTCCCCCGGCGCTCGTCGCCAGGGAGGCCATGCGGTGAGGATCGCGATCTACGGCGCCGGCGCGGTGGGCGGACTCGTCGCCGCGCGGCTGGCACAGGCCGGGCACGAGGTGGGCGCGGTGGCGCGCGGCGCGACGCTCGACGCGCTGCGGTCGCGCGGGCTGCGCCTGGTCTCGGCGGGCGGGGAGGCGTGCGTCCGGCTCCCCGTCTCCGACGACCCCGCCGACCTCGGACCCCAGGAGCTGGTGGTGGTGGCGGTGAAGGCGCCCGCGCTCGTCCACGTCGCCCGGGACATCGGCCCGCTGCTCGGTCCGGAGACGGTGGTGCTCACGGCCATGAACGGCGTGCCCTGGTGGTTCTTCGACCGCTTCGGCGGCCGCTGGACCGGCACGCGGCTCGCCTCGGTGGACCCCGGCGGCGCCATCGCGGCCGGCATCCCGTCGCGCCACGTGATCGGCTGCGTGGTCCACCTCGCGTGCGCGGTGCCGGAGCCGGGCTTCGTGTGCCACACGGCCGGCAACCGGCTCATCCTGGGCGAGCCGGACGGCGAGGACTCCCCGCGGCTCGCCCGCGTCGCGGCGACGCTCCGCGCCGCCGGGTTCGACGTGGACGTCTCGCGCCGGATCCAGGCGGACGTCTGGTACAAGCTCTGGGGCAACATGACCATGAACCCGGTCTCGGCGCTCACCGGCGCCACCTGCGACCGGATCCTGGACGATCCGCAGGTGTACCGGTTCTGCCTGGACGTCATGGCCGAGGCGGCGCGCATCGGCGCGGCCATCGGCTGCCCCATCTCCGAGAGCGGCGAGGACCGGATGGCGGTCACGCGCAAGCTGGGCGCGTTCAAGACGTCCATGCTGCAGGACGTGGAGGCCGGCCGGGCGGTGGAGCTGGACGCGCTCGTGTCGGCGGTGCGCGAGATCGGCGCGCTGGTGGGCGAGCCGACGCCGCGCATCGACACGCTGCTCGGGCTGGCGCGCCTGCACGCGCGCGTGCGCGGCCTCTACCCGGCCTGATACCGGACTCGCCGCCTTCCCCGCGCCCCCGCGCGCTCAGAGCACCTGGTCGATGGTCACGACGTCCACCAGGCCGTGCACCTGGTAGAGCGCCGGGATCACCTGCTCCGGCGGATGGCGCCGCCGCAGCTCGGCGACCTTCTCCGTGCCGGCGCGGTAGCACGGCAGGTACATGCGGCCGTTCAGCGGGTGGCGCGCCCACGCGCCCCCGATCTTGGCGGCGCGCTCGTCGGACAGCAGGTAGTCGCGGCGCAGCACCGCGGCGACCTCGTCCTGCGGCCGGCCCTCGGCCCAGGTCAGCCAGGAGGCCTGGTTCTTCGCGTCGTCCTGCAGCAGGACGAGCAGCTTGCCGATCTGCAGGTCGGGATCCGGGAGCTGCTCCACCTCGGTGACCCCGAGCGCCATCATCATCGCGTTGTTGGCGAGCCCCTCCGAGAGCGCCGCGCCGCGCGTGTTCATGGTGAGGACCGTGCCCTCGAAGCCGAGCCGGCCCTGCACGTGCAGCGCCTGGGCGAGCGCGAAGTTCGTGACGTGGCCGGGGACCACCTCGTGCGCCACGAGGTCGAGGAACTCCGGCACCGAGATCTGGAGGGCCGCGTTGATCTCGTAGGTCGCCTCGTACCGCGGCGAGCCGTCCGGCCGCCGCGCCCGCCCGAGGTAGTTCATCGACCCCGAGAACCAGGCGTTCTCGATGGGCAGGAACTCGATGTTGGCGCGGGGGATCCCGTGGAGCGAGGCCGGCAGGTGCGGCACCACGTGCCGCCGCGCGCCCTCGTCGAGCTGGGCGATGCAGGCGTCCGCGAGCAGCTTGATGGCCTTCCTCGGGACGAGCCGCTCGCCGCGCCACGCGTCCGCCGCCGCGAGCAGGGCCTCCGCGTCCGCGCGCACGCCGAGCAGCTGGGCCAGCCGCTCGCGCTTCGCCTCCGGCCGCGACGCCTCCGGCGCCTTGCCGGTCGAGGCGATCACGCACCGCTCGTACGGCACCTTCGGCCCGCGCCCGAGCAGCTCCTCGGCGAGCGCCCACATGACGCGCAGCGACTCGCCCTGCGCGGCCAGGTACGCCCCGCGCACCCCGCCCGCCCCGCGGCCGAGCGCGGCCAGCGCGTCGATGGCGCCGGGGACGTCCACGGCGGAGAGGTACGCGTCGATCGCGGCCCGGTCCGGCGACGGCGCCGCCACCCCGCCGGTCTCGCGGAGCCGCGCGGCGGCGGGCAGCGTGTACGCCGGGGGCAGCGGCTCGTCCGAGAACCAGGAGTCGGCGATGTACCGGCCGGTCCCGGAGGCGCTCATCACGTCGCCTCCCCAGAGCGTGTCGATCCCGAGGATCGCGGTGGCGGCGGTGCTCGCCAGGGTGGCTTCGTCGGACATGTGCGGCCTCCCGTGGAGTGGGGGCCGGACCATAGCACCGCGCCGGCGCCCCGGCGCGGCCCCGGCGGGCGTGTCCGCGCCGCGCCGGGGCCGTCGGTCACTGCGCCATCTGCGCCGCCTTCGCCCGCGCCGCCTCCTCGTGCGCGCGCACGTCGGGGCGGTACTCGGAGGCGTCGAACATCACGAAGCTGCCGAACAGCACCGCGAACAGCGCCGCGCCCACCAGGACGACCAGGTGGAACCTGTGCTCGTACTTTAGGTGCATGAAGAACAGCGCCACCAGCGAGGCCTTCACGGTGGCGATGGCGAGGGCCACCGGCACGTTCGCGGCCCCGAGGTGCACGCGGGCGACGGCCACCGTCAGCACGGTGAGGACGCCCAGCGCCGCGGCGGTGCCGAGCAGCACGGAGGGCGGGAGCACGTGCGGCCCCGCGTGCGCGCCGTCCCCGTGCGCGGGGTGGGAGGAGGCGTTCTCGACGACGTTCATGGGGCCGGCCTCAGATCAGGTAGAGCAGCGGGAAGAGGAAGATCCACACCAGGTCCACGAGGTGCCAGTAGAGCGCCACCGCGTCCACCGGGCCGTAGTAGCCGGGGCCGAAGTCGCCCCGCCGCGCGCGGACGATCAGCCACACGTACAGCCCGATGCCGACGAGCACGTGGATGCCGTGCAGGCCGGTCATCAGGTAGTAGAGGCTGAAGAACGTGCCGAGGTGCGCGGGCACCGGGATCGCCCGGACCGCGGCGGGCAGGCTCGCGAGCAGCTCGGGCGACGGGTTGCAGGCGGTCCCCCACCCCACGCCGTTGTGCAGCTTGTGGCTGTACTCGAAGTACTTCACCACCATGAACGTGGCGGCGAGCACCACCGTCAGGACCAGCGAGCGGATCAGCGTGCGCTGGTTGCCGAGCTGCGCGGCGCGGACCGACCAGGCCGCGGCGAGGCTGCTGCTGATGAGCACGATCGTGTTGGTCGCGCCCATGCGCCAGTCGAGGAACTGGCTGGCGTAGCGGAACAGCTCCGGGTGGTGGGACCGGTAGACGCCGTAGGAGACGAACAGCGCCGAGAAGAACAGCACCTCGTTCGCGAGGAACAGCCAGATCCCCAGCTTGCCGGTGGCGAGCTGGGCGGCCATGTCCTCGAACTGCACGGCCAGGAACCGGCTGCGCTCGTGGCGGGCGGCGGGGGCCGGCTGGGCGGTCGCGTCCATCTAGCGTCCCTCCTCGCGCACCCAGCCCGCGTCCTCGGAGACCTCGTGCAGCCCCGAGTAGTCGTACGGGCCGCGCGCGCGCGGCGTCTCGTCGAAGTTGTGGTGGGTGGGGGGCGAGGCGATGGTCCACTCCAGCGATGCCGCGCCCCACGGGTTGGGCGGCGCGCGGCGGCCGCGCCGGAGCGAGTGGAGCAGCCCGGCGAGCGCCACCACCAGGCCGAGCGCGAGCACGAACGCGCCCACGGTGGAGAGCCGGTTGTGCGCGGTGAACTGCGGCGCGTAGGTGGCGTACCGGCGCGGCATGCCCAGCACGCCGGCCAGGAACTGCGGCACGAAGGTCAGGTTGAAGCCGAGGAACACCAGCCACGCGGACGCCACGCCCACGCCCTCGTGGTACATGCGCCCCGTCATCTTCGGCCACCAGTAGTGCAGGCCGGCCAGGAACGCGATCATCACGGCGCCCACCATCACGAAGTGGAAGTGCGCCACCACGAAGTAGGTGTCGTGCAGCGGCACGTCGGTGGCGAGCAGGCCCAGGAACAGGCCGGTGAGCCCGCCCACGCCGAAGATGGCGAAGAACGTGAGCACGTACACCATGGGCGTCTTCAGGACGATGGCGCCCTTGTACATGGTGGCGATCCAGTT
This sequence comes from Anaeromyxobacter dehalogenans 2CP-C, assembly GCF_000013385.1. Taxonomy (GTDB): domain Bacteria; phylum Myxococcota; class Myxococcia; order Myxococcales; family Anaeromyxobacteraceae; genus Anaeromyxobacter; species Anaeromyxobacter dehalogenans_B. Next base: position 2,572,743 of record NC_007760.1, read on the forward strand.
GAACGTCTTGATGGCCGAGGGGATCGACACCAGCATGGTGAGGAAGCTGAAGGCCAGGCTCGCCCAGCGCGACTGGCCCGAGACGAACATGTGGTGGCCCCACACCAGGAAGCCGATGATCGCGATGGCCATCGAGCTCACCGCGATGAAGCGGTAGCCGAAGATGGGCTTGCGGCTGAAGACCGAGACCACCTCCGACACCACGCCCATGGCCGGCAGGATCATGATGTAGACGGCGGGGTGCGAGTAGAACCAGAAGAAGTGCTGGAACAGGATGGGATCGCCGCCGTACTCGGGCATGAACAGGCCGAGGTGGAAGATCCGCTCGAGGAAGCCCATCGCCGCGGTGATGCCCAGCACCGGCGTCGAGATGATCTGGATGACGCCGGTGGCGTAGAGCGCCCACAGGAACAGCGGCATGTCGAACCAGCCCATCCCCGGCGGCCGCATGCGGTGGATGGTGGCGATGAAGTTCACGCCGGTGAGGATCGAGCTGAAGCCGGTGAGCACCACCGCCGACAGCGCCAGCAGGATCCCGAGGCCGCGCGCGCTCTCCAGGCTGTAGGGCGGGTACAGCGTCCAGCCGGTGTCCACGCCGCCCACCACCAGCACCACCAGGAAGAAGATCGCGCCCGCCACGAACAGCCAGAAGCTGAGCAGGTTGACGCGCGGGAACGCGAGGTCCTTCGCGCCGAGCTGCAGCGGCAGCACGAAGTTGCCGAGCGCCGCCGGGATGCCCGGGATGATGAACAGGAAGATCATCACCGCGCCGTGCAGCGTGAACAGCTTGTTGTAGGCGTCGTTCGAGACGAGCGCGCCCTGCGGGCTCCAGAGGTGCATCCGGAGCACCAGCGCGAACACGCCGCCCAGCAGCAGGCAGGCGGAGATCGCGACGAGGTACATGATCCCGATGCGCTTGTGGTCCAGCGTGAAGAGCCAGGAGCGGACGCCGCGCCCGTGCTCGAGGTAGCTCCCGGTCTCGTGCGCCGGCGCGCGCACGGCCACTGCCGCGGTGCTCATCGCTTCGTCTCCTCGCCCTTCGCCGGCGCGCCGCCCTCGGCGGCGAGCGTCTCGAGGTACGCGGCGACGGCCTTCAGCTCGCGCTCCTCCAGCGGCATGGGCGGCATGATGTTCGGGTACCCGGCCACCACCTTCGCGCCCGGTTTCACCAGCGACTCGCGCAGGTACTCCTCGTCCACCAGCGCGGTGGTGCCGTCCGCCAGCTTCTCGTGGCGCTTCCACAGCCCGCGGACCGACGGGCCGACGCTCCGCGTCCCGTCCACGCTGTGGCAGGCGGCGCAGCCCTTCTCCGCGAACACCTGCTTGCCGAGGTCGGCGAGCGTGGCGTCGGCCGGGAGGCCCTCCTTCGACCACGCGTCGAACGAGGCCTGGTCGGCGTGGACCACCACCGTGGAGAGCATGCGCGAGTGGTCGGTGCCGCAGTACTCGGCGCAGAGGATGGGGTAGCTGCCCGGGACCGTGGGCGTGAAGGTGAGCCGGGTGAAGCGCCCGGGGACCGCGTCCTGCTTGAGGCGGAACTCCGGGACGTACAGCGAGTGGATCACGTCGGTGGCGGAGAGGATCAGCTCCACCGGCCGCCCGGCCACCACGTGCAGCTCGTTCGCGCCCTTGCCGCTCGGGTGGTCGAACCACCAGGACCACTTGCGCCCCGTCACCTGCACGCGCACGGGATCCCCGCCCGGATCTGCCGAGGTCATCTGGATCCAGGTGCGGGTGGACATGACGAACAGCGCCATGACCAGCGCCAGCGGGATGACGCTCCACAGCAGCTCGAGCCGCGTGCTGTGCGCCGGCGAGGGCTCGGGGTGGAGGCGCGTCGCGCGGCGGCGGTAGCGAAGCACGAACACGATGGTGAGGAGGATGATGAGCGCGAGGAAGAAGGCGCTCACCCAGAACAGGAGCAGGAAGACCTGGTCCACGCCCTCCGCCACGCTGGACGCCCGCGCGGGGAGGTAGCCGGGGCCTGCCCCGGCGAGGAGGTGGAGGATGCGATTGGGCAGCTCGGTCACGGTGCGTTCCTGATTCGGCGCCGACGGTCGCGCGCGACGTGGACGCCGACGAAGGAGACGAGGAAGAGCCCGACCACCCCGCCCGCGGCGCGCATCACCTTGAGCGCGAGCGGGAGCGGGTCGTCGGGCGAGAACCCGATGCAGGACAGCAGGAAGCCGCCGAGCGCCTTCTGCTCGGCCGCGGTCGCCACGCGCCCCTCGGCGGCGCGGCGCACGGCGGTGCGCAGCGCGTCCGGCTCGTAGGAGACGCCGTGCAGGTAGCCGGAGACCTTGCCGTCGCCGGTGAGCACCACCAGCGTGGCCTGGTGCGCGAACTCGCCGGTCTTCGGGTCGTAGCGGTAGCGGAAGCCGACCGCGTCCGCGAGCGCGTCGATGCCGGGCTTCGCGCCGGTGGCGAAGTGCCAGGCGCGGGCCACGCCCTCCCCGCCGCCGGCCTGCTGCACGAAGGTCTCCTCGTACTTGCGGAGCTGCGGCAGCGTCTCGGCGGGGTCGATGCTGAGGGTGAAGACGGAGAAGTCCTCGCCCTTCCAGCCCGCGTCGCGGAGCGCACGGGCCAGGCCGGCGAGCTGCAGGCTGCAGAGCTTCGCGCAGCTCGTGTAGTTGAACGAGAGCAGGACCGGGCGGCCGGCCAGCGCCCGGAGCGTCACCGGGCGCCCGTCCTCGCCGGTGAAGGCGAGGTCGCGGGGCACCTCGGCGCCGAGCCGCTCCACCACGCCGATGGCGGCGAGCTCGCGGCGGAGCTGCTCGGGCGTCTGCGCGCGGGCGGCGCCGGCCCCGAGGACGAGGACGGCCGCCGCGAGCGCGAGGGTTCGCGAGAGGGAGGTCACGGGAAGAGGGGGACGAGCGAGGCGCGGCTACTTCTTGGCCTTGGCCGCCTTGGCGCCGCGGAGGTCGAGCACGTAGTAGGTGAGCGCCCAGCGCTCCTCGGCCGGCAGGTGGCCGAAGGCGGTCATGGTGGTGCCGGCGATGCCCTGCTCGAGCGTCGCGAACACCTTGTCAGGGGTGGTGCCGTTCCGGTAGGCGCCGGTCACCAGGTTGCGCGGCTTCGGATCCAGCGCGGCCGCGGCCGCGCCGTCGCCCAGGCCCTCGTCGCCGTGGCAGGCGGCGCAGTTCGTCGCGTAGGACGCCTTGCCCTTGGCGACGAGCTCGGGGGTCTTCTTCGGGGCGGCGCCGGCGGCGCGGGCGCCGGCGGCGGAGAGGACGGCGGCGGCGGCGAGGGACATCGCGATCGACTTCTTCATGTGGGGTTCCTCCAGCTGCGGGGTTGAACGGGAGCGTCGGGCTCTCCGCGGGACCGGCTCAGCGCCGGCCCGCCTCGAGCATCTCGCGCTCCATGGTGAGGTAGGTCCCGTAGGCGTTGATCCGGTTCGCCGGCTCGAACGCGGGCAGCTTCGCGTACGCGCTCCAGTCGGCCGCGGCGTACGCCTCCTCGAACGGGACGAGGTCCTGGACCGCCGCCCCCATCACCGCGCGGAGGTGGCGGAGGTAGTCGCGGGTCAGGGCGAGGTGGGTGGCCGGGTCGCGCGACGCGGGGCCGTGGCCGGAGACGAGCAGCTTCGGGCGGCGCTCCAGGAGCCGGTCGATGGCCGCGAGCCAGCGCCGGCTGTCGGCCTCGCCGACGAACGGGATGCGGCCGGCGAAGATGACGTCGCCGGAGAACACCACCCCGTCGTCCGGGAGCACGACCATCAGGTCCTCGGGCGAGTGCGCCGGCCCGAGCCGGACCACCTCGAACCGCGCGCCCCCCAGCTCGAAGGCGGCGTCCGCGTCGAGCCAGCGGTCCGCGGGGAGCAGCGGGTTCCCGGCGTCGAACCAGGGCGCCAGCGCCTCGCGCCGCTGCTCGAGCCGCTTCGCCGCCTCCTCGCCCTCGAGGTACGCCCTGCCCTCCGCGCTCGCCCACACCTCGGCGCCCGCCGCCTTCAGCGCGCCGAGGCCGTAGACGTGGTCGGCGTGGTAGTGCGTCAGGATCACCCTCCGGATCGGCTGGCGGGTCACCTTGCGGATGGCGCGCACCAGCGCGCGGCCCAGCGCCGGCGTGCCCAGCGCGTCGATCACCACCACGCCGTCGCCGGTCACGACGAACGCCGCGTTGGAGTTGAAGCCGCGGTTCGCCGCCGAGGCGACGCCCGGGTCTCCCTGCACCAGCCAGACCCGCGGCGCGAGCCGGATCGGCGCGAGGACGGGATCGGCCGCGCGGGCGGGCGCGGGGCCGGCCGCGGCGAGCGCCGCGAGGAGCGTGGCGAGCGCGCGGGCCATCAGGTGGCCATCCCCGGGTCGCGGCCCACGCCGACCAGGCGCGGCAGGTTCGGCGTGCGCGGCGAGACGGACTTCCGGGCGCGCAGCCAGCGGCCCACCACGTCCCAGACCGGCTCGCCGCCGGCGTCGCGCGCCGCCTCGCTCACCGAGGCCCAGGTGGCGACGCGGTACGTCTTCGACGCCTCGAGCGGCTTCCCGCGCAGGCGCAGGTCCTGGATGCGCTCGCCGCTCCGCGCGCCGGGGTGGCACGCGTACTCGAGCCCGCCCACCCGGACCATGTCGCCGCCCTGCTGGTAGTAGGGGTCCGGGTTGAAGATGTTGTCGCAGACGTCCTCGAGCACCGCCTTCACCGTCGCGCCGGTCATCTCGTTGACGCCGACGTTCGGGTAGCTGATGGCGGTGGCCGCGAGCAGGTCCTCCTGCGTGATGGTGTCGCCCGGCAGGAGCGAGGCGCCCCAGCGGAAGCCCGGCGAGAACGCGATCTCGGCGTCCTTCTCGGCCATGAGCGCGTCCAGGATGAGCTGGTCGTAGGTGCCGTTGAAGTTGCCGCGCCGGTAGAGCACGCCCTCGGTGACCGCCAGCGGGGCCGCGAGCTGCTCGCGGAACGGCGCGCGGACGCGCTCGATGTGCGCGGCCATCTCCGGGTCGGCCGGGAGGAGGTTCGAGAACACCGGGAGCAGGCGGTACCGGTGGCTCGCGACCTTGCCGCCGCGGACCTCGAGGTCGAGCACGCCCAGGAACTTTCCGTTCGAGCCCGCGTTCGTGACGAGCGTCTGCCCTCCCCGGTTCTTCACCGGGATCGGGCGCGGGACGCCGTCGTGCGTGTGGCCCCCGAGGATCGCGTCGATGCCGCTCACGCGGGACGCGAGCTTCAGGTCCACGTCCATGCCGTCGTGCGAGAGCAGCACCACCACGCGCGCGCCCTTCGCGCGCGCCTCGTCCACGGTGCGCTGGAGGTTCTCCTCGTGGATCCCGAAGGTCCAGTCGGGCACCAGGTACCGCGGGTTCGCGATGGGCGTGTAAGGGAACGCCTGGCCGATCACCGCCACCGGGACGCCGTTCACCTCCCGCATCACCCAGGGCTCGAACACCGGGTCGCCGAAGTCGGCGGTGTGCACGTTCTGGGCGACGAACGAGACCTTGCCGGCGAGGTCCTTCTCCACCGCGCGCTTCACCCGCTCGGCGCCGAGCGTGAACTCCCAGTGGCCGGTCATCACGTCCACGCCGAGGAGCTTGGCCGCGTCGATCATGTCCTGGCCGTCGGTCCACAGCGCCGTGGCCGAGCCCTGCCAGGTGTCGCCGCCGTCGAGCAGCAGCGCGCCGGGGCGGCTCGCCCGCAGCCGCTTCACGAGGGTGGCGAGGTGGGCGAAGCCGCCGACCTTGCCGTAGCGGCGCGCCGCGGCCTCGAAGTCGAGGCAGGTGAGCGCGTGCGCCTCGCGCGTCCCGGGACGGATCCCGAAGCGCGAGAGGAACGCCTTGCCCACGACGTGCGGCGGGCGGCCCCGCGCCGGCCCCGCGCCCAGGTTCACCGCCGGCTCGCGGTAGTGGAGCGGCATGAGCTGCGCGTGCACGTCGGTGAAGTGCAGCAGGCTCACGTTGCCGTGGCGCGGCAGGTCGTACAGGCCCGCGCCCTCCGGCCCCGCCGCGCGCGCGCGAAGGGTCATCCCGCCGGCGGCGGCCGCCGCCAGCATCCGCATGAACTCCCTGCGATCCATGGTCTCGCTCGCTCCGCGCTACTGGTTCACCGGGGAGGCGGGATCGAGGAGCAGCGCGACCAGATCCTTGATCTGCTCCTCGGTGAGGATGGCGTGGTGCCCGAAGCGCGGCATGGTGGAGCACGCCGTGAACGCCTGCGGGTTGAAGATCTTCGCGTAGGTGTAGCGCTGCATGGCCTCGGCCTGCCCGCGCACCTTGCCGTACTGGTAGAGGCTCGGGCCGAGCGTGCCGAACGACACCTCCTGCTTCGAGAGCCGGTGGCACGCGTAGCAGTTGCCGCCGGACGGCTTCGCGGGATCGTCGGAGAACTGCTTGCCGACCCCGCTCTGGGCGATCTGCTCGCCCTTCTTCCAGTCGCCCATGAGCTTGCCGTCGGCCGGGTAGGCCAGCGTGGCCTGCTGCGCGGCGACCAGCTTCCTCGCGGCGGCCGCGGGCAGCGGGCCCTGGCCGGGCGTGCGGCTGCAGGCCGCCTGGACCTCGTCCTGCTCCAGGCGATCCAGGCCGGCCTGGCCCTTCTCCTTGAACGACGCCCGGATGACCTCGCGGGCGCGCGCCTCGTCCTTCGCGCCCCGCTGCGGCTGGGCGGCCTGCGCGAGGCCCGCGAGCGCGAGGCCGGCGAGCGTGACGGCTACGGTTCGAGCGAACGGCATCGGCTTCTCCTCAGCGCTTGATGGCGGGGGCATCCATCCCCGCGCCGTTGGCCTGGCGGGCCAGGTAGGTGATGAGGGCGACCGAGCCCTCCGAGCCGAACACCAGCTCCGGGAACCGCTGCTGGCGCAGGCAGTCGTTCATGCGCCACTGCATGGTGCGGACCTCGCCCTGCGAGACGCGGTAGGCCGGCCAGGTCGCGAAGGCACGCTTCGCGTCGGCGGGCGTGGTGAGGTTGGGCAGCTCCTGCAGGCGGATGCGCTTGCCGCTCTGCGCGTGGCAGGTCGCGCAGGAGAAGTCGTGCGGCCCGCCGCGGTAGAAGAAGATCCGCTCGCCCAGCGCGTAGGCGGCCTTCTCCTTCGGGTGCTTCAGCGCCACCCGCACCGGCATGCCGCGCGACTGCGCCACGATCCAGGCGGCGAGCGCCTCGAGGTCGGAGCGCTTGTCGCCCGCGCCGAACTTCTGCTTCGTGGCCTCCCCGGCGTCGATCCCCTGCAGCGTGCCCATGCAGTGCACCAGGCGCGTCTCCAGATCCATGACGCGGTCGCCGTCGGCGAAGTACCGGGGCAGCTCGGCGTACGCGCCCTTCACCACGCCCGGCCCCTTGCCCAGGTCGCAGGCCTCCAGCGACGCGGCCTTCGGCCCGCGCTTCTCCTGCCAGAGCGCCTCGCCGCGCGCCTCCCACAGGTCGGCGGGGTTGCCGTCCTGGAGCAGCTCGCGGTAGCGCGCGATGGCGGCGGTGGCGTCCTCCTCCTGCGCGCGGTGGGCGGCCGGGGCCAGGGCCGCGGCCGCGAGGAGCAGCACCGGCCCGATCGATCGACGGGTCATCCGAATCTCCTTCCAGGAACGGTTCGTGAAGCTCAGGGCCTGAGGTAGGCGAAGCCCTCGCGCGCCTGGAGGCGCGCGGCCTCCGCCACGCCGGACTGGACCAGCGTCGCCTCCGGCAGGAGCTTCGAGGGATCGATGTTGCGGGTGGTGAGCGTGTTGCGGCACGCCCGGAACTCGACGTGCCGCGTGACGAGGTCCTGCACGATCGCGTCGAACGGGTTGCCGTTCTTGTCCATCGCGCCGTCGAGCAGGAAGTCGATGCCGGCGCCGTTCGCCACGACCACGATCTTCGCGGTGGGGTCCGCGTCGAGGTGGTTGCGGACGTTGCGCATCGCGCGCACCGCCTCCTCGATGCCCTCGGTCAGGTGGTACACGACCTTGATCGGCGCCGCCTTCGGGGCGGCGGCGCGCGCGGAGGGCGGCGCGGCCCGGGCCGCCGGGGCGGCCGCGAGGCCGGCGGCGAGGACGAGGAGCCAGCGGGCCCCCCTCCCCGCCGCCCGCGCCGCGTGGCTGGCGGACGGCGCGCTCAGGCGATGGTCCCTTCGTCGGTGCGGGTGTCGCCCTTGTTGTCCACCCAGGTCACCTTGACCTTGTCGCCCTTGGCCGCGCCCTTGAACTTGAAGGCGAGGTACGGGTTCTTCGACACGGCCGGGCCCCAGTGCGCGGTGAGCACGGCCTTGCCGTTGCACTCCGCCTGGACCGAGCTGATGAAGTGGGCCGGGACGAGCGCGCCGCTCGCGTCCTTGCGCTGGCCCGTCTCCATCTCGTGGCTCATCAGCACCTTCACCTCCACGACGTCGCCCTGGAGGCTCGCGCGGATCTTCATCGGATCTGCCATGGCTGTCTCCTCGCTCCCTACCCGCCGCAACCGCCCAGGGTGACCTTGATCTCCTTCGTCGCCACGTAGAACTTGCCGCCGGCCTTCACCAGCACCGACACGTTCGACGTCCGGGCCATCTTGACCCGCGTGGAGACGACCGGCAGCGAGGCCGGGGTCAGGAGGAACGACGCGGCGAGCATGTTCGGGTTGGCCTCGACCAGGAACGCGATCGACTCGGTGTCGGGCAGGTTGCTGGTCGCGGTGATGGGCACCACGGCGCCGTTCTCGGCGATGTCGGGTGCGGTGACGGCGATGTCCTTCGAGTCGGCCGGCGCGCCGGCGCCGAGCGCGTCCAGCGCCTCCTTCATGGTCCGGGCCTCGAACGCCGCCTTGTTCCAGTCGGCCGCGCGGCCCCAGCTCGGCTTCAGGATGCCCGCGGCGACCAGCATGCCGAGGAGCGTCGCCCCGCCGGTCGTCTCGAGGAACCGCCGCCTCCCGATGCCCGTCTGCTCTACCTCTCTCATTCCGCTCTCCTCTACGGGTTCTGCCGCGCGCGGCGACGGTCGCCGCGCCGCGAGCGCCTCAGCGTGCTCCCTCGAGCACCCACTTCACGATCGTGTCCACGTCGCCCTCCGCCACCTGGCGCTGGGGCGGCATCGGCACCGGCCCCCACGCGCCCTGGCTGCCGCCGCGCACCCGGGCGGCCAGCTTCGCCGCCGCGTCCGCGTCGGCGGCGTACCGCGCCTTCAGGTCGCGGAAGCTCGGGCCGAGCCGCTTCGCCTCGACGTCGTGGCAGGCGAGGCAGCCGTTGGCCCGCGCCAGCGCCAGCCCGGCGGCCGGCTTCGGCGCGGCCGGGGCCGGGGCCGCCGCGGGCGCGCCGGTCGGGGCCGCGCCGGCGGGCCGGGTGGTGTCCGCGCCGCGCACCGGTCCGAAGGTCCGGTTCTGCTCGGCCAGGTTCCCGTGCGCGTTGCGGGCGAAGTCCGGCAGCGTCGAGGCGACGCGCGGCTCGGGCCCGCAGTCCTTCATGCACGCGACCGCGCGCACGTCCGGCTTGCCCTTCACGTCCCACAGGCCGTGGTCGCGGGTCATGCCGTTGCGGTTGGGCAGGCGCTGCTGCACCGCGCGGATCGAGTCCTGGTCGAGCACGAAGTCCGACGGGACGACGTCCCCGAGGTTCAGGAGGTACGCGAGCACGGCGTACGTGTCGTCGTCGGTGAGCGTCCGCGGCGCGTCCCACGGCATGGCGCGGCGGATGTAGTCGAACAGCGTCGAGACCGTGGCCACCTTCATGAGCGTGGTGCGCTGCGGGTGGCCGTTGCCGGTGAGCGCCGCCACGCGCCCGCGGGCCTGGTCCTCGGCGGTGGTCCCGCCCACCAGCGGCGTGAAGACCTCGTTGCTCTCGCCGAACGTGCCGTGGCACGAGGCGCACTTCGCGTCCCAGAGCTCCTGCCCGCGCAGGACCGAGCCGGAGCCGCGCGGCAGGCCCTGGAAGTCGGGCCGCACGTCGATGTCCCAGGCCCGGACCTCGGCCGGCGTCGCCGGGCGCCCGACGCCCTCTCCCGCGTGCGCGGCGCCGGCGGCGAGCAGCGCCGCGAGGACGAGCGGCTCACGCCAGCTGTACATTGGACACCTCGCCGTTCGGGTCCACGCGCCAGGTCTGGATCGCGTTGTTGTGGTAGATGGACTTCGTCCCGCGCACCTCGCGCAGCAGCCGCGTCGTCGGCTGCACGTAGCCGGTGTCGTCCACCGCCCGGCTCTGCAGGAGCGCGGCGCGCCCGTCCCACCGCCAGCTCACGCTGAACCGGGTCAGCGCCTTCGAGAGCACCGGCGTCTCCAGCCGCGCCGGCGTCCAGCTGCGCCCGCCGTCGAAGGAGACGTCCACCCGCTTGATCTTCCCGCGGCCGGACCAGGCCAGGCCGGTCACCTCGCAGGCGCCCCGCTCCACCAGCACCTGGCCGCCCGAGGGCGTGGTGATGACCGACTTCGCCTCCTGGATCGACGTGTACTGCCGGTGACGGCCGTCCGGCATGAGGTCCACGTAGTGGATGGCCTCGTCCTTGGTGGCCCAGGGCTGGTCGCCGACCTCGATGCGGCGGAGCCACTTCACCCAGGAGACGCCCTGCACGCCGGGCACCACCAGGCGGAGCGGGTAGCCGTTCTCGGGCCGCAGCATCTCGCCGTTCTGGCCCCACGCGACGAGCACGTCGTCGAGCGCGCGGTCGATGGCGACGGTCCTCGTCATGCCCGAGCCGTCCGCGCCCTCGGCGAGCACGTAGCGACCCTTCACCCGGTCGAGGCCGCAGTCGTCGAGCAGCGTGGAGAGGCGCACGCCGGTGAACTCGCTGCACGACAGCATGCCGTGGGTGTACTGGACCGTGGGCACCGCCACGTTCCCCCACTCCATGCCGGTGTTCGCGCCGCACTCGATGAAGTGGATGCGCGAGACGGACGGCAGGCGCATCAGGTCGTCCATCGTGTAGACCTTGGCGCGCCGCACCAGGCCGTGGACCATCAGCCGGTGCTTCGCCGGATCGACGTCCTGCCAGCCCTGGTGGTGGCGCTCGAAGTGCAGGCCGCTCGGCGTGATGATCCCGAACAGCCCCTGCAGCGGCGCGAAGGAGACCGACGCCGCGTTCACGCGGGTCAGGCCGGGGCTCTCGCGGCGCTGGAGGTTCGCCTCGTACGGCGACGGCAGGCCGTAGCCCCGCGCGGCGACGGGCTTGCCGAGCGAGGTGTTCCACGGCTGGCGCTCGAGGATCGCCGGATCGCCGGCCGGAGCGCCGCGAGGAGCCGCGGTGGGCGCCGCCGCGGCGCGCACGGCGACCGCGCCCGCGGCGATCCCGCCGGCGGCGAGGAACGCGCTCCGCAGGAAGCTCCGCCGTCCGGCGGCGACCTCGGTGATCTGCTCTTGGGTGAGGAAATTCTCAGGAGCCCGGAGGATGCGGGCGGTCTTGGATGGCACGCGTGGGCTGTAAGAGAACGAATAGTCGTCGTCTCCGTCCTGAGTGGGGCTTGACGGCCTTCACGCGTGGTGACGCATCGACTGCGGGTGTGGGTGACGCGCAGCGTCGAGACATGCGCGGGGCCCTGCTTCACGTTTCGTGCGCCACGCGTGGGGCGAGCGTGAAGCGCGCCGCGCGCCGACTGGCTCTCAGGCGCGGCGCGCGCCGCGGCGCTCGGGCCGGCCGTACCGCCACGCCGCCCAGGTCAGCACGCACGCGACGAGCGGCGCGAGCAGCACGAGCGCGGTGAGGGCGAACAGCGCGAGCGCGGCCGCCGCCGCGACGACGGCGGGGACGCCGACGAACGCGGCGACGTAGGCCGCGGCCTGCCGCGCCTCGCGCTCCGAGCGCTCCCAGTCGGCGGCCGGTGCCCGTAGCGTCACCGCGTGCTCGGCGTTCATGGCCGGACCTCCTCGCGTGTCGCGCCATCATCGCGCACGGCGCGGCGGCGCTCGAACCCCGAGCGGGCGATCTCGCGGGCCGCCGCGACGCCACCGCGCCACGCTCGCCCTACCCCGGACGCGTCGGACAGGATGCCGCGCGCGCCGCGCGTGAAGGCGCGGTCTCCTTCGCGGATGGCCAACCTCGCCCGTGCCCTCCTCGTCGCCGCCGCGCTGGGGGCCAGCGCCTGCGCGCACTCGCCGGGCGGCCGCGCCGAGCCCGACGCGGAGCTCCGCGAGGCCATCGCCGCCGCGAACGACGCGTTCGTCCGCGCGCTCGTCGCGGGGGACGCGCACGGGATGGCGGCGGTGTTCACCGACGACGCCCTCGTCATCCCCGCCATGCAGCGCGGCTTCGTCTCCGGCCGCGCCGAGCTCGAGGCGTACGACGCCCGGCGCGTGGGGGCGCTGCGGTACCTCGAGGCGACCATCACGACCGTGCAGCTGGAGGTCTCGGGCGATCTCGCCTGGGAGGCGGGCACGAACCGCCTGGTCGTGCAGCAGGGCAGCGGCGCGCCGATGACGGTGACCGGGCGCTACCTGGCCGTCTGGCGCCGCGGGAAGGACGGGCGCTGGCGGATCCGGGCCGAGCTGCCCATCCCCGACCCGATCCCGTAGCGCCTCAGAAGACGTCGATCGACACGTCCACCGGGATGCCGCGCCGGGCCTCGAGCGCGGCCGCGAGCTTGCCCGCGTCCACGCGCGCCGCGAGGCCGCGCCGCTCGAGCTGGCGCTGCGCCTCGGCGCGGAGGTCCACCCGCGCGTCCGGATCGTCGTGGGCCTCCACGACCACGCGGCTCCCGCGCACGCCGATCTTGACCGGCTCGCGGACCATCCGGACCGGCGTCTTCAGCGGCACCACCTCGAACAGGCGCGGGATGTCCTCGGGGTAGAGCCGGACGCAGCCGTGGCTGAACTTGCGGCCGATGCCGAACGGCTCGTCGGTGCCGTGGATGAGGATGCTGCCCGCCGAGAGGCGCAGCGCGTGCGTGCCGAGCGGGTTGTCCGGGCCGGGCGGGACGCGGTCCGGGAGCGTGGGGTCGTCGCGGCGCATCGAGGCCGGCGGGTACCAGGTGGGCGCGACGGTCTTGCCGATGACGGTGAAGGATCCCAGCGGCGTCTTCGCGCGATCCTTGCCGATGCCCACCGGGTACGTGACGGGCGCGGCGCCGCCGCCCGGGAGCAGGTAGAGCCGCATCTCCGAGAGGTTCACGACGATCGACCCCGGCGCCGCCGAGGGCGGCAGGATCCAGGCCGCCGGCACCACCAGCGGCGCGCCGGGCGTCGGGACGTACGCGTCGAGCCCGGGGTTCGCCGCCTCGATGGCGTTGAAGCCCACGTCGTGCGCGCGGGCGAGCTCGATGAGGGAGTCACCCTGCTTCACGATCCGCGTGCCGAGCACGCCGAGGACGTCGGCGCCGCCGGCGGCGGGCTCGAGGAGCGGCACCGTGGCGAGGAGGAGCGCGAGGAGCGGCTGCATCGCGACAGGCTTCGCGTGCGCGCGGCCCGGCGTCAACCCCCGCTCAAGGGAACACCAGCAGACCGAGGTTCGCCCCGCCCTGCAGCGACGGCGTGAGGCCGGGGTCCCGATCCGACGGGTAGGCGTGATCGCGCTCCAGCCGGTCCATCGCCTCTGGGAACACCGCCAGGCCGAACGACAGCTCCACCGCGGCGCGCGGGCCCACGTCGAACAGCACGCGCAGGCCGCCGCCGGCCCCGTGGCCGAGCACGCCGTTGTACTTGTAGCCGGCGAGCAGCGCGATCTCGGTGGTCGAGGGACCGTTCACCCGCAGGCTCACCTCGGCGTTCACCTGGTACGCGTTGTAGAAGTCGAAGCGGAGGTCCCGGCCCGGCGTCCGCTCGTTCGAGAAGACCATCACGGGCGCGTAGCCGCCCGAGACCCAGCCCTTCACCCGGCCGGTGCCTCCGCCCGCGAGGAGCCCCGCGCCGGACCAGAAGCCGAGCGTCGGCCCGACGCCGAAGCTGCGCTGGCCCCGCCCCGCAGCGTCGGCGGCGGTCGTCCCGGGCACGCCGGCGGCGCCCGCGGCCGGCGCAGCCTCCGGCTCCGCTCCCCGCGCCGCGGCCGGCAGGAGCGCGACGAGCAGCAGCGCTGGGATCACGGAGCGGCGGCGGGCGGCTGCAGGACGGGCTGGGCGCATGGAGCTCCTCGCGGTGGACGGTCCGCCGCCAGTGTAGCCCGTGCGCCGCGCGAGGCTACTCCGCGGGCGGCCCGAAGGACCGCTCGAAGAGCGCGCGGATCGCGGCGCGCCCCGACTCCGAGAGCGCGCGGGTCCCGGCGCCGGCGAAGCGCGGGTGCGTGACGGCGGGCGGCGCCTCGGGGGCCCAGGCCCGCCCGTCCCAGCGGAACCAGCCGTCGCGGTCCTGGTCGAAGAGGTGGACCGGCTTCCCCCAGTGGCGCGCCAGCTCGACCGCCCAGCCGGTGCCGCCCTGGGCGGTGTCGTCCGGGTTGAGCGCGCCGACCGCGAACACCTCGCCCGCGGTGCCGACCTGGTGCCAGATGAGCTGGAGCACGCGCCGGAGCTCCGGCGGCCCGGCGAGCGCGCGCGGCAGGTGCGCCTTCAGGTAGGCCTCGCTCACGTCGCCGAGGCGCAGCTCCGCCTCGGTCAGCTCGACGAGCCCGCGGGTGCGGGCCAGCCCGGGGCGGCCGGCGAAGGTGAAGTTCACCTCCTGCACGCCCCAGCGCTCCGCGCAGGCGCCGAACGCCTCCTCCGCGCCGTCGGCCCCGCCCGCGAGCAGCGTGAACGCCTCCGGGCCGCGCGCCTCGTCGTCGTCCTCGTCCTCGCCGCGGGCGTAGCGCAGCGAGCCGCCCTGCAGCTCGAGCGGCAGGTCGGCCTCGCCCGCGCCGTCGAGGTCCCGGATCAGCCGCACGTGCGCGCCGCGCCCCTGCGGCACCAGCGCCAGCACCACGTCCACCCGCTCGCCGCAGCGCTCCGGCGGCGCGCCCGGCTGGTCGGGGTCGGCCTCGCACGGCGGGCGCCCCGCGGCGGACCGGGCGGTCATCCACAGCTCGGCGCCCGCCCGCGCCGCGCTCGCCTTCAGGCCGGCCAGCGTCTCGGCGACCTCGGGCCGGGGCCCGGCCCAGGCGAAGCCGTCCACGAGGAGCGTGGCGGGGCTGCAGCCGAGGTGCGCCTCGAACGCGGCCAGCGCCTCGTCCAGCGTCCGCACGCCGAGGCCGCCGTCCATCGCCGACCAGATCAGCCGCTGGCGCGCGACCATCTCGTGGACTCCCCGGCGGTCGGCCAGGTCCACGCGATCGGCCAGCTCCTCGAAGAACGCGTCGTAGCGGGCCGAGACGTGCTCGACCGGCTGCCCGAGCGCCACGTGCAGCACCGGGCGGCCGCGCAGCAGCGCGTCCAGCCCGAGCTGCACCAGGACGGCGGACTTGCCGACGCCGGCGGGCGCCACGATCACGCCGAGGCGACCCTTGCCCAGGCCGCCGCGGATCCTCCGGTCGAGGATCCGCAGCGGGCTCTGGAGGATCGCTTCCTGGCGGATCATGGCTCCGGCATCGCTACTTCTTCCCGCCTTCGGCCTTCTTGGACGCCTTCGTCATGAGCTCCTCGGCCATGGCCGCCGGGACCGGCAGGTAGCGCGAGAACTCCATGCTGAACTCGGCCTTGCCCTGGGTCGCGGACCGCAGGGTGGTCGAGTAGCCGAACATCTCGGCCAGCGGCACCTCGGCCTCGATGCGGGCCAGGCCGCCGTCGTCCTGCGAGCCGATGATCATGGCGCGCCGCTGCATGAGCGTGCCCAGGATGCCGCCGGAGAACTCCGCCGGGCCCTCGCACACCACGCGCATGATGGGCTCGAGGAGGCGCGGCTTGGCGCGGTCGAAGCCCTCGCGCCAGGCGCCGCGGGCGGCCTCCTGGAACGCGATGTCGGACGAGTCCACCGCGTGGCTGGCGCCGTCATTGATGACGACGCGCGTGTTCACCACGGGGAAGCCGAGCAGGCGGCCCTTGGCGAGCATCGAGCGGAAGCCCTTCTCCACCGCGGAGATGAACTCGCGCGGGATCGCGCCGCCCACCACGTCGTCCACGAACTCGAACTGCTGCTCGCAGGGCTCGATGTAGCCGCACACGCGGCCGAACTGGCCGGAGCCGCCGGTCTGCTTCTTGTGCGTGTAGGCGAAGTCGGCGCGCTGGCTGACCGTCTCGCGGTACGCCACCTGCGGCGGCGACACCTCGACGATGCAGTTGTACTCGCGCTTCATGCGCTCGATGTAGACCTCGAGGTGCAGCTCGCCCATGCCGCGGATGATGGTCTCGCCGCTCTCCTCGTCCAGGCCGGCGCGGAAGGTCGGGTCCTCGCGGGTGAAGCGCCGGAGCGCCTTGCCCATGTTGGTCTCGCTCTTCGAGTCCACCGGCTTGATGGAGAGCGCGATCACCGGCTCGGGCACGTGCATCGAGGTCATGTTCAGCTTGACCGTGCCGTCGGTGAACGTGTCGCCCGAGTTGCAGTCCACGCCGAACATCGCGACGATGTCGCCGGAGCCGGCGGCGTCGATGTCCTCCATCTGGTCGGAGTGCATGCGCACGAGCCGGCCGATGCGGTGGTCCTTCTTCGTGCGCATGTTCGTGATGAACATGTCGCGCGAGAGCTTGCCCTGGTAGATGCGCAGGTAGGTGAGCTGGCCGTAGCGCCCGTCCTCGAGCTTGAACGCCAGCGCCACCGTCGGCTTCTCGTTGTCGATGGTGAGGGCGACCTTCTCCTCGTCCTTGGTGAGGTCGTGGGCCTCGTTGACCACCTCGGTGGGATCCGGGAGGTAGTCCACCACGCCGTCGAGCAGCTTCTGGACGGCCTTGTTCTTGTAGGCCGAGCCCATGAACACCGGGGTGAGCTTGAGCGCGAGCGTGCCCTTGCGGACGGCCGCCTTGATCAGCTCCTCGGTGACGCGGTCCTCGAGGATCGCGTCGGTGAGCTCGTCGGAGAACATGGAGGCCGCGTCGAGCAGCTCCTCGCGCGCCCTGGCCGCGTCGGCCTGCATGTCGGCCGGGATCTCGGACTCGGTGATGACCTCGCCGTCGTCGCCGCTGAAGCGGAACGCCTTCATCTTCACGAGATCGACGACGCCCTCGAACTTGTCCTCGAGGCCGATGGGGAGCTGCATCAGCACCGGGTTGTGCTGGAGCTTCTCGCGGAGCTGGTCCTTGACGCGGATCGGGTTCGCGCCGGAGCGGTCGCACTTGTTGACGAACGCGAGGCGCGGCACGTTGTAGCGCCGCATCTGGCGGTCCACGGTGAGCGACTGGCTCTGGACGCCGGCCACCGAGCAGAGCACGAGGATGGCGCCGTCGAGGACGCGGAGCGACCGCTCCACCTCGATGGTGAAGTCCACGTGGCCGGGGGTGTCGATGATGTTGAGGTGGAGCCCCTTCCACTCACAGTGCGTCGCGGCGGAGGCGATGGTGATGCCGCGCTCGCGCTCGAGCTCCATCGAGTCCATCGTCGCGCCGACGCCGTCCTTGCCCTTCACCTCGTGGATGGCGTGGATGCGCTTCGTGTAGAAGAGGATCCGCTCCGTCAGCGTGGTCTTGCCGCTGTCGATGTGGGCCGAGATCCCGATGTTCCGGAGCTTCGAAAAATCCGTGTACACGTCTTACCTCCACCCGCGGGGGCGGACCGAGCTGCATGGGCGAATCGGTTGCGCGGCGTCGCTCGCCAGCGCCGCCGGCGGAGCGTGAGAGCCGCTCGTCTCGAACCCGTTTCGGCGCGCGTTTCATCCACGCGAGCCGGCCACGGATACGACAAAGCCCGCGCCGTCCACCCACATCCACGGCCGCGAGCGGCGCGCACCCTCGCACAAACCGGCGTCGAGATGCAAGCCGGTGCCCACGGCGGCGCCGCCGGACACCGGAACCCTCCCCCGCGTCAGGCTTTTTCGGAGCCGCTCCCCCGTACGCGGGGGCGGCCGTGCGACCGTCCGCCGCTACGAGCGGTCGAACAGGTTGAGGACGAGCGACTTCCGCCCTCCGGAGGCCTTCACGTTGGCCCAGCGCCGCCGCTCCCGCACCTTGTGGACGACGATGAGGGTTCCGGCGGCGGCGACGACGACGAGGGGGACGACGGTGGCGAACACGGCTGGGCTCACGCGGTGGCGTTGGAGGTCGGAGCGGCTGCCCGGCCGGGCGGCGCTCCTGCGGCGCCGGGCTCGGCCTCCGAGGCCCCGCGCTCGCGCCACCTCTGGCACGGATCGACCGGCCTTGCACCACTCGGACGGGGGAGCGCTCGCGCCCGCGCTCGCAGTGGGGCTCCCGCCGCTCAGGGCAGCAGCGTGCCGTCGTGGCAGAGCCGCGCGCGGGTGGCCGGGAAGTACCAGCCGATGCCGGCGCAGAGCTCGTCGGAGGCCGGATCGTCGCCGGGCTGGACGGTGCTCCCGGTGGTGTTCAGGTACTCGCACCGCGTGGTGAGCCGCCCGCTCGCGAACGACAGGAACGGCGCCGCGTCCCGGCGGGCGAAGCCGGGGGCGGACCAGTCGGCGCTCTCGAACAGCGTCGTGGCGTCGTCCGCGATCGAGGTCGCGACCGCGTGCCTGTACGTGCGCGTCGTCAGCGCCACGAACCGCGCGCCGGCGGGCACGTCGCAGGTGGTCTCGGCCGTCGCCGAACCGGAGGCCGGGATGCTGAACGAGGTCGCCAGCGAGACGTAGGGGCTCGCGAGCGTGGTCGCCGTCCCGGCCGGCCACGCCTCCGCGTCCAGCTCGACGTGCGCGGTGATCGGCTGGTCCGACGCGTTCGCCCAGTGCACGCGGAGGTAGCCCGCCTGGCCGGCGGGGATCCGGAGGCCGACCGCCTTGCCGCTGCCGTCGTCGGGCGGGAACGAGAACGAGGCGGTGCCGGACGACCCCAGGTACGCCGGCACCGGGCCGCTCGCGGGCGCCCAGGCGCAGCCGGTGGTGGACTGGGTCCCGGGCGCCTGGACGTCGTCCGGCGTGAGCATCATCGCGACGCTCACCGCCGCCGCGGGCAGGCGCGAGGTGAACGTGCGCACGTCGAGGTCCTGCGCGTTCGGCGTGCGGAAGTACCAGCAGGACGCCAGCTCCTGCCCCGCGCCCACCACGAGGTCCGGGGTCCGGAGCTGGAGGGTGCGCGGCGGCGGGGGAGGCGCGCCTCCGGAGCCGCCGGAGCCGCCGCCGCACGCGGCGGTGACGAGCGCGGCGGCGAGCGACAGCCATCGGGACGCGTGCCTCACGTGGACCTCCCGTCCCGGCCAGCCGGTGGGACGCGACACGGTAGCCGAGGCCCTCGCCCCGGCCCACGAGTCCTGGTGGGTCGGGGCGAGGAGAACCTCGGCACCCGGGCGGCCGTCAGTTCCAGGTGTCGATCTTGAGGTCGTCCGGGGCCGGCCTGCCCTTCCCCGTCTCGACGAAGGCCTTGAGGCTCAGCAGGAACGTCGCCCACTTCATGCTGCAGTGGCCCATGAACTCCGACGTCTCGCGCCAGCCCCGGTGGCCGAAGGCGATCACCGTCTGGTCGGCGTCCCGCGACAGCCGGAACGCCACCTCCGTCCCGATCCACTCCTGCGGCCCGCCCGTGCAGCGCCAGCGCACCTCCTGCTCGGGCTTCAGCTCCAGCACCTCGAACTCCATCCCACCCAGCTCGGTGCCGTCCGGCGTGCGGAACATGAAGCGCATGGTCCCGCCGGGCGCGGCGCGCCCCGTCGTCTCGCGGGTCCACCAGCCCGCGACCCCCTCCACCGTGGCCAGCGCCTCGTAGACCTTCGCGGCGGGGGCCCGGATTCCCATCCTGTGAATGATGTCCGGCATGGCTCGTTCTCCTCCTCGCGCCGGGCACCACGCCCCGCGCCTCGCCTTCTCCTAGGCGGCGGCGCGCGGCGTCGGGGAGTGACAAGTGCGGCGCGATTCCGGAGCGGCGCGCGTCACGCGCCGATCGGCCGGAGGACGCGGTTCTCCAGCTCGGTGCGCATGCGCTCCCCCGAGCCCCGTCGTCAGCCGCGGTACGGGTCCTCGACGCCGATCGATCCGTATACCGCCCGCCGCAGCGCGGCCGCCCTCGGATCGTCGAGGTGCATGCCCATTCCGTTGGGCACGTAGCCGAAGCCGATCCCGGAATGCGGATCCGCGAAGCCGAAGGCCCCGCCCGCGCCCGGCGCGCCGAACGCGCTCGGGTGGCCCCACGGGTACCCGGCGGTCGGCTTCGCGAACCCCAGCGCGTAGGCGATCTCCACCTTCAGGCACGCGTCGCGGAACCCGCGCGCCGGCCGCACCGGCGGCGCCATGAGCTGCCGCAGCGTCTCCTCGCGCAGTCCCAGCTCCTTCCCGCCGGCCGCGAACACCCCGTACGCCCGCGCCATGGCGCGCGCCGTCCCCACGCCTCCTCCCGCGGGGATCTCGAGGTCCCGGGCGTAGACGCCGCGCTCGCACCGCTCCGGCAGCTCGGACCCCTGCAGCGCGCGGCGCAGGCGCGAGCGCGGGTTCATGCCCGCGATCGCGAGCGCGGGGGGCATGGTGAGGAGCATGCGCAGCGGCATGCGCCCGGAGCGGAACAGCGGCGCGAGCCTCGCGTCCGGGATCGACGCCGGGAGCCGGATGTAGAAGTCGAGCCCGAGCGGCGTCGCCAGCTCCTCCTGGAAGAAGCGGCCCAGCGTCCGGCGCGCCGGATCGACCCGGCGCAGCAGCTCGCCCTGGTAGAAGCCCACCGTGATCGCGTGGTACGCCTGCCGCGCCCCGGCGGGCCAGGCCGGCTTCTGCCGGGCGAGGGCCGCGGCCAGCCGATCCGGATCCGCGACGAGCCTCGCGTCCGGCCGCTCGTCGAGCGCGAACAGGCCGGCCTGGTGCGCGAGCAGCTGCCGGACCGTGATGGCGCCCTTCCCCGCCTGCGCGAACTCCGGCCAGTACGTGCTCACCCGCTCGTCGAAGTCGATCAGCCCGCGCGAGTGCGCGAGGGCGATGGCGAGGCTCGCCATGCCCTTCGTCGCGGAGAAGACCAGGGCCATGGTGTCCTCCCGCCACGGCTCGCCGGTCGCCGCGTCGCGGACGCCGCCCCACAGGTCCACCACCCTCTCGCCCCGCAGGTAGACCGCGCAGGCGGCGCCCAGCTCTCCGCGCCGGTCGAAGTTCTCCTCGAACGCCTGCCGCACCGCCTCGAAGCCCGGCCGGACCAGGCCGGCGACGCGGGCCTCCCGTGTCGGCGACCTGCCGTGCGCCCTCAGCGACTCCGCGATCGAACCCGCCATGGCGCCCTCCTCGCGCATGCGCGCGCGGAGCCATTCCCCCGCGACCGCGCCGGCGCGTCAATCGGGCCAACGGTCACGACCTCGACGAGGAGCGGCGGCGTGACGCGCGGCCGCGAACGGTGAGATGCCGCTCACATCGGCCGAACCCGAACCGGTAGAGCGCGCCGCGAAACGAGGGCTGAATGCGCAAGCCCACCCGTCGGCGCGCGCGGCCCCGTCGTCGCGAGCCCATCGCTTGCGGCTGAACCCATCGTGCGCTACGAGAACGACCGCAGAGGGAGGCTCATGAGCCGCTACCTGGTGCTGCTCCGCGGGATCAACGTCGGCGGGAAGAACCTCATCGGCATGCCCGCCTTGAAGGCCGCGTTCGAGACCGAGGGCTTCGGCGACGTCGTCACGTACATCCAGAGCGGCAACGTGCTCGTCTCGTCCCCCGAGCGCGGCCCCGCCCTCGTCCCGCGCATCGAGGCGATGCTCTCGAGGGCGTTCGACTACTCCGCCAGCGTCGTCGTGCTCTCGAGCACGCAGCTCCGCCGCGTGGTGGAGCACGCGCCGGACGGCTTCGGGTCGCGGCCCGAGCGCTTCCGCTACGACGCCATCTTCCTGAAGCCCCCGCTGTCGCCCGCCCAGGCGCTCGAGCGCGTCCCGGTGAACCCGGACGTGGACGAGGTCACCGCCGGCCCCGGCGTCCTCTATTACTCGCGGCTGACGGCGAAGGCGTCGCAGAGCCGCATGAGCCGCATCGTCGGGACGCCCATCTACAAGCAGATGACGATCCGGAACTGGAACACCACGGCGCGGCTGCACGAGCTGATGGGCGAGTGACGCATCACCGGGGCTGGTCGAGCGGCGCTCGTGGAGGGAAGCGGCTGATTCGCACATCCGGCGCCCATCGGCCAGCCTCGACTGGATCGGGGCGTTCGCTCGGGGCAGCTCACCGTCCCAGCCGCTCGACGGAGTGAAACAGGCGCATCGCTGAGCCGTTGCGGGCGCAGAGCGCTCCGGCGTCCGCGCGGATCACGCTACCGCGCGACGCCCGCCGCACCGGACCGCTCGAAGTCGAGGTGAACGTGCTCGTCGTGGCGGACCCACGCCGGCTTGCGGGTGATGCGATCCCCCAGCCTGTCGAGCCGGCGGCCCGACGGCGTGTCCAGGACGAGCGGCACGAACTCCGGCGCGAGGATGACCCGCCCGACGCGGAGCCCATGCCGGGTGGCCTGGCCATCGACTTCCAGCAGCAAGGCCGCGAGGGCCTCGAAGTCGATCCGACGGTCGTCGCGCTCGCCCCGATGGTCGAACTCGAGCCCGTAGCCGAACGTGTTCCACGGCCACGTGCCGATCTCGGCCGCGTCGCCGCGCCGGGTCCGGAGCGGCACGAACACGTCCACCGCCATCCCGTTCTGGTGCGAGCGGTGCGGCCTGAACCGCCCTCCCCCTGGCCAGCCGGTCTCGCCCACGACGAACCTGCGCCCGCCCTCGGCCCTCGACCTCGCGGCGAAGGAGGCCAGGAGCGTGTCGCGCACGCGGCCGTCTACGTACTGCCGGCCCAGCGCCGCCCCGAGGAACGAGTACGTGACGTACCCCGGTCCCCACGGCGGGATCACGTGCGCGTGCTCGATGCTCCCCCGGGCAACGGTGCCGAAGACGCGCGACGGCGTGTTTCCGTCCGCGAGGACCCGCACCCATGCGACGGCGAGCGTCGCCGGGAAGGCGGCCACCGCGACGGCCGCGACGAGCATGGTGAACCGGAATCGCGTCATGCCCGTCGATTCTACAGGGCCCTTGCACTGTCCGTCAGCACGCCCTGGAGAGCGGCCGATCGCGGCCGCGGGGATCGCACCAGCTTCCGCCGAAGGCGCGCTCGATCGGCGCGCTCTCTCGCCGGGAACGAGGCGGGGGCCCGCTAGCCGCGGCCTCGCTTCGTGCCCCGGCGCGAAGCTCCCGAGGGACCGCGCCGCCCGACGACCGCCTCGAGGTCGTCGCGCGCCGCGCGGAGGTGGTGCGGGAGCCCCCGCCCCTTCGCGTCCCCGACCCAGCCCTCGAACGCGAGCTTGAACACCGCCATCCCCGCCTCGGCGGCCAGCCACGCCGCGGGCCCGGCGACGCCGCGCGCACGCAGCGCCTCCGCGGCGGCCGCGGCGAGCAGCGTGAGCTTCATCACCTCGCGCTCCTGCAGCTCGGGGTGGGCGGCGATGAGGGCCTGGCGCTGCCTCGCAACGGCGCGACGCTCCTCGAAGAGGGGCGCCGTCGATTCGAGCGCACCGACGACGACGTCGAGCGGCGCGGCCTCCGCGGGCGCCTGCGCGATTCCGTGGACGATGCGCTGGCGCAGGGCCGCCGCGCCCCAGAACAGGACCTCGCGCTTGTCGGCGAAGTGGCGGAAGAACGTGCGCTCGGTGAGCCCCGCGCGCGCGGCGATCTCCGCGACCGTCGTCTGGTCGTAGCCGCGCTCCCGGTAGAGCTCCATCGCGGCACGCTCGAGCCTGCCGCGCGCGTCCGGTTCCCATCTCGCCATGCCGTCCAGCATACGTCAGTGCCTGACATGGCGCCGCTTGACAGTCCCTGACATGAGATCCAGACTTGATGTCAGTTACTGACATTCACTTCGTCTGGAGGCTTCACGTGCGCGTGTTCGTCACCGGTGCCACCGGCTTCATCGGCTCTGCCGTCGTTCCCGAGCTCCTGTCCGCGGGACACGAGGTGGTGGGGCTCGCCCGCTCGGACGCCTCGGCCCGGGCGCTCGCCGCGGCAGGCGCCGAGGTCCACCGCGGGGACCTCGAGGATCCCGACAGCCTGCGGGCGGGCGCTGCCGGAGCCGACGGGGTCATCCACCTCGGCTTCATCCACGACTTCGACCGCTTCGACGCCTCGGTTCGGGCCGACCGGGCCGCGATCGAGACGCTGGGCGCCGTGCTGGAGGGCTCGGGGAGGCCGCTCGTGATCGCCTCGGGCACGCTGGGCATCGCCCCGGGCCGCGTGGCCACCGAGCTGATCCCCTTCGACGCGAAGGGACACCCCCGCCTCGCGAACGCCCTCGTCGCGCTGAGCCTGAAGGACCGGGGCGTCCGCAGCGCCGCGGTGCGCCTCGCGCCCAGCGTGCACGGCGAGGGCGACCACGGCTTCGTGAGGCGGCTCGTCGAGATCGCCGGGGAGAAGGGCGTCTCGGGCCACGTCGGCGACGGGTCGAATCGCTGGAGCGCGGTCCACCGCATGGACGCGGCCCGGCTGTTCCGCCTCGCCCTCGAGAGCGCGCCCGCAGGCAGCATCCTGCACGGGGTCGCAGAGGAGGCGGTGACCATCCGCACGCTCGCCGAGGCCATCGCGACGAGGTTGAAGCTTCCCCTGACCTCGATCCCTCCCGAGGCCGCGACCGAGCACTTCGGGTGGCTCGGCGCGTTCCTGGGCTTCGACCAGCCCGCGTCGAGCGCGCTGACGCAGCAGCGGATGGGCTGGAGGCCGACGCATCCCGGGCTCATCCAGGACGTCGTGGCCGGGTGGTACGCGTGACACCCCGCGGTCGCCACGAGACGAACCAGGCCCGGCGAGGAACAGGATGATGCGCGGCCGGGCGAACGCCGATCAAAGGGTGAGCAGGACTCCCGCGCCGACGCGGACGCCGGGCCGGCCGTCGTGCCAGCCCGCCGCCCCGTTCACGGAGAGATCGATGAACGGAAGGTGGAGCGTGGCGACCGGCCCTGCGCCGACCCACACGCGGATCTCCCTCGCCCGCGGGGACGGGACCGTGACCCAGCCCGCCTCGACGCCGAGCGTCGCGAACTCCGACACGTCCCAGACGATCTCCGCGCCCGCCGCCCCGCCCGGCCGATCCCGGCCCGTCCTCGATTCGTGCGCGCCGGACGCCGCGATCCGCCCCAGCAGCGCGACATCGGGCGCGAGCCGCTTCCGGGCCGCCGCGGTCACGCCGTACGACCAGACGGTGCCCCGCTCCGCGTCGTGCTCGGCACCGAGCAACCCGGCGCCGACGCCGAGCTCGGGACGATGGAGCGCCTCCGCCTCGCCGAAGGAGAGCTGGAAGAACCCCGGCGTGCCGAGCTCGAGGTGATCGGTGATGCCGGCCGCGAGCCCCCATGAGCCGGTGAAGCCGCCGGGCGCGAGCAACCGGTCACGCTCCAGGTACCACTGGAATCCGCCCGCCGGGAGCGTGAGGGACCGTCGCGCCAGCCCCGGCTCGAACTGCTTCGGGAAGTCGTCGGCACGCGCCGCGGCGGCGACGTTCGCCGCGCTGGCGGGCCTGAGCTCGATCCCTTGCACGAGCGCGCGCCACGGCTCCGCGAAGCCATCCTTCGGCGCGTCGGCCCTCCCCCGCGCCGCGTACTCGACGGCGCACGTTCGATCCGGCGCGGCGGGCGGGACGAAGGCGACGAACGCGGAGTGGAAGGCGCGCCGCTCGAGCAGCCCGGGCCTCGCCGCGGTCTCCTCGGCCCGGATCGCCACGACGACGGCGGTGTCTCCGAGCGCCGCCGGCAGGCTGACGTCGATCTCCTCGATCGTCGCGGCGGGGTCGGCGAGCTGTCTCCTGGCCTGGGCCGAGAGCTGAGCGAGGACGTCCTCTCGCGCGGGGAGCGGCGTCGTCCCGTCTCGCTCGGAGACCGCGATCCGCTCATCCGGCGCGTGGCCGTGGACCGAGTGGACCAGCTCGAACTGACGATCCGGGACGTCGAAGCTGCGCGACACCTCCCAGCCGGGACCCGCGGGCGCCGGGACGACCGCGGACTGGAGCTCCAGCACCTCGCCGGCGCGCACCGGCCGGACGCGCTGGGTCCAGGAGCATCCGGAGAGGAGGAGTCCGAACCCCAGCGCGATCGCGATCCGATCCATCCGTCCCTCATCGAAGGTTCACGCCGACGCTTTCGAGCTCTCGAGCTCACGCACGCCATCGGCGAAATCGAAGCAAGCGAGATACCACACTCCGAGTGGCGTCCTGACACGATCCGTGCTGAGACTCTGAATGCGGCGCACAGCGTGCCGACGCGCACGCCACGGCAGCAGCGGTAGCGCACAGGTGGTGCGTCCGGCGGCCTCAGCCCATGATGCCGGCGCCCCGCCAACGCGGGGCGCGGCAGCTGCGACGCCGCGGAGAATCGCGCGAGGGCGCACGCGCCGGTGAGTCAACGCCTGCGCGTCACCCCGGCCTGCCGGACGCCGTCCGTCGTTCGCCGTCCAACGATCGCCTCGCGCTCCCCGCGAACCACCGCCTCGATCGCGCCCGCGTGTACGCCAGCGGCATCTCGAACGGCGGTGGGATGGCGTATCGACTCGCCTGCGAGCGGCCCGACCTGATCGCCGCCATCGGCTCCATCGCGGGCGGCATGGGTACCGAGGAGTGCGCGCCGGGCCGGCCCGTGCCGGCGATCGAGATCCACGGCGACGCCGACCCGCTCAGCCCCTACGC
This sequence comes from Anaeromyxobacter dehalogenans 2CP-C, assembly GCF_000013385.1. Classification (GTDB taxonomy): domain Bacteria; phylum Myxococcota; class Myxococcia; order Myxococcales; family Anaeromyxobacteraceae; genus Anaeromyxobacter; species Anaeromyxobacter dehalogenans_B. The sequence goes on from NC_007760.1 coordinate 2,599,112, forward strand.
GGAAGGACTCGGCCCGATCTTCGGCGACTACACGCGGGGCGCCCCCGGGACCGTCGCGTTCTGGGCCGCCAACAACGGCTGCGCGCTGGAGACCGAGAAGAAGGTCACCTTCTCCAGCACGGACGTGCTGTGCGAGCAGTACCGGGCGTGCAAGGCCGACGCGAGGGCGGAGCTGTGCACGGTGTTCGGCGGCGGCCACAACTGGCCAGGCTCCGCGGTGGACCTCTACGAGATGGATCCGGAGGTCAACTGGTGGTGGGGCTACCAGACCGACGACATCCACGCGCACGAGGTGATCTGGGAGTTCGTGAAGGAGTACCGGCTGGTGCCTTGAGGGCGGGCACGACGGGCGGCGGCTGCGGGAGGCGGCGATCCCTCTCGCAGCGCCGGCTGCCGCGCGTCACTTCCGGTCCGAGGGCAGCAGCGCTGCCACCGCGAGACAGCCAAGACCGACCGCGATCAGGATGAGGCCCGGCCGAGCGAACACGCCGGTGCTGGCGACCAGCGCGAAGAAGCTCTGGGTGAAGACCTTCGGGTTGGTGACCGGGAACGGCAGCATGGTCGCGCCGACCGTCACGACGCAGATGCCGACGGCGAGCATGGTGGTCTTCGCGCGGCCCACCCGAGAATCATACCCGAGGTGCAACCGCAACGGGAGGACGCGCGCCCCTCGGGCCGCGGCTGCGCCGGGCGCCGGACGCGGGCCCTCTACGACGGCTCGTGCGGTACCACCACGGTCGCGACCCCCTGAACATCCGCTTCGAGGAGCGCTGGGACGTCTGGCTCGTCGGATACCTGGTCGAGCTCACGGCTCCGCCGATGCTGGGCGGGCCAGGCCGTTGAGGGGGTGTTCCCGGTCGTGCGCGGTGACGAGTCAACACGCCGCAGCCCGGCCGGCGAGAAAGTCATCGTGGCGCCGGGCGCCTCTGCCATGATCCGCGCGGATCCGGGATCGACCGAGCGGGGGTCAGCCCATGGAACACGCGCTGTGGGAATGGGCCGCCTTCGGCGGCTTCGTGCTGGTGATGCTCGCGCTCGACCTGGGCGTCTTCCACCGGAAGGATCACGCCGTCGGTCCGCGCGAGGCGCTCGCGTGGTCGCTGGTCTGGATCGCCCTCGCCCTCGGCTTCGGCGCCTACGTGTGGATGCGCCACGGCGCCGACAGCGGCCTCGAGTACCTGACCGGCTACGTCATCGAGAAGTCGCTCTCGGTGGACAACATCTTCGTGTTCGTCGTGATCTTCGGCGCGCTCGGGATCCCGGCGCTGTACCAGCACCGGGTCCTGTTCTGGGGCATCCTGTCCGCCCTGGTGCTCCGCGGCGCGATGATCGCGGCCGGCGCCGCCCTCCTCGAGCGCTTCCACTGGATCATCTACGTGTTCGGCGGCTTCCTCGTCCTCACCGGCGTGAAGCTCTTCCTCGCGCGCGGTGGCGTGTCTCACCCGGAGCAGAGCGCCGTCTTCCGCGCGCTCAAGCGCGTGGTCCCGGCCACCCCTCGCCTGGACGGAAACCGCTTCTTCACGGTGGAGGGCGGCAGGCGCCTCGCGACCCCGCTCTTCTTCGCGCTCGCGCTGATCGAGTTCACGGACGTCGTGTTCGCGGTCGACTCGATCCCGGCCATCTTCGCGATCACGCGCGATCCGTTCATCGTGTTCACCTCGAACATCTTCGCCATCCTCGGGCTCCGCTCGCTCTACTTCCTGCTGGCGAGCTTCGTCGAGCGGTTCACGTACCTGAAGCCGTCGCTCGCGGCCGTCCTGGTGTTCGTCGGCGCGAAGATGGCGCTCGTGGACGTCGTCAAGGTCCACCCGGCCGTCTCCCTCGGCGTCGTCACCTTGATCCTGGCGACCGGCGTGGTCGCGAGCCTGGTCGTCGCCAGGCGCAGTGCGGCCAGCTCCGGAGGTAGTGCGGGGACGTAGTCGCGGGCCTCGGGGAAGCTGCCGAGCGTGCGCTGGCGCGCCTCGACCGCCATCCGTTCGGGGCTCAGACCCAGGACGGGCCAGCCAGCGTGGTCATCAGCGCCCAAGGCACCGACGATGGCCGCCGGCCACACGACCGCGGAGCGCATCCCCACGTACTGCGCGCTGTGCGTCTCGCGCTGCGGCGCGATCGCCACCGTCGAGGATGGCCGCTTCGTCCGCCTCGATCCCGACCCGTCGCATCCCACCGGCCAGGCGCTCTGCGCGAAGGGTCGGGCCGGGCCCGAGCTCGTCCATCATCCCGACCGGCTGAAGTACCCGCTGCTGCGCACGCGACCGAAGGGCGATCCGGACCCGGGCTGGAAGCGGATCGGCTGGGACGAGGCGCTGGCGCTGACCGCGTCGCGGCTCCGCGCGCTCGCGGCGGAGTCCGGGCCCGAGAGCGTCGCGTTCAGCCTGGTGTCACCCTCGACCTCGGCGTCGGACGACTGCATGGCCTGGGTCGAGCGGCTGGCGCGCACGTTCGGCAGCCGGAACCTCGTCGTCGCGATGGAGCTGTGCGGCTGGGGCCGGCACTTCGCGAACGGCTTCACGTTCGGTGCGGCGGTGCTCGGCCGCTACCTTCCCGACCTCGAGAACGCCGGCTGCATCCTCTACTGGGGCTACAACCCCAACCACGCGCGGCTCAGCCACGCGACCGCGACCCTCGCGGCGCAGAAGCGCGGGGCGCGCCTCGTCGTGGTCGATCCCCGGCGCACGGAGCCCGCCCGGCGGGCCGACGCGTGGCTGCGGGTGCGCCCGGGGACGGACGGCGCGCTCGCGCTCGGGCTCGCCGGCGTGATGATCGAGCGCGGGTGGTTCGACGAGCCGTTCGTGCGTGAGTGGACGAACGGCCCCCTGCTCGTCCGCTCTGACACGGGCCGCCTCCTCACCGAGGCCGACCTCGCCGAGGGCGGGGACCCCGGGCACCACGTGGCCTGGGACCGCACCGGAGACCGCCCGGCCCGCTACGATCCCCGCCGCGGGCGGTACGAGGTCGAGGCCGCGGACCTCGCCCTGTCCGGCGAGCACACGCTGCAGACGCGGACCGGCGAGGTGCGCTGCCGGACGGCGTTCGAGCTCCTTGCCGCGCTCTGCCGGGCGTACACGCCGGAGCGCGTGGAGACGATCACCGGCGTCCCGCGGGGCGAGGTCGAGCGCGCCGCGCGGCTCCTGTGGGAGGCGAGGCCCCTCGCCTACTACGCGTGGAGCGGGGTCGAGATGCAGACCAGCTCGACCCAGATCGCGCGGGCGATCGCGCAGCTCTCCGTGCTGACCGGCAGCTTCGATGCACGGGGCGGCAACGTGCTCTTCCCCTCGGTCCCTTCGCCCGCCGTCGGCACCGAGGTGCCGCCGCGGCCGGAGCACTCCGCGGTCGGGCTCGGCGTCGCCGACCGTCCGCTCGGCCCGGCGCGGTGGGGGTTCGCGACCACCGACGAGCTGTACCGCGGCATCCTCGAACGAAGGCCGTACGCGGTGCGCGGTCTCGTCGGCTTCGGCTCCAACCTCCTGCTGTCGCACGGCGACGTCCTGCGCGGGCGCGAGGCGCTGCGCGCGCTCGACTTCTACGTCCACGCGGACCTGTTCATGAACCCCACCGCGGAGCTCGCCGACCTGGTCCTGCCGGTGGCGAGCGGCTTCGAGCGCGAGGCGCTCAAGCTCGGCTTCGAGGTGAGCCCCGAGGCGCAGTCGCTCGTGCAGCTGCGGCGTCCCGTGGCCGCGCCCCCTGGCGAGGCGCGCTCCGACACCGAGCTCGTCTTCCGCCTCGCCGTCGCGCTCGGGCTCGGCGAGCACTTCTGGAACGGCGACGTGGACGCCGCCTATCGCCACCAGCTCGGACCCTCGGGGCTCTCGCTCGAGTGGCTGCGCGACCACCCCGAGGGCGCGCGCGTCGCGCTCGAGACGCGCTACCGCAAGTTCGCGGAGGAGGCCGCCGGGGTCCCGCGAGGCTTCGACACGCCCACGCGCAAGATCGAGCTGTACTCGGAGACGCTGCACGCCCACGGCCACCCGCCGCTGCCGGAGTACCAGGAGCCGCTCGTCGGTCCGGTCTCCCGCCCCGACCTCGCGGCGCGCTATCCGCTCGTCCTCACGTGCACGAAGCACACCCTCTTCTGCGAGACCCAGCACCGCGCGCTTCCCAGCCTGCGGCGGAAGGCGATGGATCCCGAGGTCGAGCTCCACCCCGCCGCCGCGGCGCGACGCGGCATCGCGGCGGGCGACTGGGTCCGCATCGAGACGCCCGACGGCAGCGTGCGCGCGCGGGCGCGGCTGAACGACACGTTGCAGCCGGACGTGGTCTCCGGGCAGCACGGGTGGTGGCAGCCGTGCCCGGAGGTCGGAGCGCCAGGCTACGATCCGTTCGGCCCCGACGGCGCGAACTTCAACCTCCTGATCGGGAACGCGGCGATCGATCCGATCAGCGGGTCCGTGCCTCACCGGGCGTACCTGTGCGAGATCCGGCCGGCCGGGAACCCCGGGCCGGGATAGGGCGGTCCGGCGATGCGGCGGGCCCGCGCGCCGGCTCCCGCCCCGGCCAGCGGGCGCGCGCCCCGAGCGCGAGCGCGCGAACGCGGGCGATGTCCTCGTCGGTGAACGGTCCGTTCACCCCGGAGATCGCCGCCAGCCGCATGCCGTGCTTGAGGCCGAGCTTGTAGATCTCCTTCACCTTCTCCCACTCGATGTTGCGGCCGACGGTGTAGCTCTCGAACCGGCCCTCCAGCGCGAGGACGATCGTCTCCGCGAGGCAGGCGTACACGACGCCGTCCGGGAGGCCGATGTCGCGCATGCGCACGCCGCCCGGCACCTGGATCTCGCCCGACTCGATCACCAGCACGTCCGGCCGCTTCGCCACCTCCGCCGCCGGGAGATCGAGCGGCCGCGCCACGTCCGTGATCACGCAGCCCGGCTTCACCTTCATGATGTCGAGGATCTTCTTGCCGGCGCCGGACGTGGCCGTGACCACGAGGTCCATGTCGCGCAGGTTCTCGTCCGCCTTGCTCGACAGGTGCAGGACCGCGTCGGGCGTGTCCGCCAGGATCGTCTCGCGCAGCGTGAGCAGCTTCGCGATCTCGGGCGAGACGAGGTAGACGTCCTCGAACGACATGGCGAGGAGCCGCGCGCACACGGCCCCGATGGCCCCCGTCGCCCCCACCACCATCGCCTTCCCGGCGACCCGTCCGTCCGCGTTGCGCGAGAGGAGCCCGAGGCGCTTCACGGCGTCGGCGGCGGCCCAGAGCGCGGCCGACGCGCTGTAGCTGTTCCCGGTGGTGATGGGGATGCCGGCGCGCTTCGCGACGGTCACGCCGGCGTCGCCCACCACCTTGGTGAACGCGCCGAGCCCCATGATCTGCGCGCCGAGCCCCTCCGCGATCTTCGCGGCGGCGAGCAGCCGGCGGTACGTGAACTCGGGGCCGTGGGCCAGGAGCTCCTTGGGCGTCCCGCCCACCGTGATGAGCCAGCCCTCCGCCTCGGTGCCGGTCGGCGACCGGATGCCGGTGACCCGCGAGTACACGAACGGCGGCGAGTAGGCGATGAGCTTCTCGATGACCGGCAGCACGACCGACGGGGCGATGCGCGACGCCAGCTCGACGGGCTTCGACGCCTTCAGGTACTCGCGCGACAGCGGGTGGATGACGAACGCGAACCGGTGCACGCGCCGGGGCCTGCCCGACGGGTACAGGACGCGCGGCGCGAACTTCATGTCGCCGAAGATCTCCAGGTACTCGTCGTGGAGCACGTCGTCGCGGTGCTGGCGGCCCAGCGCGGCGATGATCATGGCCTCGATGACGTTCAGGCCGACGACGCGATCGAGCAGCTTCGGCGTGCGGTCGATGACGACGCCGACCCCCTGCTCGCCGAGCCGCTTCACCTCCTCGTCCGTGATCGCCGAGGTGAGGACGATCTTGCGGTCCAGCGCCCCGCGCCCGGCCGCGCCGAGATCGTCGTGCGGCCCCACGAGCACGCTCGCGTGGCGGGCCGCCCGGTCGAGGATCCGCCGGGTCCACGCGTCGCGCAGCGCGGGCGGCGCCTTCCCCCAGACCGCCTGGAGCGGGCGCTGCACCGGCGCCGTGAGCGCCGCGTACGCCTCGAGCTGCGCGACCGAGCCGAGGATCGTCGGCAGCCCGAGCTGGAGCAGCGGGTCGGCGAAGCTCAGGTTGTGCGTGTACTCGGACACGGCCTGCGCGATGGCGTAGTTCGCGAGGCCCGAGAGGAAGAGCACGCGCGCGTTCGTGAAGCACCGCTGCTCGTGCGCCTGGATGTGCCGGATGGCCCACTCGTCGAGGAAGCCGCGGAGGCGGGCGCCGGTGGTGACCGGCACCTCGCACACTGCGGCCTCGAGCTCGGCCGTGGTGGGATCCTCCCAGCGCCGCGTCCCCACCAGCAGGTGGTCGGCGACGAGGCCCAGGCCGATCGCGTCGCACTCGCCCTGCCAGCGCGCGAGCAGATCCAGCGCCTTGCGGAGATCGTGGTCCACGCCGAACCGGCGGAGCCGGAACGGCTGCCCCATGAACCGCGTGGTGTAGTCGTAGTCTCCGGCGCTCGCGCCGAGGCTGATGCTGACGACGTTCTTCATGTCCATCACCCGCTCGTCGCAATGATGCGCCAGGCGCGGGAAGCGTACGCCGGCACGAGCGGGGCCAGTTCGAACCGGTCCCCTCGGGCTGGTGTGACAGACGAGCAGGACGTTCGGCCGGCGGTGCCGCCCGGCCGCTCGTTCGCGGTCGTCTCTCGCTGGTCTGCGACCATCGGGCGCAGCCTCGGCGCTCGGCACCAGGAGCACCGTCGGCGAGGACGGCTCGGAGGTCGCCATGAAGGCATGGAAGGGGAAGCGCGTGCTCATCACCGGGGCCGCGGCCGGGATCGGCCGGGCGCTCGCCGAGCGGCTCGGCGCCCGTGGCGCGGCGCTGATCCTCACCGACCGGGACGAGGAGCCCCTGGCCGCGACCGCCGACGCGATCCGCCGGGCCGGGGCGGTCGCGGAGCACCACGTCCTCGACGTCACGAAGGGCGCCGCCATCCTGCAGGTGCGCGACGCGATCCACTCGCGCGGCGGCCCCATCGACGTGCTGGTCAACAACGCCGGGGTGGTCTTCGGCGGCGCGTTCGCGGACGTCCCGCTCCAGAAGCACCTCGACACGTTCGCCGTGAACGTGCTCGGGCTGGTCTCGGTGACGCACGCGTTCCTCGACGACCTCGTCGCCCGCCCGGAGGCGCACCTCGTCAACGTGGCGAGCGCGGCCGGGCTCACCGCGGTGCCGTTCGCGAGCACCTACGCGGCGAGCAAGTGGGCCGTGGTCGGGTTCTCCGAGTCGATCCGGCTCGAGCTCGCGCGCCAGGGGCACCGCCAGGTGCACGTGACGACCGTCTGCCCGCTGTACGTCTCGACCGGCCTCTTCGAAGGCGCCCGCCCGCCGCTGTTCACCTCGATGCTCACGCCGGCGCAGCTCGCCGACGAGATCGTCGAGGGGGTCGAGCAGGATCGCGTCTTCGTCCGCACGCCGTGGCTCGTGAAGCTCGTCCCGTTCCTGAACGGCGTCCTCCCCACCGGCCTGGCCGACGTCCTGTCCACGGCGCTCGGCGCCGCCGGCAGCATGGAGCAGTGGACCGGGCGCGCCGCGAAGGTGCCCGAGGCGCCCGCGCGCCGGGTCGCCGGCCGCCGCCGGCGGTGAGGTCCCGTCGGAACGGCGAAGGGCCGGCGCTCGCCGGCCCTCGACGCTTCGGCCCGTCCGCGGCGGCTCAGGTCAGGAAGTACTCCCGGGCCAGCTCGTCCCAGCGCTCCCCTGCCAGCGCGCGGGCGATGCCGTGGACCGGCGTGCCGCCGTCCTGCAGGACCTGCCCGAGCTCGGGCGCGAGGCGGAGCGCCAGGGTGTCCCCGGCCACGTCGAGCATCCGCTGCGCCGGCGCCTCGGCCTGGAGCTGCCGGAAGTTCGCCACCAGCCGCGGCGCCTTCACCTTGAACAGCCAGCCCGCGCCGTAGGGGTCCTCGAGCGCGCCGTGGGCGCGGACGCGCGGGTTCACCGCGACCACGGTGCCGTCCACCGGCGAGAGCATCGCGACCCCGCGGTCCTCGTCGCGCAGCTCGATGGCGGGCTCGCCCTGCGCCACCCGCGCCCCGACCGCGGGCAGCTCCACCGTCGCCGGCCCCACCAGCTTGTGGGCGAAGTCGTCGATGCCCACGGAGACGAGCCCGTCGCCGCCCAGCCGCGCCCAGGTGTGGCCGGGGTGCAGGTGCACGTCGGCCGGGACGTGGAACCAGCCGGCCGAGGCCGGCCGGGCGATGGCGGTCGCGCCCGCGGGACGCGCCGCACGGAGGGCGGCGGACACCGCCTCGCGCACCGGCACCGCGACCCGCATCACCTCGCGCGCCTCGCGCCGGCCGCCCTGCACGTACCTCCAGAACGGGATGAAGAGCAGCAGGTAGCCGATCCCGAGGCCGTACTCCAGGAGCTTCGCTGGGTACACGGAAAGTAGATCGTAGGCCATGGGCTCCTCGCTCCGTACGCGTGCGCTGCCGCCGACGGGAGTCAGTGCGAGGCGGAGAGGTTCAGGGCCGGGATGATGGCGAATCCGATGAGGGCCAGCACGAGTGCGAACATCATGGCGTGCTCCTTGTCAGCTCCTGCGTTGGGCTTCGTCGCTGCGGTCCTTCGCCCTTCGACCGTTCTCGATGGCAAGCCGCGGGCCAGCGCACGCGGGCCGCACCCCGATCCCGGGAACCCCGTGCGGACGCGGGCGGTTGGGTCGCGAGCGGCCGCGGCGAGCGCCCCGGCGTGCGCCGCGACGCGCACGGCGAACTGCTGAGAGGGACAGCGGCGCCGCGCCGCGCCCGCCCGGAATGCTCTGAGATTTCGAGGCGATCGGCCTCGCGCCCCGCACTGCGGAGGAACACAACACGGTGCAGAGTTTCGCGACGGTGCGGCGGCGGCCACGAGGACCGCATGGAAGGCCCGCCCGCGACGCGGCCCGACGGTAGACGTTCTCCTGCGGTCCCCGCTCGGCGGGTCCGCATCAGGAGAACCTCATGAGCCTTCACGAAACGTTCAACCGCTCGGCCTTCTCGCAGTTCATCAACGGCGGTCAGGGGCGGGTCCTCAGGCTGGCCGCCGGCCTGGGGTTCCTCGCGGTGGGGCTCGTCTACCGCGATCGCGCGCTCGGCCTGGCGGCGATGGCCTGGAGCGTGCTTCCGCTGACCGCCGGCGGCTTCGACGTCTGCTACATCAGCGCGGCGCTGGGCGGCCCGCTCTCGGGAGAGAAGATCAGGCGCCTGAGGAGGTGATCCGGGCACCCCCAAACGCGAGACCGCGTCGCGCAACGTGCGACGGTCGCGCGCGCCTCGCTCCGTACGTGAGCAGGTGCGCGAGCAGGCCGCGCGAGCCCGGTGGCTCGCCGGTGCGGAGCGCACGCAAGGCCGCGTGGGCATCGCGATGCGCCGAGCGCTGCCGTGCAGGCGGCGGGCCACTAAAGGAGCAGCATGACCCCTGTCATCGTGATCTCCGGAGCCGTCGGAGCCCTCGGGACCGCCCTCGCCGGCCACCTCGTCGCGCATGGCTACCGCGTCGCCGGCGTGGGGCTCCGCCGGCACGAGGAGCGCCTGCGAACGCTCGAGGCGGACCTCGGCGCCGGGTTCGCGGGGTTCACCCTCGAGGCCGACTCGACCGCCGCGTGGGACGCGACGCTCGACGCCGTGGGGTCGCGCCTCGGCGCGGTCTCGGGCGCTGCGCTGGTCGCCGGTGGCTGGCGCGGAGGCGAGCCGTTCCACGAGGACCGCGACGAGGGGACCTGGCGGAGCATGCTCGACGAGAACCTCGAGTCGGCGCAGCGCGCGCTGCGCGCGCTGATGCCGCGTCTCGTGGCGCAGCGCTCCGGCAGCGTGGTGGTGGTCGGCTCGCGGAACGTGGAGCGCCCCTGGTCAGGGACGGGCGCGGCCGGCTACACGGTCGCCAAGACCGCCGTCGTGGCGCTCGCGCGCGTGATCGCCCAGGAGGTGCTGGAGACCGGCGTGCGGGTGAACGCCGTCCTGCCGAGCACCATCGACACGCCCGCGAACCGCGACGCCATGCCCGGCGCCGACGCTTCGCGCTGGGTCGCGCCGGGATCGCTCTCGGCCGTCATCGAGTTCCTGCTCTCGGACGCGGCACGAGACGTGAGCGGCGCGGTGATCCCGGTGTACGGGCGCGCCTGAGCGCTCCGGTGGCAGGCGCCGCGCTCGGCCTCCGCCTCGAGCTCACATCGGCGGCACCGCGCCGTCCTTCCCGACGAACATCCGATCGACGAGCACCGTCCCGTCCGGCTGGGGCGCCCCCGCCGCGAACACGTGCGCGCCGGTCGCGATGGCGGCGCGGTCCGCCGGCTCGATGCGCACGACTGGCGTCCCCGGGGGAACGATCACCGTCTGCTTGCCGCCCGCGTACGTGAGCTCGAGCCGCTTCCCGCCGGACCCGCCGGAGACGTCCGAGACGTTCGCGTTCGTCATCGTGCTCCGAGCGCCCTTCGCATCCTCGGCGCCGGCCACCGTCGCGTTCGTCATCGAGCTGCCCGGCTTCAGGTCCCAGGGGCGATGCCCCTCGCCCGTGCCCCGCGCCGCCTCGGGGAAGACGTGGACCTCGACGGCGCGCAGCGTGCCGTCCTTCGCCTGGACCGCCGTCGTGCCGACGTACGCGCCCTTCGCGATCGCGCCGAGATCGGCCCGCGTCGCGGTGCTCACGCGCGACTTCGGCCCGAGCTTCAGCGGCTGCGGCCGTCCATCCTGCAGCTTCACCGTGACCGAGTCGCCGGCCACCTCGCTCACCACGCCGCGCACGTGCTGCTCGCCCTCCGCGGCGAGCGCGCTGACCGCCGCCATGCACGCCATGGCTGCCACGACCCACCGCAGCGCCCGCGCGAGCGCCTCCCGCCCGTTCGTCCCGCGCTCCTCACGACCCGCCATGTCCGCCCCCTTCGCCGGGCACCGTCACACGCCCGCGAACCACTCGTACCCGCGGTCCTCCCAGTAGCCGCCGGTCCGAACCGGCAGGAAGGAGACGTCGGTCACCCACTTCACCATCTTGTAGCCGAGCTTCACCGCGGAGTAGAGCCGCAGCGGCGCGCCGTACTCGCGTGCGAGCGGCTGGCCGTTCATGCCGTAGGCGAGGATCGTCTGAGGGTGAAGGGCGCTCTCGAGGTCCCACGACGAGTAGTATCCAGCCTCGAACGTGCGGAACTCGACGTACCGGACACGCCGGTCGGGCGCGACGAGCCGCGCGAGCTCCGAGACGCGCACGCCGTCCCAGGACGCGACGGCGGACCAGCCCTCGACGCAGTGGTGCCGGACGCGCGTGCGCGTCCGCTGCAGGCGCTGGAGCGCGTCCGCGGACAGGACGACCGGGCGCGCGACGAGGCCTCCGACCCGCAGCGCCCAGCCCTCCGGCGCGGCGGGGTAGTCGCTCCCGATCCTGTACTGCGGGAAGTCGCCGGGCGCGCTCTCGTCACTCTCGGCGAGCTCCGGCGCGAGCCGGCCCGGGTCGAAGAGCGCCCGCTGCCAGCGCTCGTTCACCCGCTCCATGAGGCCCAGGAAGCCCGCCCGCGGGTGGTCGGAGTCGCACGCGACGCCCCCGAGCGCGACGAGCGCCCCCGTGCGCAGGCCGGCCCGGAGGAACGCTCGCCGCGTACCGGTCACGCCTCGGCCCTCCGTCCGCCCGCCGTCATGTCGACGAGCGTCCGCGGGTGGAGCACCGCCTGCACGACGTGGACGACGAGGAACGCGGCGAGCGCCACCAGCACGCCCAGGTGAATCGCGCGTGCCGCGTCGTATCCGCCCAGGAGCGCCGTGAGGCGTGGCAGCTGGACAGGCTTGTAGATCGCGAGCCCCGACGCGACGAGGAGGGGCGCGATCGCGAGCACGCCGGTGTACACGAGGCGCTGCATCCCGTTGTAGAGCCCCACCGGCGACGGCGCGGCACGCCGGAGGCGCAGGTCGTGGAGCACGGTCTCCCACGCGTTCCGCGCGTCGCGCCGCGGGGAGAAGAGCCGCTCGCGCCATGCGCCGCTCGCGAAGAAGTAGGCGAGGTAGACGAGGGCGTTCGCGGTGAAGATCCAGGCGAACGCGAAGTGCCAGTGCCGCGCTCCCGCGAGCCACTTCCCTACCGTCAGCACGCGGATGAGGAAGGGCTGCGACGAGCGCGGCATCTCGAGGACCTGCCTGGACGCGCCAAGCCAGTCGGACCTAAGGAGCGGATCCCCGCAGCGCGCGGATTCGACGGGGCGTTCTCGAACCGCGCGCACGAGCGGCAGCGGGTCGAGCGCACCTCCATCCGCCGAGCGGTCGCTGGGCGGCGCAGCTGCCGTGGAAGCGCGCGGCGCGACCGCGTGCCGCACGCCTTTCCGCCGCGCCCCTTCCGTGGCTCGGGTATGGTGCGCCCGTGCTGCCGATCGTGAGCCGCGCGCCGCTCCAGCTCGCCCGCCCGTGAGGGCCCGAGGCGAGTTCGCCTCGTAGACCAAGCCGCCGCCGCCACCCTCCTCGGCCGTGCCGGGATTCCCCGGCGCACGGAGCAGCACGCATGCAAGCGCAGTCCCCCTCTTCCGCCCTGTGGAAGCTCCTCCTCGCCGGCCTCTTCTTCGGGGTCGTCGCATCGCTGCTCGTGTACGCCGGGAACCCCGGGAACATGGGCGTCTGCGTCGCCTGCTTCCTGCGCGACATCACCGGCGCGTTCGGCGGGTCCGCCGCCGGGATGGGCGCCCTCGCCTACCTCCGGCCCGAGCTCCCCGCGCTCGTGCTCGGCGCGGCCGGCGCCGCCGTCGCGTCCGGACAGTTCCGTCCGCGCGGCGGCGTCGCCGTCCTGCCGCGCTTCGTGCTCGGCTTCGTGTTCATGGTGGCCGCGCTGGTGTTCCTCGGCTGCACCGTGCGCGTGTGGCTGCGCGTCGGCGGCGGCGACCTGAACGCGGTCGTCGGCGCCGTCGGGCTCGTCGCCGGGATCGCGGTCGGGGCCGCGGTGCTCCGCAGCGGGTACGCGCTCCCGGCGTCGCGCGAGGTGTCCCTCCCTGCGGCGCTCGCCGTCCCGGGGATCGCCATCGTCCTCCTCGCGATCGCGCTCCTCACCGGGGGAGCGCCCGCCTTCCTCACCGTGGCCCCCGCGGTGAAGCGGGCGCCGATCGCGATCTCGCTCGTCGCCGGCCTCGCGCTCGGCGTCGTCGCCCAGCGGAGCCGCCTGTGCACGACCGGCGGCATCCGCGACGTCATCCTCTGGCGCCGCCCCGAGAAGCTGCTCGGCATCGCGGGGCTGGTCGCGGGCGCGCTCGCGGCGAACGCCGTGCTCGGCCAGCTCCGGTTCGGCTTCGAGGGCCAGCCGATCGCGCACACCGACGCGCTCACGAATTTCGCGTCCACCGCCGTGGCGGGGCTCGCGGCCGTGCTCATGGGCGGCTGCCCGCTGCGCCAGCTCGTCATGGCCGGCGAGGGAGACGCCGGCGCCGGCGGCGCGCTCGCGGGGATGGTCGCGGGCGCCCTGTTCGCGCACGGCGCACGCCTCGCCTCCTCGCCGAAGGGCCCCGCGTCCGGCGCGCTGCCCCTGCTCGCCGTGCTCGCGGCCGTCACGCTCGCGCTCGCCTGGTACCTGCGGAGGCAACAGGCCACGAGCGCCGCCGCCGCGCCCGACGCGTGACCCGGTCGCCTCACTGCGCGTCGGATCGCCAGTCACTCGAGGTGACCGGCGGAGGCGATTGCGGTCTCCGGGTGCCACTTATACTCTCCGTGGCGGCCAATCCATTGGCGTGAGGCCGGCCGGGAGACCAGCGACATGAGACGACTTTCACGACGAAGGCCGGAACCCTCCTAGCCGCATGGTTCGTCGGATGCTGGAACGCCGCGGCCTCGCTCCTCACGAGGCTGAGGACCGTCTCGCCCGCCGAAGCAGCGCTGATCGACGAGGAAGGCCGATCGCCGGTCAAGTGATCCGGGACCGGCCGCCGATCGTCCCGCGCTCGCCAGGCAACTCGGTGCCGAGCCGGATGTGACGGCCAAAGGGCTTGACGGACTTCACTGTCGGCGCAAGGATGACCCGATGCGAATCCCTCTCGTCGCGCTGCTCTCGATCCTCGGGCTGTGCACGGTCGGCTGCGAGGACGAGGCTTGCCAGGACGTGAACTGCTCGCCGTGTCCTCGGTCGGGAGACCTCACGATCATGGATTCCGTGAGCTCCGGCGTGGTGCCCGGAGCGGCCGTCAGTGGCGGGAGCGTGACCTGGGCATGTACCGACGCCGGTGGGGCGACCCGGTGCACGACGGGCACCGAGCAGTTGCCCGATGCAGTCGTCAGCGTCACGGTCACCGCGCCCGGCTACGTTTCGCAGGACGTTCAGCTCACGCCCGTGGAGGGCGCACCCGGGAAGTGCTGCGCCGGCTGCATCACCTACTCGCCTTCGGTGGTCGCGCTGGTGCGCGCACCATAGATCCGACTGGCGGCCGAGGACCGCCGGGCGGCGTCCTCACGCCCGCCGGGCCAGGTATGGAAGCGCCTGCGTCACCATCGCGTCCGACGCGGTCAGGCTGATCCGGAAGTAGTCCGGCTGCTTCATGAGCGTGCCCGGCATGACGAAGATCCCGTCGTCGGCCAGCGCCTCCCACTGGCGGACCGGATCTCCCGCCCACCGCGCCCACAGGTAGAAGGTGCCCTCCGGCGGCAGGACGGCGTGACCAGCCCGGCCCAGCGCCGCGCTCAGCGCATCGCGCCGGCGGGCCAGCGCCGCCACGTCGATGGAGAGGCGCTCCAGCTGCGGTACCGCGTACTGCATGACCGCATTCGGGAAGCACCAGCCCAGCGCCATCTGACTCGCGAACATGACGTCGCGCAGCTGCTGCCGGTCGGACGCGGGCATCAGCGGTGAGAGGGCCAGGTAGCCGAGTCGCTGCCCCGGGGCCAGCAGGACCTTGCCGTAGCTGTAGGAAACGAGCGTCCACGGATACACGGCCGCCGGGCTGGTGAAGGCCCGGCCGTCGAAGCGGATGCGCCGATAGGGCTCATCGGACAGGAGGAAGACCCGGCGGCCGATCCGGCGCGAAGCGCGCTCCAGCACCTCCGCCAGCCCCGCCAGCTCGGCACGCCCGTAGATCCGGCCCGTGGGGTTGTGCGGGGTGTTCACGATCACGAGGCGCGTGTCCGGACCGATGGCCGCCTCGATGGCCTCGAGGTCGAGGTCGAAGCGCGGTGCGCGAAGCGCCACCTCCCGCGGCACGGCGTCGGCCGCAAGGAGCATCGGCTCGTAGCAGAACCAGGCCGGCGCGTTGAAGATGGCCTCGTCGCCGGCGTCGAGCAGCAGGCGGAAGGCGAGCGAGATGGCCCCGAAGGCTCCGGCGGTGAGGGCCACGTCGGCGGACTCGAGCGGAAGCCCCAGCTCCCGGCCGACGGTCTCGGCCAGGAACGCCTGCGGCGCCTCCTCGCTGGACTTGTAGGCGAACCAGTTCTCGTCGAGCGGGACGGCGGCTTCGCGGATGGCCGCGACGAGGCCGTCGAGCGGCATCTCGTGCGGGTTCCCGAAGGTGAAGTCGGCGATGGTGGCATCCCCGCGCCGTTCGCCGTACCGCGAGCTGAAGTAGAAGCTCTTGACCGCCTCGAACGCCCGATCCGCCGCCGCCGCCCTGCGCGACACGATCGCCATGGCCGTGCGCCCTCAGGCCTTCGGGCCCGCGTCCGCCACGGAACGCGCGATCGACTGTTCCTCCTCGGTCATCTCCGACGGCACGTCCGCGAAGAGCGGCGTGCTGAGGTAACGCTCCCCCGTGTCCGGCAGCATGCAGAGGATGTTGGCCCCCGGCTCCGCGCTGGCGGCGATCTCGAGGGCGCCGGCGAACGTGCCGCCGGAGGTGATGCCCACGAAAATGCCCTCCCGTGCGGCCAGCTCCTTGGCGCAGCGGATCGCCTCCGGGCCGGGGACGGCCAGGATGCGGTCCACCAGCTTCAGGTCCACCGCGTCGCCGGTCAGCTTCGGGATGAAGTCCGGGGTCCATCCCTGCATCGGATGCGGCTTGAAGCTCGGGTGCGGTGCGGCCGGGGTGCCGTCCGGATTGCGTGACTGCGCGGCCCCGCTGCCCAGGAGCGGGGCCTCCGACGGCTCGCAGACCACGATCTTCGTCTCCGGCCTTTCCTTGCGGAGCACGCGGGCCACGCCCTTGAGCGTCCCACCGGTCCCGTAGCCGGTCACCCAGTAGTCGAGCCCGTCGCCCGCGAAGTCGGCCAGGATTTCCTGCGCCGTCGTGCGCGAGTGGTAGTCGGGGTTGGCCTCGTTCTCGAACTGACGCGTCATGAACCAGCCGTGCGCGGCCGCGAGCGCCTCCGTCTTCCTGATCATGCCCACGGCGCGCTCCGCCGCCGGGGTGAGCACCACCTTCGCACCCAGGAAGCGCATCAGCCGGCGCCGCTCGACGCTGAACGACTCGGCCATCACGAGCACCAGCGGATAGCCCTTCGCCGCGCAGACCATGGCCAGGCCGATGCCGGTGTTGCCGCTGGTCGCCTCGATGACGGTCTGGCCCGGCTTCAGCGCTCCCGAACGCTCCGCCGCCTCGATCACGGCGATGGCGAGGCGGTCCTTCACCGAGCCGAGCGGGTTGAAGGCCTCGACCTTGACGAACAGGTTCACTTTCGGTGGAGCGAGCCTGTTGATCCGGACCACGGGAGTGTTTCCGATCGTCTCCAGGATGCTCGCGTAACGTCGGCCCATGACGCACCTCGGGGAGCGGCGGGGAAGCCGCCGCTCGAGGCGACATCTGTAACGGGGACGCGCTGCGCCGACGGGACCCGACGGGAGCGTCCGCCATCGACGACCTCTCGGGCCCGCGTGGGGCCCGCGCGGAGACGCCTGGCCGAGCCCTCGACGAGCTGCGCGGGGACCCCGCACCGCAGTTCGGGCGCCCGGAGCGGCGGCCGCCGGCAGTCAGCCCCTCCCCTCCGGCAGGTCACGAACCAGCCTGGCGCCGGTCCAATCCACTGATCGTGACGGAACCGCGTCGGACATCGCGAGCGCTTGCTGCGGCACGGGACGGAACCTGGCTCACTCGCGAGCGTTTGCGAGCGTACGGCCTGACGCTCATCGCCGCGTACGTCGCATGTGGCGCCTGGTTATGCCGCGGGCGCGGTCTGCTCGATCCACTCGGACGCCCCATTGGCACGGACTTTCTCAGCTTCTACGCGAGCTCCACGCTCGCCCGGGCAGGTGAGGCCTCCTCGGTGTACGTCGAGGGTGCGCTCCGAGACGCCGAGCTCGCGGTCGTCGCGGGCGGAGCAGACCTTCCCTTCTATGCATGGCTCTACCCGCCACAGGCGCTGCTCGTGGTCTATCCGCTCGCGGCGATGCCCTACCTCGCGGCGTTCGCCGTCGCGATGTCGGCCGGGATCGCCGTGGTCGGCGTCGTCGTGGCCTCGGCGACCTCGGGGTGGCGGGCGCAGCTCGGCCTCACCTTCGCCGCGCCCGCCATGTTCCTCTGCGTCACGCACGGTCAGCTCTCGCTGCTCGCCATCGGGCTGCTCGGCGCCAGCCTCGCGCTGCTCCGTTCGTCGCCGTGGCTCAGCGGCATCCTCGTTGGGCTGGCGAGCTTCAAGCCGCAACTCGGGCTCCTGTTTCCCGTGGCGCTCCTGGCAGGGCGCCACGGTCGCGCGTTCCTCTCGGCCACAGCCGCCGCAGTCCTGCTGGCGTGGGCGAGCTGGCTCGCATTCGGACCCGACGTGTTCCGTCAATGGCTCGGTGCACTGCCCGGTGCGCGCGCCATCGTGGAGGATGGCGCCGTCGAGTTCTCCAAGCAGGCCTCGGTTCTCGCAGCGGGCCGCGTCCTCGGGCTGCCTGTGCCATACGCCACGGCGCTGCAGGGCGTGGCGCTCGTCTGTGCGGCGGGCGCCGTAGGGTGGGCCTGGCGGAACGTCGCGGACCCCGCGCTCCAGAACGCCGTGCTCGTCACGGCCGCCGTGCTCGGGAGCCCGTTCGTCCTGGTCTATGACCACCTCCTCGTCGTCCTCGCGCTGGGTTGGCTCGTGGCGACCTGGCGTCGCACCGCGCCGCTGCCGTGGGAGGTCGCCGTCGCCGCCTTCGCGTGGGCGGCCCCCCTTCTTGCGATGGCGGTGCGCTTGCCTCTCGCGGCCGCAAGCAGCGCGTGCCTCCTCGCGCTCCTCCTGCGACGCGCCGTATCGCTCCCGAGCATCCGCGACGCTCGGACATAGCAGCGATCACACGGGCCGCTGAATGCGCCCCGGCCATTGCGTCACGACGGGATCGCCGCGGTCGAGCCGCAGAGCGCCCCCGCGTAGCGCAGCGCGCGCGGAGGCGGGAACGGGTACACTCCCGCCGCCCTCGCCATGCTCGACCCCCTCGTCCGGCTCCTCGCGCAGAACCCGCTCCTGCTCCTGTTCCTGGTGGCGGCGCTCGGCTACCCGCTCGGCCAGATCCAGGTGCGCGGCAGCCGGCTCGGGGTCGCGTCGGTGCTCTTCGTGGGCCTCGCGGCCGGCGCCCTCGACCCCTCGCTGGCGCTCCCCGAGATCGTCTACATGCTCGGCCTGGCGATCTTCGTGTACGCCATCGGCCTCTCGTCGGGCCGGGCGTTCGTGGCCTCGCTGCGGCGCGACGGGATCCGCAACACCGGCCTCGCGGTCTTCGCCGTCGGGCTGGCGGTGGCGCTCTCCTACCTCGCGCGCCGGCTGCTCGGCCTGGACGCGTCGCTCACCGCCGGTCTCTTCGCGGGCGCCACCACCAGCACCCCCGCCCTGGCCGCCGCCATGGAGACGCTGAAGCAAGCCGCCCCCGGGCACGCGCTCTCCGAGCCCGTGGTGGCCTACTCGATCTGCTATCCGTTCGGCGTGGTGGGCGTGGTGCTGGCGGTGCGCGCCGCCTGGTGGCTCTGGAAGCCGGACCTCGCCGGCGAGGCGCGGCGCCTCGCCGAGATGGGCGCCGGGAACGAGCCGCTCGGCTCGACCACCGTGCGCGTCACCGAGGACATGGGCGCGCTCACGCTCGAGGAGCTCGTGCGCGGGCTCCGCTGGCACGTCATCTTCGGCCGGCTGCGGCGCGGCGACCGGCTCATGCTGGCCGCGCCGGACGTGCGGCTCGAGGCCGGCGACCTCGTCACGGTAGTCGGCACCCCCGCCGAGCTCGCGCGCGTGGTGGAGCGGCTCGGCGTGGTCGCCGACGAGCCCATCGACGCCGACCGGAGCGAGTTCGATCTCCGGCGGATCTTCGTGTCGAGCCCCGAGGTGGCCGGGCGGACGGTGGCGGAGCTCGACCTGCCGCGCCGGATGGGCGTGGTGATCACCCGCGTCCGGCGCGGCGACGTGGACCTGCTCCCCGCCCCGGCCCTGCGGCTCGAGGTGGGCGACCGGGTCCGGGTGCTCGGCCCGGTGAAGCAGCTCCCCCGCGTCACCACCTACTTCGGCGACTCCTATCGCGCGGCGAGCGAGGTGGACATCCTCACCTTCGGCCTCGGGCTCGCGCTCGGCCTGCTCCTCGGCATCCTCCCGCTGCCGCTGCCGGGCGGGGTATGGGTGTCGCTCGGGTTCGCCGGGGGCCCGCTGGTGGTGGCGCTCGTGCTCGGGACGATGGGACGCACCGGCGGGATGGTCTGGCACCTCCCCTTCAGCGCCAGCGTGGCGCTCCGCCAGTTCGGCCTCACCCTCTTCCTGGCCGGCATCGGCACGCGCGCCGGCGTGGGCTTCCTCGCCACCTTCGCCAGCCGGGAGGGGCTGCTGCTCTTCGCCGCCGGCGCCGCGATCACGTTCGCCACCTCGCTCGCGGCGCTGTTCGTGGCCCACCGCCTCATGAAGATCCCGATGAGCCTCGCGCTCGGGATGGTGGCGGGGATCCAGACCCAGCCGGCGGTGCTCGGCTACGCGCTCGATCAGACCGGCAACGAGATCCCGAGCCAGGGCTACGCCGCGGTCTACCCGGCGGCCACCATCGCGAAGCTCCTGCTGGTGCAGCTGCTGGTGGCGTTCGGCTGACCTGGCGAACGGCGCGGCGACGAAGGGAGCAACGGGTCGACTACGTGAGGCGTCCTACCCTGTCCGAACCCTTGAGCTCCGCCGAGCCTCGGGGGAATAGGGCCTCAGATCTCGAGAGGGATGTTCTCCTCCACGTACCGCTCCCCTGTAGGCGACAAAACCACCACCCCGGTACTGCGGTCGTAATCTACGAGCGCTCGCCTGTGCGCTGGTACCAACACGTCGCGGCGATAGACGGACGCTCTCCAGTGACCAATCCAGTCCGCCAGCACCGATTCGGATATGCCGCCAGGTGTGGAGTAGAGAAGCACGAGCGTCTTCTCGAGCGCGGTCAGTCCGCTGAGAAGGACGCGCTTCTTACCTCCCACCTCCCACACGATGGGCAGGGTTCGGTCAACAAGGGCGTCAACGGCTGCTGCCGCCGTCGCGGTGTCAACCCCGTGAAACAGCCGAATCAACTCGGCGACGATCCACTTAGCCGTCATCAGGACGAAGACGGCGTCCATGTGGTTCGGGTTCACGTCACCGCCTACGTGACCGACACCTCGGTTGTTCCTGATCTCGTAGAGCGCTGTCAGCACCCGCGGAATCTGGATTCTGACGGAACGCGGGACCTTGTCGCCCGCCTTCTCAAGCGCGAGACAGGCAGCAACCATGTTCGGTGGTTTGGAGGGCGCGGGCGGGTAAGAACCTGCGACAAAGCCCTGGAGAATCGAGATCGTTACCTCGCAGAGTTTCCCCCCGTTCAACTCCGCCGGCTCCCACCTGCTTTCCCGGTAGTTACGGATGATCGTGCGGAGTGCTTCCAGAAGGGGAGCACGCAGCGCCTCCGGCAACGCTTCCAAAGGCAGTTGAATTCCGGAGGAGGCCGCTGGTGCGGCTGCCCTCTTTCCCTTGCTGCTCTTCCGCTGAGCCCTTTTCACTGGGAATCCGGAACGCGGTCGACCAAGAGGCTTTCGATATATTGGACGCCTCGGCGAGAGATCTTGTAGCGGACTGGTTTCCCGTGAACGCGCGTGCGGTCGCCCATCACGTACTTCGAGGCCTCTTTCGCCAAAAGTTTCGACACATCTGGTCGACCTATTGGAACCCCCAGTTCGCGGGTGATCTTCGCGATGTCACCAGAGGTTAGACCGAACGCACTGTCCATCTCTTCGTGAATTATGAACAGAGGCAGCAGGATGCGGTTGAGCTGACTTCTCTGGTCCAGAATCTTCGACTCGATTGCGTCGAATTGGCCCGAACTCTTAACCTGGGTCGACACTTGGTGCACGCGATCAGCCTCGTGGTCCTCTGATTCGACCTTCTCAGAAGCACGCCGTGGCCTATACTTCGCACTGCGAGGCTCCGCCGTGCTTGGTGACGCGCGGCCATAGAACTGAAGAAGTGCGTGGATCTCCTCAGGCGGCCCCTCTACGGTGACGACTGTGCCGTTCTCTAGCTTGAGTTCTGCGCGCGCCATATCAACTCTTGTTGTTGAGAGTTTTCGAAGCGACCTAATCGCCGACGCAAGTTCCACCGGGTAACCGCTCTTCACCAGTTAAATGGTTCGGCACTCGTGTCCGCGGACGTGCCAGTCGATGATCCCGAGCATGCACGCGCGACCGAGCGCCAAACTAGGCACGGCCCGCTGCCACCGCACGGCTGAGTTCCTCAACCGCTCCTCGAACGCCGTCGTGCAGCCGGTCGAGGTCGGCCTTGCGAACAAGCGCCATTCGGTTATGAGCGCCCAGATCACCGCAGAACTTCACATTGGGCAAGACGCGCTTGGTGTTCCTGGTGAGCCTGAGAACGGGTTCGCTCGTGGCCTTCCCGATGAGGGCGCTGAAGTCCAGATAGTCACCGTTACCATTTTGTATGCGAGTGCCGATGCCATGGCGCTCGTAAGCTTCCACGATCAAAGCTTCAACCAACCGCCTAAGCATCGTCGCGCAGGCATTATAGCAGGCGTTGTCGTAGCAGCGGTTCGCCTCCCAGAGCACCTTTTGGAAGACGCCTTGGCGCGCGTCTAGCAGGTCGTCCGGGAGGAACGGCACCGTGGATGCCGGTGCCGTGGTCGCTTCGGGCGCATCGAGCACGGCCTCAAGATCCGACCCGGCCTTAATGGAGAGTTCATCAATAAGAGCAAGCATCTCCTTCACGTTCAAGGGAAACGCCGCCACCACGCTGTCCAGCAGCGGGCGAAGCACAGCAACCTAGAATGCTACCCGGGGGTACCGATCATCTGGGTAGTCCTGCTGCATCATGAGGAAGGACTTCCGTAGCCCAGCAAGCGACTTGCTCGCCTTTCCGGTGTAGCGAGCCGAGCCCAATGAGGCACGGTTCTTCTTGGCAGCCTGCAACAGGCCGCGAAACTCGTGGAGACGGTCGATGAACGCTTGGGCGGATGCCGTTCGCACGTCCGCCTCTTAGGGATTCGAATACTTCCAGATCTTTCTTTCACCCTGGGCAACACGCTGACGGCGGAGTTCTCCGCGACGGGTGAGGGTCACCAGGGCTCCGCTCAGAGTCGTCAGTGGGTAGTGCCAACCGTGCGCTTGAAGCTCTTCACGGATCTCGCCCATTGCCCGCTGATTCCGAAATAGGCCCTCTCCTCGAAGAACAAGGAGACGACCGATAAGCGAGTTGGCTTCCTTCCTTTGCTCGGCGTTCCTTGTCGGGCGCCCGGCATGCTCCCCGCCCGGACTGGTGGTCGTCCTCTGTTCACCGGCAAGAAGGTGAGCAAGCATTACCTCGAAGGCCTTTACCTTTAGTTCACCCGCCGGCATATCGGCGACAGCCTGCTCGGCGAGCTTTCTCAATTCCATGAGCCGCTTTGCGTCCACCGCGGCCTCCTTCCTGGGCTTCGGCCCAACTTTAGTGTGCGCGCCGCTTGGGGGCCGTGTAGACCCAAACGCGCTTCCCATTGATGTCCTTCTTTTCGCGATCCAGCACGCCCGCCCGCGTTGCTTCCAGTAAATAGCCGGGTAGTGACGTGCTCTTCAGCATGCGACCCTGAGCGTGAAACCGCTCTAGGATTTCACCGAAGGTCCTGAACTGATCGAAGTAGCCTGCCTCGACCCATGGCACGAATACGGCGCTCTCGCCTCCGTGCCGTTTCCCTTTTCGCCGTGGGACCGAACCTGCCGACTTCTCGACCACCCTGGGCCGGGAGGGGGCCGGCCTAGGCGACTGCGCCTCGGTGGCAGCGGAGGGCTTCGGTAGCCTGTGCACCTGGGGTAGCGTTGGTAGTTTCGCCGTCTGCCCCGCGGCTCGCCGACTCCGTGGCTTGCTCTGTCTGTTTAACTCTTCGCGGATCGAGTCCAACGCGGCGATCGCCACGCTGTACTCGCCCTTAGCGGTCACCAGGACCAAGTGTTCTTCCTTCATGGCCATCAAGAGAGGCCGAACCGTTCCGCCCCCGACGCGAAGAGCTTCCGAGAGCGGTCCCGGGCGCGCGGTCGTCGCGTGCGGCGCGTCGGTCACGAAAGGCCAGCCCTGAAGCGCGACTAGATAAAGGAGGACGCGCTGTCGGAGACTGAGCTTCGCGGCGGGGGGGAGCAGAACGATCGTACCCGCCTCCGGGTCATAACGCGCGTATGGTCCGATCAGTTCCTCGATCTGTTGCTCAGTCAACTGCGCGCCAGAAACGGTCAGATCCCTTAGCGCCATCGTAGCCTCCCAAGGCACCATTGTAGCGTGACAGCGAGTGAGAAGAACGTGCTGAGACGGCACCCAGAGTGTCGTGTGACCCGGAGACAAGTCGTCGAGCACTGAGGATAGGAGGAGCCATCCTTCCCCAGAGCCTTGACAGTCAGTCGCGGCGGTGTCGCACTCGGGAATGGTGGCGGCTACCCGGGGCGGCGCGGCGGCCCGCGCGCGACGCTCTGGGTACAACGCGGGTGGCTCGAGCACTCTGCGCCCCGCAGCAATCGCAGGCCCCTCCAAGGCGGGCAGCGACTTGCTGAGCGGAAAGAGCAGCCAGGCGCGGTGGACTAGGCTCCGCAGCGATAGGCGGCCAGACACCGGCCGCCTTCTTGCGCCGAACGCCCCGACCCCGCCTCACCACCCCGCCAGCACCACCACCAGCACCGGCGCGATCACCAGCGCCGGCAGCATCGAGCCGACGCGGACCCGGCGATCCTCCATCCCCACGCCGGCGAGCAGCAGGTTCACGCCGATCGCGGCGACGAGGAGCCCGCCGGCGCCGCCGACGGCGAGCACGCGCGGATCGGTCGCTGGATCCGGCAGCACCCGCGCGAACGCGGCGGCGGCGACGCTGATGCCGCCCTGGAGGAGGAGGATCGGGAGCGCGGAGAGGCCGACGCCGGCGCCGTAGACGCCCGCGAGCGCGACCGCGGCGATCCCGTCGAGCGACGACTTCAGCACCAGCGTCTGCGCGTCGAGCGTCAGGCCGTTCTGGATCGAGCCGACGATCGCCATCGGCCCGATGCAGAACAGCAGCGACGCGGTGACGAAACCCTCGGTGAAGCGGCCTCCGCCGCCCACCTTGCGACGTGCCGCCTCGCCGATGGCGGTGAGCCGCTCCTCGATCTGGAGCAGCTCGCCCACGACCGCGCCGAGCGCGAGGCTCACCAGCGCGAGGATGATCCCGGGGAGCGGACCGGCGCGGACGGCGTCCAGGCCGCGCGCCATCCCGAGCCCGACGAGCAGCGTCACGAGCCCGAGCACCTGCATCAGCGTCCGCCCGAGGCGGTCCGGCAGCCGGGCGCCGACGCCGGCCCCGACGACGGTGCCGGCCGCGATCGCGGCGACGTTGATCCAGGTGCCGGAGGTGCGCGCGACGAGGTCGAGCAACGGGCGCCCCAAAAGACGACGCCGGCTCAGCTCTGGGCTGGCCGGCGTCGAACTGGTTGCGGGGGCGCGCAACGCCGAGAATCAGCGCGCTGTCCCCCAACGTTTTCGTGGGTGCTGGACCGAGCCCGACGCGGTGGCGCGAAGCTCACCGACAACCGGTCGGCATGACGGCTCCCACCTGCCATCGCCGAACTTGGCCCTGTCCGCGTCGAGTGCATCGACCGCACGTCGGGGCGCAAGATGCCGGTCATGTTCTCCTGGAACAAACTTCCCCCCGGCCATTACCGAGGAATGCGAGCCCCTCGAAGCTGCCGGTTTTCATGCGTGCGTTCGGCCGCTACGGCTCGCGCGCGAGGAGCAGGGCCTGCACAAGCTCCCACGGCAAGACAGAGCGGACCGCTGCGGCTTCGGAAGCGGTGTTCGGTTGCGCGCGCCGGAGAACTGTCTTCGCCTTCCGTAAGGCGAACGGAGGCACACCGGCCGCTCCGGCGAGCCACAGGAGGGCCGACGGGCTCTGCAAGTGGTTGTAGGCGAATCGAGCGGAGTGGTTGAACCCCTTGCGGTTGTAGAACCCGGGGCCGTCGTACTCGTCGAGCCACGCCATGAGCTGCTCGCGCACAGGCTTCGACGGGCGGAGCCGCTGGATGCGGCTTCGCAGTTCGGCCGGCGTCATCGTCGAGGTCTTCCGCCCGGTCTCATGGACGACCAGTTTCTTCATCCGACGCCTCCCTTCACCTCTTCGGCTTCTGCGACTGACGGTCCCAGCACTGGACGCCGAGCACCCGCCCAAGGTGGAGCTGGTACCCGCCGCCCTGACGCGTGACCCGGGTGACGACGACGATGGCCTCGGGTATGGGGTGGGTCATCCCGTTCAGCAGCCGCAGCTTGAACGGTGTCTTGAGCGGCTCGATGCGCCGCTTCCAGAACCGCGACTGCTCTCGGTATTCGACCCGCTTCGTCTTCGCGACGATGCGCGCGAAGAACTCGCGCTTGATGTTCATGGTTAGCGTGTCCACGAATGCCTCCTAGGCAGCGAACGCCTCACCGTAGTGCCGGTAGACGTGCCTGAAGATGGCACCGGCTTTCTCCATGAAGAGGTCCTTCGTGTACGAGGCTGGCAAGCCCGTATCGAGCGCATCCTCGATCGCGACGCGAACCCGGGCGCGGGACTGAGCGGTCTTCTGCCAGTCGATCGTGAGAATTCCCCTGACCGTCCCCAGCAGTTGCCTCGCGACCTTCTTCACCTCGTCGCGCTCCGGCGGCGACAACTCGGGGCCGGGCCGCGTGAGAAGGTCGAAGACGACCAACTCCTCTTCCGAAAGCTGCTCCCGGATGTGACGCTTCTCCTCCTCCGAGAGTTTCTGACTCAGGTCCAGCAACTCCTGAAAGAGCTGCTCGATCTGCTTGGACCCGATGTTGTACTCCTCGATGAGGCTCTCGAAGCGTTCGCGCAGGTCGACACGCGTCTCGTTCTCGTCGATCAGCCGTTCGAGTTGCGCTGCGATCGCGGCTTTGAGCCGTTCCAGGTCCAGGTTCCGCGTCTTCGACTGCCTGAATCGTTCCGCGAGCACCTGGAAGTCGATGCGTGAGAGGTCGATCGGAGGGGGCCCGCCTTCAGCGATCTCCGCGCCACGGATGGAACGGTCGAGTACCTCCCCTACTCGCTGAAGAACGTCAGCGAGGTCCACCTTCTCAGGCGACAGTTCGGCGCGAATCTTGTCCACGAGCGCTTCGACTGTCGCCATCCGAACCGCGAACTCCACTGCGCGCCTGTGGGGCTTCACGGCGCTGTACAGGGCACTCACAAGCCGGCCCTGCGCCTGGAAGCCCTTCCTACGGTCGTCCGGGGACAGGAGCGCGTTCACCGCCTCCCCAACCCGTGTGAGCCTCTCGATGGCGTTGTGACTCTCCTCGATGCCAGACAGGCTCACCCGCGCCGACTTGCAGAAGGCGTCCAGCGCCGCTAGCGCAGAGCGTAGCTCGTCAACGAGGTCCTCCTTGTCGCGGACAGGCGTCCGGCCGCCGGTGCCTGCACCATAGATGGCTAGCGCCTTCTCCAGCGACTGAAAGACGTTCGCGTAGTCCACGATGACGCCGCTGTGCTTACCGGGGTAGACGCGGTTCGCCCTCGCGATCGTCTGCATCAGGGTGTGGTTCCGCATCGGCTTGTCCAGGTAGACTGTCGAGCAGCTCGGCGCGTCGAACCCTGTGAGCCACATCGCGCAAACAAAAACGAGAGCGAGCGGGTCCTCGGGGTCTTTGAACTTTTCGTCAAGGGACGGCTGCGACTGGACCATCCGCGTCCGGTGCGGAACGATATCGAGCCCGAGCTTCTGCATCTCCTCGATCTCGTTCTGGCCCGGCGACACGATGACGGCCATATCGACCGTGTCGAGCCGCTTCAGGCGGTCTGACAACCGCGCCTGCTCCTCCGGGGCCTTCTCGTAGTCCCGGAGTGCAGCTTTCACTCGCTCGCGCTCGGCATCCCACTCACGTCGCACCTTATCGTGCGTCCGAATTGCGGTCGCCTTGTCGATTGAGACGACCATCGCCTTCCCCTGGAAGCCGCGAGCGAGGAAGTGCTGGACGATGTCCTTAGCGACCGTGTCGAGCCGGTCGTCCCGAGTAATGAGATGGTACTTCTGTCCGAGGAGTTTCTGGAGGCGCGCCTCGTTCTCCGCGTCAAGAGCGGCGGCGTCGATGACGTCATACAACTCGTCGTTCAGGTCGGGGTTCGCGAGCCGCAGTTCGGGCGTCCGGTTCTCGTAGAAGAGGCGGACGGTAGCCCCGTCCTCAATCGACTGCTGGAAGTCGTAAATGGAGACGTAGTCGCCAAAGACCTCTCTTGTCTTTTCCTCAGTAGCAATCAACGGCGTGCCGGTGAACGCAACGAACATCGCGTTCGGCAGCGCCGCGCGCATGTTCATCGCAAGTTGGTCGTACTGGGTCCGGTGGGCCTCGTCGACGATTACGATGATCTCCCGACGATCGTTCAAGACCTCCATCGTCTGGAATTTGTGGATGAGAGTGAAGACGTAACGGTGGTTACCGCGGAGCAAGTCGCGGAGGTTCTCACCCGTGGTCGCATGGCACGCCGCAGCGTCCTCCACTGCTCCGCACGCAGCGAACGTCTTCGCGATCTGGTCGTCCAGTTCCACCCGGTCCGTGACGACAACGAACGTCCAGTTTCCAGGGACCGTGCGCAAAATCTTTTGCGCGTAGAAGACCATCGAGAAGCTCTTGCCGCTGCCCTGCGTCTGCCAGAACACGCCGCCGCGCCCGTGCCCCTCCTGCCGAGCCTTCAGCGTCGCCGCGATGGCGTTGTTCACGCCAAGGAACTGATGGTTCTGAGCGAGAATCTTCGTGAGGCCCGTCTTGTGCTCGGAGAAGAGCGAGAAGTTACGAACGAGGTCCAAGAGGCGTCCCTTCTCGCACGTTCCACGCAGCAGAACCTCCATCGAGATGCGCCTCGGTTCGTCCTCACGGTCGACCCGCTTCCAATCGAAGAAGCGACCCCAGTCCGCGGTCAGCGAGCCTACTTTCGCTTCAGTTCCGTTGGACGCGATCAGGAGCGCGTTGAACGCAAACAGCTGCGGAACCCCGTTCTGAGCGTGTTTGTAGCTTGTGAGGTTCTCATCAAACGCTTGGCGAGTTGGAACGCCCGGCTTCTTCAACTCAATTACCACGAGTGGGAGACCGTTCACGAACAGAACGATATCCGGGATACATTTATAGAGGGCACCCCTAACTGCGAACTGCTCGACCGCGAGGAAGTCATTCTCCGTCGGGTGGTCCCAGTCGACGACCCGCACCGTGCGCAGTTCATTCTGGCCGGTGCGCGGGTCCCGCACGGTGACCTTCACCCCCTCGCTCAGGAGACGATGCACCTCGCGATTCGCGCCTGCCGGATCCATCGCCGTACGGTCACGAAGCAGTTCGTCGATGGCGGTGTCCACTCCTGAGGGCGGTGTTCCCGGGTTCAGCTTCGCTAGCGCATGACGGAGGCGACGCACTAGCGCCACGTCGCGATCGGACTCGCGCCCGAGCGTACCTGATGAGCCAAATACCTCGTCCGCCCCCGATGCTGCCGACCACTGAAGCGCGGCGAGGACGTCCATCGCCGCCGCTTCGACAAGTGCCAGTTCGCTGTAGGCGTTGGCGGTCATGCACCCTAACCCGCTGAGAGTTGTCCGGCCATCAACCGAGGTAGCAGCAGGTCGCGCGTCGCTCGGAGGTTCCGAATCCGCTGCTGGAGTGTCGCGATTTCGCGCCCGATAGGTTCGAACACTTCCTTGGCCCTCGCCAGCACAGGCGGCGGTGGCTCCCCTAGCAGAATGCCACGGATGTGGGAGTCCCCAAGGTGGGCAACAGTCGTACCGATGATCGCTCGGTTCAGCGCCTGAACCGGCGCGGTAAGCGCAAGGAGCAGGTGAAGTGCGGACCACTCTCCCGACGGACGGAAGCGGGCAACGCGCTGGTTCTGAAGCGCTCGCCCGCTCGACCAGATGCACATGTGAAAGTCCCCATCCATGCCGACAAGGACGTCGCCGTTTTGAATCTCGTATCTCGAGGCGGCGGGCTCGGTCGTATACGTTTCCGAACGACCGACAGGGATGTCGCGAATCCGAACAACGGGTGTTCCTGCGGCCGAGTCCTCAGAGAAGAGCGCCGACTTGAAAGGAAATCCGTACTGAACCTCCGCAATCTCCTTTGGTGAGCGAAGGACCCAATCTCGTGGAACGCGTCCAATCCGCGTCGACATCCGGGATGTCGTTTGCGCCCCTGGGTAACGGAACAGCACGAACCACTCGCGATAGAGCGCACGCGCCATCCGTTCGAGCACCCCGATGCGGCGCTTGCTGTTATCGATGAGGCCATCGTAGGCGGCCAAGACTCTCGCAATGCGACGCTGCTCCGAAAGCGAGGGGACTCGTACCGGAAACTCCGGGAATTTTGTCAGCGGCAGGCGATCTACCGTCGCACCCGCGAGCGTGTTCTTTCGGACGACCTCTCGCCACTCGGGCGTGAAGAAGTAGTAGTGCAGGAATCGAGGGTCTACCCGCGCCAGGTTCGGACGGATGAGCGCCATCCGCCGGCCCAGACATCCCCTGAACCCATTCGGAATGATCGCGTACCGATTGAGCGTCGCTTCGTAGGTGAAAACCAGGTCGCCTGCTCGTG